>JABCYV010000021.1 GCA_013290025.1 Acidobacteriota bacterium
AGGCGGTGAATCATATCAATCAATTCACCAGCGTGACTCTCTTCTTCAACATGAAGCCCGGCTACACAGTGGGTCAGGCCACGCAGTTCGTCGAGGACACGGCGAAACAGATTCTGACCCCCGATGTCCAGGGCCAGCTACAGGGCGAGGCTCTCATCTTCAGAAACACAGTTTCTGACCTGCTTACGCTCATGCTGGTCGCTGTGTTCGTGATGTACGTCATTCTTGCGATTCTTTATGAGAGTTACCTGCACCCGATCACGGTGCTGTCGTCACTCCCTGTTGCCTTGGTCGGTGGACTGTTCACCCTGTGGCTGTTCGGTGCAGAAGCATCACTGTACGCGTATATCGGAATGTTCATGTTGATGGGCATTGTGAAAAAGAACGGCATCATGATCGTGGACTTCGCGGAACAGCGAGTGCGGCAGGGAGTCGAGGACGATCAAGCGATTCACGACGCCAGCATGGAACGTTTCCGTCCCATCATGATGACAACCATGGCGGCGTTACTGGGCGCTCTGCCGATCGCACTCGGTTACGGGGCGGACGGGTCATCACGCAGACCACTCGGCCTCGTGGTGATTGGTGGACTGATCGTCTCGCAGTTTGTGACCTTATACGTCACGCCCGCCATCTATCTCTATCTTGAAGAATTCCAGGAGAAGGTGCTCGACCGTTTTTCATTCTTCCGATCGGGTCGTGAGCAGGCGCCTTCGGAAAGCCCGGCTTTTGCGATGCAGGAAGCCGATGGGGACTAAGATCATGACTCGATATTTCTTACAAAATCGCTTCCGTTCGGTGCTTTTGGTGTTCGCGGGGATCAGCTTCCTGAGTGGTTGCGCGGTCGGTCCCAACTACAAGAGACCGTCAGTAAAGGTTCCGACGACGTATCGGGCACCTGTCGCGGACCAGACCTCAGCGAATTCACCGGCTCAGCTGCCGGCCAGTGCTGAACCCCCAAAGGCGTCTGCTGCCTCACTTGGCGATGAAAAGTGGTGGGAGGTCTTCCAGGACCAAGAGTTGCAAGAGCTAATTCGGACGGCACTCAAGAATAACTATGACGTGCGTATCGCGGCCACGCGGGTTCTTCAGGCCAAGGCTCAAGTGGGAATCATGCGTGCCGACCAACTGCCTACGCTCAGTGCGGGCGGCGCGATCAACAGCGTACAGAATCCTAAGATTGGTCCGATTCCGTCGTACGAGCTGACACAAGGGCAGGTGACCGCGTCGGCCGCTTGGAACCTCGATTTTTGGGGAAAGTACCGGCGAGCGACGGAAGCGGCCAGAGCGACGCTGCTGGCGAACGAATGGGCGCAGAAGCAAGTGATCGCAACCTTGGTTGCCGATATGGCTACGGACTACTTCCAACTGCGGCAGCTGGATCTTGAATTGGAGATCGCGAAACGAACTCTGAGTTCACGCCAGGATTCGCTGAACCTGACGCAAACGCTGGAGCAGCACGGCATCGATTCGCTGCTCGATGTGCGGCAGTCCGAACAGTTGGTGTATACCGCAGCGACAGAACTTCCTGATCTCGAGCGGCAGATCGGACAGTTGGAAAATGCAATCAGCATTCTTCTGGGAAATAATCCTGGCGATGTTCCGCGTGGTTTGAAACTGACGGAGCAGCCTCATCTGCCGGAGGTTCCCGGCGATCTTCCCTCCGCGCTTCTGGAACGGCGGGCGGATGTTCGTGAATCGGAGGCAAACCTGATCGCTGCGAATGCCCAAATCGGCGTAGCTCGGGCAGCCTACTTCCCTCAGATTTCTCTCACCGGATCCGCAGGATACGAAAGCCCCGCGCTGACCAACCTGTTCACTGGATCCGCAGGCCTCTGGAATCTGGCTTCCTCGATTAGTCAGCCGATCTTCGAAGGCGGTCGCCTCAAGTCCAACGTTCGCCTGGCTGAAGCGCAGCACGAACAATTGCTGTTGATCTATCAACAAACGATTCAGGGGGCGTTTCGTGACGTCTCGAACGCGTTGATTGCGTATCAAAAGTTTCGGGAATTTCGGGTTCAGCAACAGCGCCTCTTCGAATCAGCCCAGGACGCGGCTCACCTTTCCGAGGTGCGTTTCAAGTCCGGAACCACCGATTATCTCGAAGTGCTAACCAATGAAACCAATTCTTTCTCGGCAGAGTTAACACTGGCCCAAGCGCAAGGGAATGAACTCATCGCTCTGGTGCAACTCTATCAGGCTCTTGGTGGGGGATGGCAGGAGTAATGCAGTCGATTTCTCGGTTGTTGCGGAAGCTTTCCAGAAACACAAGTGCGAGCAAACTTTTGATCTGGAGCACCACGTCTCCGTTTTGATTCCGAGTGTCCGAAACTCTTCGTGCTATCATTCTTCGCGTTGGGAGGACGTGCCGATGAGCGACAAACCACAATCCGACGAGTCCGACAAGCCATCCGTCACGCTGCCCGGAACCGTTGAAAAGATCATTAAACCGGTTCTGCCCGACGAACCTGAAAAAGCGCAGATTGCCATCGAAGGGGCCGATGATTTGTATCGGGAAATTCGCATCGACAACAAACTCCAAAATGAGAAGGGTGAGGATGTAAGCCTAAAACCGGGTGCTCAGGTGCAGGTCACGGTCGAAGCGGAGCCTAAGGCAACGACGCCTAAGAAAACCGCGTAAGGCAAACAGTCGGTTTACAATCATTTTTTCCGGCTAGCTCGCAGCTCGGCATGAATACGACTTTGGCTGGGCCTATCGCAGCTTCAGTTTTTCAACTTTTGAGTCCAGTTCAGTACGACCGACATGGACATAGTTCCCGCCTTCAGTTGGGTATTGATCAGGAATCTTTGCCCGTCTGTGGATACGTCATAGTTGGCCTGCTCCGAAGTGGCGTTCATTTCTCGAGGGTTCGCCTGAAATAGCGCTGTCGGTGTGCTGGCATCGAAACTCGCTCCGAGGTTTACAGACGTGACCATGATCTTCCCATCCGGAGCCAGGTAGAACAGCTCTTTGCCATCGCTTCGCCATTTCGGCTGATCTCCTCCCCCATTGGAGAGTTGCCATTTGCCATGCGCCTCGGGAAATGAAGTTACGTAAATCTCCCATCGTCCACTCTCATTCGAGGCGTACGCCACCCATTTGCCATCCGGCGAAAAGCGCCCGTTCTTGAGAGATGCGGTCGCTTTCAGAAGCTGGCTGGGCTCGAGGGCCGGGAAACTGAAAAACCACAGATCCTGGCCTCGCTCATAGAGCACATACTTACCATCGCGCGACCAGTCGTTTGGAAATCGGTCGGGACCGTCCTGGGGAATGAGCTTTTCCTCTTGCGCGCCGGTGGCGTCTTTCAGATACAAATCAAACCTCAGTCCACGATTCGAGCCAAATACGATTTGCCTACCATCTGGACTCCAGATCGGCATGGAGTCAATGGAGGGGTCGAAGGTGAGCCGCTTGGCACTCTGGTTTTGAAGATCGTAAGTCCAGACATCCGTGTTCTGGCTCGCAGGGTCGGTTGTGTCTGAGGCCACGAATCTGCCATCGGGAGATAAAAAAATATTGCCGTAGACGCCCGGCTTTACGGCCGATCCAATCTCTTGACCTTTCCGATCGAACCACGCCAGTTGAGAAGCGCCCGAATCTGCAGTTTTTTGTGCTACTAACAATCCGATGTCCGAAGCCCCGAAAACCGCCCTGGAGATTCGCGGCCAGAATTGAATATCGGTGAGGATTGGGATCGGCCCACCACTCAAATCAAATCTCTTTGCGTCGAAACGCTGAGCAAAAAGGGTTTGATCGCGGTAGAAGACCAGATACCCCGGCGCGGCATAAGTGGCGTTGCCCGTGGCCTTGGTAACGAAGTGCCTCTCACTAGAATTCAATGAACCCACGTAGATCGAATGCAATCGATCCTTTCGGCCAGAGAGGTTGATTGCGGAATATAAGTAATGGATGCCATCCGGCAAAAATACCGGCCAGCGATGGCTGTCTTCATCCAAGCTTTTGTCCGGAATGGTGATCTGAGTTGGTGTTCCACCCGACGCCGAAATTCGATAGAGACCAACCCCCAATAATCCTGTCGGAGTAAAGAGGATGACCCCATCTTTATTCCACGCGCCACCCCGGCCCGTGGGCGCATCGCAGAGCGTTTGCACCGGTCCGCCCGATAACTCCAGCTTCTTCAGCTTACCTTCCGCAAAAAAACCGAGCGACCTCCCATCAGCAGACCAGAATGGAAAGTTGGCGCCTCCAGTGTTGGCAAGGCTGGTCGCCTCTTGCGATCCCGGTTCGTAGATCCAGAGGACGTTGTTTTGTTCAGAACCGCGATGACCCACAACTGCTACTGTGTGTCCGTTGGGAGAAACCGCCACATCTCGAGCTGCAAATGGCAGGGGAGCAGAAAAGTACGTGATCGTGTCCGCAGATTTGGAACTGCGCCATAACACGGCGAGCCCAATCAACAGGACGGCAAGACCGCAAGCGACGAGCCACGGGAGCCACCCTCGCTGGTTACTCTTTTCCGGTTGCCGCAGAGCCTGGGTCCCGCTCTGCGCGATCCACTTCAACTGCAGCTTCACATCGTGGACTGCCTGGAACCGGTCATCGGGATTCTTTGCCAGACAGGTATTGATTAAGTGCTCGAGGGCCCGCGGGGTGAGCGGCTGTATCGCCGAGATAGGTTCCGGCTCTTTCTCGAGAATCGCACTCGCCACGCTGATCTGGCTTTTGCCCACGAACGGTCTGCCGCCGGTCACCATCTCATAAAGAACTGCACCTAAGGCAAACAGGTCTGATCGGGCATCTGCCTCCTTGCCCTCAATCTGCTCCGGCGCCATGTACTGGATGGTGCCGACGATCGTACCCGCAGTAGTCAGCGGCGACATGGGGCTAGCTTCTGTCATTGTCCGCGCCGCCGATAAAAGGGGGACGCTCGAAGCTGCCGCAGTTAAGCCCGCAGCTGCGGACTTCGCCAAACCGAAGTCCATCAGTTTGGCACCAGCCTTCGTCAGCATGATGTTGCCAGGCTTGAGATCGCGATGAACAATGCCTTGGTGATGTGCGACCTCGAGCGATTCGGCGACAGCGATTCCGATCCGGAGGACCTCGTGCATCGGCATCACGCCCTTGCGCAGCCTCTCCGCCAAGGTTTCTCCCTCCAAAAACTCCATGACAAGATAATCGGTGCCGTTCTGTGAGCCGATGTCGTAAAGCTGGCAGATGTTGGGATGGTTCAGCGAAGAAATCGTCCTGGCTTCGCGCTCCATGCGCTGCTTCAATTCCGGCGAAGAAGAAAGGTGAGCAGCGAGGACCTTGATTGCTACGGTGCGGTCCAGCCGCGTATCGCGGGCGCGATAAACCTCTCCCATGCCGCCGGCACCAAGCAGCGACTCGACTTCATAAGGGCCAAGCTTTGCTCCGGTGGTGAGGGCCATCCGTGCGCGCCATTATAACCTCAAGGCTTGCGGCCCGAGAGAACAGATCGATTTCGGCTGATAGTCGGCAATTAGGAAGCTATCCCCATGCGTTGCGGCTGCGGACCTGCGAACTTTCGCTGCAACTAGAGACCACTCGGTCTCATCCAATTGTGATAGAGTGCCGGCGAAAGCGGCAGGCGGTCGGCAAATTAGCTGCTCTAGGAGTACTGAAGTGCGCAAGGGCGAGCAGACCCGGCAAGAAATCATTCGGAAGGCGGCACCGATCTTCAATCAGAAAGGCTATGAGGGCGCCGCGCTCTCTGATCTGATGCGAGCCACCGGGTTAGAGAAGGGCGGAATTTACCGGCACTTTGGGAGCAAACAAGAGCTTGCGGGGGACGCCTTCGACTACGCGTGGAAAATCGCCATGGATACGCGTTTCGAAGGAACGGAGAAGATCCTGAACACGGTTGACCGCTTGAAGCAGATCGTGCGGAACTTTCGGGACCGGCGCGGTGGCCTGGTGCCGGGAGGGTGTCCGCTGCTGAATACGGCCATCGATTCTGACGACGGCAACCCGCAATTGCGAGTGAAGGCTCGGAGAGGTCTCAGTTTGTGGCTCGATCGCCTGCAATCGATTGCCGAGGACGGGCAACGGCGAAGCGAGGTCGGTTCCGATGTCGATCCCGCGAAGTTGGCAACATTGATTGCCAGCACGCTCGAAGGCAGCTTGATGGTGAGTCGTCTGCAGCGGAGGGACGGGCCCCTCGATCTTGCCTGCCGTCATCTGGAGGAATATCTCGAAACCGAGGTTCGCGCGCGACAATCGAAAGGTGGGGTGGGCAAGTCATGAGCGCTCAAGAGATTCCAGTGAAATCCGATTTTAGGGAGCGGGCAAAAGCGAACGACGTCCCCGTGATGCGTCTGATTGGATTTGAGGCAGGAGAAATTGCTGACGGGCGGGCGACAGTCGTTTTGACAGCCGGGCCTCAGCATGCAAATCCCATGGGGACGCTGCACGGCGGCATCCTTTGCGACATTGCTGACGCGGCAATGGGTATGGCCTTTGCCAGCACGCTCGCCCCGGAGGAATCGTTTACAACCGTTGAATTGAAAATCAATTTCTTTCGTCCGGTTTGGGAAGCACAACTCAAAGCGGAGGGTATCGTGGTGCAGCGAGGGCGCACGATCGGCTATGTGGAGTGCACCATCACCGACCAGAGGAACGAATTGATAGCGAAAGCGGCTTCCACTTGCATGGTGCTCCGCGGCCAGAAAGCCGCAGGGCGGTAATCCGCTCATCGTAGAATTGGGTTTTTTAGGGCAGTACCCCGCCACCGACCGAGGCTCCAACGGCGCGAGAATTTTCAGAGGTTCACTTTACCCGCCTTCCTCAAAATTATCTTGCCCATGGCGCGACCGATCGGTCTCTATTGTCATCTGATCCAGAGACTGATTAAGAGAAATCTCAGTTCGAAATCGTAGCGGGCACAGAGAAACTTCAAAGGAGAATCAAATGGCAGAGACATACAAGGCAGTGGAAGTCTCGGCGCCGGGCACGCTTCGCGTAGTGGAACGGCAAATCCCCGAGCCTGGAACAGGTCAAGTTCGGATTCGGGTCGAAGCATGCGGAATCTGTCACACCGACGCCGCCACGGTCATGGGCATTTATCCTGGTTTGACTCTGCCGCGTGTTCCCGGACATGAAGTGGTTGGCCGAATTGAAGCTGTCGGTAGCGGAGTGTCCAGATGGAAAGTCGGTCAACGGGTTGGTGTCGGCCTGATTGCCGGAGAAGACGGGGTGTGCGAACCGTGCCGGCGCGGAGACATCGTGAATTGTCAGAACCCCGTGACGTCGGGAGTAACCGTGGATGGAGGATATGCAGAATTAATGATCGCTGAAGCACGCGCCCTCTCTTCTGTTCCGGATGAGCTCACATCCGCAGGAGCTGCTCCTCTTCTCTGCGCGGGTATTACCACCTACAACGCGCTTCGCAATGCTGGCTTGCGTGGTGGAGATCTGGTCGCGGTGCAGGGCATTGGCGGCCTTGGGCACCTTGGTGTCCAGTTTGCGCGCCACATGGGATTTCGTACGGTCGCGATTGGGCGTGGACGCGACAAGGAAAAGCTCGCAAAGGATTTGGGCGCACACGTCTACATCGATGCTGCTGTCGATGATGCCTCAGCAGCGCTGCAGCGGATGGGCGGGGCAAGGGCGATTCTCGCAACAGGAACCAGTGGCAACGCCATGGGATCATTGGTGTCCGGTCTCGCGGCCCGCGGGCAGCTCATCGTGGTGGGAGTGCCGCAGGACCAGATCCAATTGAATGCGTTCCCTCTGGTCTTTGGAGGGCGCTCGATACGCGGGAGCCTGACGGGCACACCGATCGATGGTGAGGACACCCTCGCCTTCAGCGTCCTGGAGAATATCCGCCCGATGATCGAGACATTTCCTCTCGCACAGGCCGCCGATGCTTACGCTCGCATGATGGCAGGCAAGGCTCGCTTCCGTGTGGTGCTGGTTACAAAGAACGGAGTTGCATAGAGTGCGCCGAATTCGGATTGAGTCACAAGGAAGAAGGAGATGAGTATGTCCTGGAAACAAAAGAAAAATGTAAGTACAGCCCAGACGACCTCTAGCCAGGCGGAGATGGGAGGGGGATCGGCAGGGAACTCGGCGCGTGAGGAGGAAATCAGACGTCGCGCACACGAAATCTATCTCGAACGTGGCGAACAACTGGGCCGGGAGTTGGACGATTGGCTTCAAGCGGAACGCGAACGCGCGGAGCGTTCGCACGCACAGGCGAGCTAGGAAGCGGATCCACGAAATCCCGGGACACGGGACGAAAGGTGCCATATGGATATGGGGCTACTTCTTTTTCGGCTCCGCTAAGATTCATCATCCCCTCCCTTTCCCAGTGTTTTGAGGAGCCGCAGCAGGACCAGCCGCTCCTCTTTTGAGAGGAGGCTGGCGGCTTCTTCCATCGCAATCGCGTGCTCCCGAAAAGTCTTGGTGATGAGCGCGCGTCCCTTCGGTGTGAGCTCGACCAGGCGTACCCGCCGGTCGTCGGTATTCTTCCGTTTCACAAGCGCTCTCTTCTCCAGCCTATCGACTGCGACACTGATCGATCCCGGAGTGAGCCATACTTTGGGACCAATCGTATTGACCGGCAACGGCCCCTTGTGGAGCAGCACTTCAAGGACGCGAAAATCCGAGTCGCCGAGCCCGGCCCGGCTCAAGTTTAAGCTCAGCTCCGCAACAGCCCCCAGGGCGTGGAAGGCTTTCACGAGCACCAACCAGACATGAACTCCAGACGTGTCTTGCATTTCTCTGCGTCCTTTCCAGATCCTTCCGCATCATATTATTGATGTCAAGTATATTGATATCAATATAACGTGATTGAGGGGAGTGGAAAAGATGATTCGCAAACTAGTTGCCGCGGATGAAAACACAGCGACGGTGATTTTGAGACTGGTGCTGGGGGTTGTCTTTTTCGTGCACGGCGCGCAGAAAATGCTGGGCTGGTTCGGAGGCTGGGGTTTTTCCGCCACCATGGGCTTCTTTACCGGCATGATGCACATCCCTGCTCCGCTCGCCTTCCTGGCGATTGCGGCGGAGTTTTTCGGTGGTCTCGGCCTCATTCTGGGACTCGTCACCCGAATCGCAGCGTTCGGAATCGGCATGAACATGTTAGTTGCGATTCTGACCGTGCATCGCGGCTTCGGATTCTTCATGAATTGGAGCGGGGCTCAGAAAGGCGAGGGCTTCGAGTATCACTTGCTGGTGCTCGCGATGGTTGTGTTTCTGCTGATCCGGGGAGCAGGTGCATTCTCGATTGATCTCGCTCTTACCGCCGTGGCAATCACTGCTCCGCTGCAGCCGGATCCTGAAGGTGGAAAGCAAGAAAACCATCGGACACCCCAGGGCACGACAACGACTCCTCTGATTCGAAAGGAAACCCAATGACCTTTGACCAAGTTAAATCACCACCAGCGAGTTTGGCGCGCGCGATCGCTCAGCGCACGCGCGGCCAGACGCACGGCCCGATAACACGTTTGATGAGCCCGTCCGATTTCGGCCAAATCCTGAAGCCATTCGTGTTTCTCGATTTGTTCGACCATGAAGGCGCGCCCTTCGATGGGCCCCTCCACCCCCACTCGGGTATTGCTACCCTGACCTACATCGCGGAAGGCACGGTCAGCTTTATCGATCCGGAGAACTTCAGGGGCAGACTGTCGGCCGGCGGCGTCGAATGGATGCAGGCTGGACGCGGCATGTGGCATGGCGGCGGGCTCGACAAAGCCGGTCGGACGCGCGGTTTCCAGCTTTGGATCGCGTTGCCGCCGAAATTCGAATTAGGTCCGACCACAAGCATTTACCAAGCCCGTGAGGATGTGCCGCAAGACGGTCCGGCGCGCGTCCTCCTTGGCAGTTACGGGTCAGCAACGAGCGCTATCGTGTCTCCGTCGCCCATCAACTATCTTTCCGTACGCCTGAAGGCCGATGAGCGCTGGCGCTACGAGCCCCCGACGGGCCACACCGTCCTTTGGGCCGCCATCGCATCAGGCAAAGTATCGGTTCCCGACGAGTTACGGCAGGGCGAATTGGCCGCTTTCGAGCCGTCGGGTGAAGCGGTCGAGTTCGAGGCGCGGACCGACACTGAATTCGTTCTTGGCTCGGCCGTCCCGCACAAGCACGATCTCGTCCTCGGCTCCCACTCGGTTCACACCACGCGTGCCACCTTGCGCGATGCACAAGCGCACCTTGCAGCGATGCGGACGCGGCTTGTTCAAGAAGGGCGCCTGTAAGCACACTCGCTCGGGGCTTGCACTTCAGCCCTGGGCACTACGACTCGAGAGCGCGGCGGATCTGGTAACAATGTAGGAGGAGCACGCGGCCCGACAGTTTGCTAAAGCTGACAAATAGACTCAATGCGAAGCCCGCCCCCAGAGAGCGCACAAATCTTTACGCCCTTTTAGTTCTTATGGTGCTTCGAGGCGGAACTTCTTCAGAAGGTCTGCCACCGTCTTCAGGATCTCGCGCGAAAGCGCCTCGTCCGATACCGCACGTGCCAAGGCCATAGCCCCGACGAGCGCACTGAAAGTCAAAATCGCCCTCGATCTTGCCCTACGCTTGTCTTTGGCCGGACGCAAAGCGGCAATCAACTGAATGTCGTTCCGGACCTGTTCGGAGGTAAGTGCACGGGTCCGCTTATCGCTGCGCGCGATCTCCGGCGCCAACGCGCTGAAGGCACAGCCCGTGCCCGGATTGTCGCGGTGCGCTTCGCTCAGATAGTCGTCAATCAGCTTTTCGTAGGACACTGGCGGCCCGCCAGATTTGGCGGCGTCAACTCGACGCTTCCAGCCGCCGAATGCAGAGTTGACTGCTTCGGCTACTAAGTCGTTTCGCGAATCGAAGTGCTTGTAGAATCCGCCCACGGTAAGCCCCGCCTCCTTCATCAGTCCCGCGATTCCGATCCCTGCAAGGCCTTCTTCGCGGAACCTTTTCGCCGCGAGCTTAACAATGCGCTCATGAGTCTTTGCTCTTTGAGCCTTGGAAAAGCCCATGTATCCTCCACAAAATAAACTGCAACCAACTCAGGATTACGAATCTAATCCTGTATGTGGATTATAACAATAATCCAGCTTGCCTGATTAGCAACGGCGAGGATACGTGTTTTGACAGGGCCGCGAATATCAGGAAACAGTCGATGGACCAGAAAACGGAATGCTGCGGACATACATCACAGAAGAGAGAGCAAAATGAGCAAATCAACACCAGCAAAGAATAAGGCCATCGTTCTAGAAGCGTTCGAAACCCTGTTCAATAAGCGCGATTACGCGGCGGCGGAAAGGTTCTGGTCACCGAATTACATTCAGCACAGTGCCCACATTGCTCCGGGACGCGACGGACTCTTCGAACTCATTAAGAGTATGCCCGACACCCTGAAATACGAGCACGACATGATCGTGGCCGAGGGCAGTCTCGTGATCGTTCACGGACGCTTTTCCGGTTTTGGTGCTCCAGCCAGTTGGATAGCGGCCGACATCGTCGTCGTGGAAGAAGGGGTTTTGGTCGAGCACTGGGATGTCATTGAAGACGAGGCAAGAAGCGAGCAGTCCAAGAGCGGGAAGCCGATGTTCGGCAGTTCATTCCCCGGATAGGTACATCCGCGATCTCGACCGCCGGCTTTCGGCACGCACAGTCAAACCGTAAACTGTTTCGAACGAAAGGAGATCTCTTTATGCGACAGTTGCAACTTATGGCTCACGGCGAACCTTCAGATGTCATCGAACTCAACACGGTCTCCGAACCGGCTCTTGGCCAGGAGGATGTTCTCATCACGATGGAAGCGGCCCCGCTCAATCCATCGGACTTTCTGTTCGTCAGCGGCAACTACGGCGTCCGGCCGACCTTCCCTTCCTCGGTAGGCGCGGAGGGTGTTGGCCGAGTCGCCAAGATTGGATCGAAGGTTGATGTCAGTCTGCGGAATAAGCGAGTCCTGATTATCCCGAACTACGAGCAGGGAACTTGGGCAGACCAAGTTGTCGTCCCAGTGCGCAACATCGTGCCGATGAGCGACGAAGCAGATCCCCTACAACTATCGATGATAGGGATTAATCCTGCTACCGCCTACCTCCTGCTGAACCGATACGTTTCCCTGATGCCCGGCGACTGGATCGGTCAAACCGCAGCCAACTCCGCCGCGGGACAGTACATCTTTGCGCTCGCGAAGCTCGCAGGTGTCAAGACGCTGAACGTCGTTCGCCGGAAAGAAGCTGCCGAACAGGTGCGGCAGTGGGGAGGTGACCGCGTGGTGCTCCAAGGCGACAACTTACTCAAGGATATTGAGGAGGCTCTCGACGGGAAGAAACTCAGCCTCGTGCTCGATTCGCTCGGCGGAGCTCCTGTGGGAGAGTTGGCCAAATCGCTTAAACCTGGCGGCTCGATTGTGGTTTACGCGATGCTGAGTGGGCAGTTCCCTGCCATACCGCCCGGAGACCTCATATACCGTGGTCTTAGCCTCCACGGATTCTGGCTCATCAATTGGATACGCAACGCACCCCGCACAGAGATCGAGGAGATTTACCAGAAGCTGGGAGACCTCGTAGCTGATGGATCGCTGTCCTCCGCAGTGGATCATGTCTACCCGCTCGACCAGTTCAAGGAAGCGTTCAAGCAATCCTTGAAATCGAATCGGAGCGGTAAGATCCTGTTCCAGTTTGGCGGTAATGATGTGGCTGGGATTTCCAAGTAGCCAGAAAGATCCAACAACGAAGACGTAGAAGCTTCAAGTTTGGAGACAACCCATGACAATAGGCCGTGAGTTGGACGATCGGCTCCAACCCGAATGCGAACTCGAAGGCGGGTGCTTTCCCGCGGGCGAGCTAGGAAGCGACTCGGCGACATTCGTGGATAAGAACAGCTGACACGTCAGAGGAGGAGACATGAGATGGGAAAGTTCGAAGCGTAAAGTTTTGGCCAGCGCCATCACGGTACTGGCTCTGCTTCTGATAATTGGAGTCAGGTTTGTGGGCCGTGCCGAATCGACGACTTCGCACAACGGAATATCGGGCAAGGCCGGTGACACGACACAGGAAAAGATAGCTCGTGCAATGTCTGCAGGACCAGATAACGTTTCTAAGTTCGCACGAATCATCGATACAGATGCGCAGGGCAACAAAGTGATCCTGCGCGAAGGCGGCAACGGCTTCACCTGCATGCCGGGAAATCCGAAAGTTGTTGGCGAACCGCCCATGTGTGTCGATGCGGCATCGATGCAGTGGTTCGCTGACGCCAAAGCTCACAAACCAAAACCTACTAACACGGTGCCAGGCATCACCTACATGCTGGCCGGGGCCAGTCAGCGAAGCGATTCCGATCCCAATGACACGACCAGCATGCCCATCGACGTAGGTCCCCACTGGATGATCATGTGGCCATTCGACCCCAAAACCACTGGACTGCCAACCACGCACAAGCCAACTGGAGCCTACATCATGTGGGCCGGCTCCCCCTACGCGCATGTGCACATCATGGGGCGCCCATAGGGCGTCATGCAGAGGGGAATCTCGATGAAAAAGGTCGCTCTCTTAGTACTGATCGCCACCGTCGTCACCTACGCGCAAATGCCAGCATCGAGCAAGTCGAAGTCTGATGCGGAGAAGATCGCATCCGCTCTGCAGGCAGGTCCAGAATTTGTTACGCGAAACGCAACCGTGCTCGATTATCCAACTTCGCCCAGCGGCGAGTTCCGGGTTCTCCGGGCCGGCACCAATGGGTGGACTTGTCTTCCAGGGTTTCCTGGAACCAACCATGATGAGCCCGGCTGCTTTGACCAGGTCTTTCTGCAGTTCCTCAAGGACAGCATGGCCGGTCGTACGCCCAATGTGCAGGGTATCGGAATTTCATATATGTACGGTGGCAAATGGGTACCTAACAAGTCCCATGTGACGGGAAACGGGGATGAATTCCACGTTGGGCCGCACATCATGATCATCGGACTGGATCAAAAGATGATGCAGACACTGAACCAGGACGGCTCGAATGGTGAGCCTTACGTCAACAGTCTTCCGGGGCATCGCGAGCTATTTCTGGTGATCCCGATCCGTGAATGGGATGCGCTCCCCACTGTTGGCGCGGAAACGCGATGATTTTCGGAGAATTGCAGGAGACGCGAATGGACGTGCGTTTTTCAAGGAGTCAACGATGTTTAACAAAATTCTGGTCGCGTACGACGAATCTCCGGAATCCGAACGAGCACTACTCACTGGCATCCATCTTGCGAAGAGTCTCAACGCCGAACTGAGGGCAGTGTCGGTGCAGGAGAAGCTGCCTCCGTATGCTGGATACATCGATGCGGAGGTGCCGGGAGGAACTAAGGTGCTCCGTCAGCAAGCCCTTGACTACTACCGAGACCTGCAAGCCCATGCCCGAGCGGCCGCTCAGCGGGAATGGGTAATCCTGACGACTGAACTTGTTGAGGGGGACGAAGTGCAGGCGATCGTGGAATGCGTACAGAGAAACCAAAGTGATCTGCTGGTGCTGGGCCTGCACAGGCATTCCTTGCTCTTTGGTCGGCTGTGGAATCACACCACCCATGATCTTTCACAGCAGCTGGTCAGCAGTATTCTGGGGGTTCATTGAAAAGTGGCGCGCCCTCTCACAACGGTTCGGCATGATTCGGTTCAATAGAAGGAAGAGCCCTCAGCCACGGGCCGATATGGCTGCTTGAAGGTGCACAGAAGTTGAAAGAGGTGGATTTCAAATGACATCCCAGCAATTGTCAGTGAAAGTGGCGCTCAATTCCTGGAATCTCGTCCTGGAGAGAGCTGACAAGATATTTTCAAATCTCACCGAAGACCAACTTTTAAAAGAAGTGGCCCCAGGAAAGAACCGTCTCATCTACCTTTGGGGGCATCTCATCGCAATTCACGACGCGATGTTTTCGATTCTGGGCATTGGACCGCGACTGCACCCCGAATTAGATGCCATCTTCGTCTCCAATCCAGATAAGGCAGCGGCGCAAATCCCTTCCGCCCGAGAGCTGAAAAAGTCTTGGGACGAGGTGAACGGGAAGCTTCTTTCGGAGTTTACGAGTCTTTCCGCGAACGAATGGTTGCTGCAACATCGCGCCATGTCCGACGAGGACTATGCCAAAGATCCCACCCGGAACCGGCTGGCTGTCCTCCTAAATCGAACCAATCATATGTCCTACCATTTGGGGCAGATAATGTTGGCCCGCGAGTAGCGGTCGTAAAAAAATGCGAAACAGAATGACAATTATAAGGAGAAATATATGGGCAAGCTGGAAGGAAAAATTGCACTCATTACTGGCGCCAATGGCGGCATCGGCCTCGCAACCGCGAAGCGTTTTGTCAACGAAGGTGCGTACGTCTTCATAACCGGGCGTCGTGAGACGGAGTTGGCTGCGGCGGTAAAGGAGATCGGAAGAAATGTGACCGGCGTGCAGGGAGACGTGGCGAATCTTGGCGATCTTGATCGTCTCTTCGCACAAATCAAGCGGGAAAAAGGAAAACTCGATATCGTGTTCGCTAACGCCGGGGTCGCGAGGTTTGCCGCCCTCGGCACGATCACAGAGGAGCTCTATGACTGGACCTTCGACATCAATGTGAAAGGCCTGCTTTTCACTGTGCAGAAAGCGCTTCCCCTTCTGCCGGACGGCGCCGCGATCATCCTGAATTCATCCATCGTCGCCAGCAAAGGTTTGCCAATCAATAGTGTTTATAGCGCTACCAAAGCTGCCATTCGTTCGTTTGCGCGGACATGGACAACGGACTTAAAGGACCGCCGCATTCGGGTGAACGCGGTCAGCCCAGGTTCCATCGACACCCCGGGATTGAGCGGCCTGCTGGCCTCCGCAGAAGGCGGCGAGCAACGCAAAAAAATGATTTCCAGCGTCACTCCGCTCGGCAGGTTCGGCACGCCCGATGAGATCGCCAAGGCCGTGGTGTTTCTTGCCTCCGATGACGCGAGCTACGTCACAGGAATTGAACTGTTTGTAGATGGCGGCTTCGCGCAAGTGTAGCCCCGCTAAACAGCGGGGGTCGCAGCAAACAGGTGTTCGGGCGCCGCCGGAACCTTGTTCAGTCTTTTGCCCCCCGAGAATGCCAGCAGCAACTTCGTCAAAGTCGTGCAGCGGTTGCCGGTCCGGATTCGTTTCAACCCTGGAGAGGATCCGCAGCACCTGTTACGGCCCGGGATGTCAGTTGAGCCCACGGTTAGAGTGCGCTAAAGAGTTTCCAGGTTGCAATCTGAGGATTCGAGACTAGAGTCTTCAGCAATGATCGTAGGGAGCGATTGAGAGCACCAGACGTATGAAATGCGATAATGCTTTTTGTACGACTGGCGGGTCAAGAGTGTGGCGCTAAGAAACGATATTAAACGCGTGCCTGAATTTGACGTTCAATTTCTGCTGAAATCCTCGACGGTTACGATCCGGGACGTGTACTGCCGGGGAAGCTACCAGCAGCAGAGTGCGGAAGAGTTCGCGACCGTAACGGAAGTCGTGTTTCCGTACCGCGGCGTTTATGTGCGCCATCTTGGACATGACCAGGCCGTAGCTGAGGCGAACCAGGTGTTGTTTTTCAATGCCACCGAAGACTACCAGGTTAGCCATCCCGTGCCGGGTGGCGATGCTAGTCTGTCGCTGGCCATCAGTGAACCGCTCCTGCGTGAACTGGCGCCACCCACTTTTCTGCGCGACGGCGCGACGCTCGCATTTCAGCGGCAGCGTCTCCGGATTGACGCGCGAGCTCAAGCGCTCGTGGCGCTGCTACGACACGGCCTGCGCCAGAACATCGCGGAACCTCTGGAAGCAGAGAGCCTGGCCTTGACCCTAGTGCGGCGGGCGCTGGGGCTGCGCACCACGCACGCGGCCGGCGCAAGTGTCGGACGGCAGCGGCTGGTAGATCGCGTCAAGCTTGTGCTGACGAGTGATCTCGCGCGACGCTGGACGTTGGCCGAGATCGCCGCCGAGGTGCGCGGTTCCCCGGTTTATCTCACGCAGGTCTTCCAACAAGTGGAAGGCCTGCCGTTGTATCGCTATCAGTTGCGACTACGGCTAGCGCGGGCGCTGGACCTTCTCGCGCAATATGACGACCTGACTGCTCTGAGCTTAGACCTCGGCTTCTCTAGCCACAGCCATTTCAGCGCAGCTTTCCGCCAGGCTTACGGCCGCTCGCCTTCCGAGTTCCGGCGCTCGGCGCTGCATTGTTAGCGCCTGTTCAAGCAAATCGCTAAAGATTCTGACAGCGGGTCTCTCTTCCTGTGTGGCCTACTGTTGTCCACCCGGACTTCGGGTATTGGAGAGCGATGCCATGGTTGAGAAAACTTGTGCGGCTTGCGACTGCAAGCTCGATGCGAATTCCATCAAAGTCAAAATCGGCGGCAAGACGGTTGAGGTGTGTTGTGATGAGTGCGCGCAAAAGTTGAAGGAAGCGTACATTTACGCAGCGGCGTCGAGGAAGGGGTGAGCCATGGTTGGAAAGAAATCATCGCTCATCCCGCGTAGCGTGCAGACCGCATCCGGCCGTATCAGCTACATGGAACAGGGTACCGGACCGGTCGCGTTGTTCGTTCATGGCGTGCTGCTGAACGGGTATCTGTGGCGTTATCAGCTGGCGGAGTTGTCCGACATCCGGCGCTGTATCGCCGTGGACCTGCTTGCGCATGGCGACACCGAAATCGCGCCGGATCAGGACGTGTCCGTGACGGCCAATGCCAGGATGCTCAAGGAATTTATCGATGCCTTGAACATTGATCAAGTGGACCTCGTGGGCAACGACAGCGGTGGCGGTATCGCGCAGATTTTCGCCGCGTTGTACCCGGGGCGCGTCCGCAGCCTCACGCTCACCGACTGCGACACTCACGACAACTGGCCGCCCGAGGCATTCAAACCCTTCCTCGCGATGGCGGCCTCTGGCGGTTTACGTGGAACGTTGGATGCGATGTTGTCAGACAAAAGTGTCTATCGGTCAGCGCAAGCTCTGGGACCAGCTTATGAGCACCCCGAACAGCTGAGTGACGACAGCATCGAACAATATCTGAGTCAGCTGGTCAGGAGCGAGCAGCGTACGCGCGACCTGCAACGCTTCCTCGCAGCTTTCGACAACAAGCAAACAGTTGCCGTTGAAGCACAGTTGAAGATGTTAAAAGCGCCGACGCTCATCGTCTGGGGAACGGATGACATGTATTTCGACGTGAAATGGTCGCGCTGGCTAGCCGATACAATCCCGGGCACTCGGCGCCGCGTCGAGTTCAAGGGTGCCAGAATTTTCTTCCCCGAGGAACGTTGGGAGGAGTTCAACAAGGAACTACGCGCACACTGGCAGGCGGTCCAAGAGGAGGCGGCATGATTGGAGTTCCAGACACGATAATTCATCATGAGGAGAGAATGGCCGATCAGAGGGGCAAAGCCGAGCAATTCCGAGCGTTGCATATCTCCGGAAAACCGCTCGTCCTCTTTAACATCTGGGATGCAGGCAGCGCGAAGGCCGTCGCTGCGGGTGGTGCTAAAGCGATCGCGACCGGTAGCTGGTCGGTCGCCAATGCAAACGGCTTCGCCGATGGCGAGCGCATCCCACTCGCCTTCGCCATCGACAATCTACGTCGGATCGTCGGGGCGACGGACTTACCCGTGACGATCGATCTGGAAAGCGGCTATGGCGACACGCCGGAAGTGGTCGGCGAGACTGTTGCTCTAGCGATTGATGCGGGAGCAGTGGGCTGCAACCTGGAAGACAGCTTTCCGGCGAATGGAAAACTCCGCGCGACAGTCGATCAAGCTGATCGCATCCGACGCGCTCGGCAGATGGCCGATGCAACCAACATCCGCTTCTTTATCAATGCTCGGACCGATGTCTTTTTCCAGCGACCACTCGAGCAGCATGACGATACTATGGTCGTTGAGGCGATCCAGAGAGCACGTGCATATTGGGAAGCCGGCGCGGATGGGCTGTTTGCTCCCGGTCTAGCTGATATCGGTCTGATCGCGCGCCTAGCTAAAGAGTCGCCCCTGCCGCTCAACATCATGGTCGGCGACGCCACTCCGCCCGTCCGCGTGCTAGCGGAGCATGGCGTCGCAAGGGTGAGCCATGGCCCTCGTCCTTACCTTGTGGCGATGAAGGCGCTAGAAGAAGCGGCACGCGCGGCGAGCGCATGAGGCGAACAGGCTAGGATTGTCACGTGTGCCTCCAACTCTACTCCTCGGATGTTCCTATTTTGACACCGGCTCCAGCGCGTTTTTGCTTGGATTTTGCTTTTCGAAAAGCATTTCTCTGGTAGCCTGACGGTATCGGAACGTATCGAAAATGAGTTGAGGGCGTGGGTATGAAAAGCCATCGCGTGACCTACGTGTTCGCTTTCGTATTGCTGTCGCTGGCGCCTTGCTTCGCGCACCACATGGCCGTAGTGGTCGACAAGGACAACAGCCTGGGCGATATCACCTCCGCCCACCTGGCAAGGATTTTTCGATCCGAAGTGAAGAAGTGGCCGGATGGAAAAGATGTGGTGCTGGTGCTGCATAAGGCCTCCCGCGGGGAGATGGTCACACTGGAGCGGCTAAATAAGATGTCCGAGAGCGAAGTGAAAGCATTCATTTCGGCGCACAAGAATTCCGTCATGATGGTCGATTCGGACGCCGATGTGGTAAAGCAAGTGGAGTCCACTCCGGGCGCGGTGGGGCTGGTGGAAGTGCATTCCGTGAGTGGCGGAGTTAATGTGGTGAGGGTCGATGGCAAACTGCCCATGGAAACCGGCTACTTGCCTCACTGATAATCGAGAAAGAACTATCCCGCCTAATGCTTCACTTTTTGTAGACCTCGAAAATAGCGCTCGGCCTTCTTCACATCCTTGCCAATTTGCTCGCGTAACGCGTCGATGGAGGGAAACTTGATTTCGTCGCGCAAGCGCTGCAAGAAGTGAATCTCCACTTCCGTCTCCGGCGTTAGTTCAAGGGGATGAAAGTTCAGCAGGTGCGACTCGACCGCGAATGAGTCTGTGCCAAAGGTGGGGCGGTTCCCAACGTTGGTTACGGAATCGAAACACTCCAGCCCGACACGGGTGCGCGAAATATAAACACCGTCCTTGGGCACGAGTTCCTCGTAGCGGCTGAGGTTAATGGTGGGAACGGTGTATTTGGACCCGTATCCGCGGCCGCGTCCGGGAGTGGAGAGAATGCTGAACGGCCGCCCCAGCAAATGCCGTGCCCGGCTCACCCGGCCGTCATTGAGCAGACTGCGGATGTGGCTGCTCGATACCGGCTCACCGCGCAGTCTCATCTCGGGATAGACCATTACTTCGAATCCCAGGTTGCGCCCGAATTCCGTCAACATCTCGATGTTGCCGGCCGCCTTGTGGCCGAAGCGGAAGTTGTAACCTTCGTGCACTTCGCGGGCGTGTAGTTTCCTTTTCAGAATCCTTTCCGCAAATTGATGGGGCGTCATCATTGATAGGTCGCGACCGAAAGGAAGCAGCAAGACGCTATCCAGGCCGGTGGCTTCCAGGAGGCGGAGTTTTTCAGGAAGCGGCGTGATCAACTTCAATCCAGAATCGGGGCGCAGGATGCGCATGGGATGGGGTTCGAACGTGACTGCCATGGCTTTCACATTCTGCTGTCGTGCCCGCCGCACGACCTCATCGAGCACATGGGTGTGGGCACGGTGCACTCCGTCAAAGTTGCCCACCGTGAGCAGGGTAGGTCCGAAGTTGGCGGGCACGTCTTCGAGTTTGTGGAAGATCTGCATGCGAAAATCTTCAACCGCACAGTTTGCAGAGATTTCGCGAAGAATGCAAAGGACTCGCTTTGGAAGTATGGCCTTTTCGCACGGCTAAAAGCTGTGCGCTTCCCCGGTCGTTTGGTTGGGGCGAACGCAAAGGTCTCTCGACTCCACGTGTCGATTCGCAAGCGAATCGTCATCCTTCGCTCGAGATGACAGGACTGGAAGGAGCACGGGTGGGAATCTTACGATGTTGGCGGCGCGGCTGGAAGCCGTGCCCTTCCACGGTTGTTTCAAGCGTCGGACCGTCGTCCCTAGGCGGTGGGGTGTTGCCGCGTGCGGCGCGGGTAGGATTGGGAATCGGGCTTACGCCGCTCTTAGCAAATCCTTGACCTGATCGATCAACGCCTTCATGCTAGCCGCTTTGGAAACTACCGCACTGACCCCGAGAGCTAAGGCTTCCCGCTCCAATGTTTTGTTGTCGTGAAGCGTGAACAGGATGATGGGTACTGCGGGCAGCATCCGTTTGAGCACCGGGGCGGCTTCTAGCCCGTTCATCACCGGCATCGACAGATCCAGAACGATCAGATCGGGCTTCGATTCTCGTGCTTTATCGATTGCATCCCGCCCGTTTTGTGCTTCTCCCACTTCCCAATCTGAGCGCTCCTCGAAGGCCGTCCGCAACATGTGCCGGATGACTGCGTTGTCATCGACAAGGAGAATGCAACGTGACATAGTCACGATCCGTGACAATGATACTCCCCAGGCTGGAGCGGGCTATCAGGTCAAGTGTGTATTTACCCAGCGCATGAACCCTTACGGGTTCCGATGAGGTGTAAGCAGTCTTGTTTTGAATCAAATCTCGAAATCCAGCTTCATCCCGTCGTAGGAAAGCCGAACGTTCGGAGGCAAGGTTTCGTTGGTTGCCGCGTGCGGCAAATCGTGACAGATGTGAGTAAAGAAAGCTCGCTGCGGTTTCACCCGCTCTACTATGCGTAACGAATTGTCTATCGTGGAGTGGGTCGGATGCGGCTTGCGGCGCAGCGCATCCAGAAAAAGGATGTCCAGATCTTTTAATTGGGCGAATGATTGCTCGGGAATCTCGCTAAAGTCGGTTAAGTAGGCCACCGAACCGAAACGATATCCGATGATGGGGGTGTCACCGTGAATCACTTGAACCGGTTCGAAGCAGGCCCCGAACAGTGCGACCTGACCATCGATGGGATGCAATTCGACCTGCGCCAGACCGCCGTACTTATACTCCGCATCGAAAATGTAGCTGAACATCGTGCGTAGAAATGCAGCGGCTTCGGGCTGCGCATAAAGGGGAATCTTGTGCGGCCGGTGGAAGCTCAACGGGCGCAGATCGTCGAGCCCCAAAACATGGTCAGCGTGAGCGTGGGTGTAAAGCACTGCATCAATTTTGTGGATGCGTTCGCGGATGGCTTGTTCACGAAAATCCGGTGTGGTGTCAATCAGGACATTTTTGTCGTTGAATTCCACCAGTATGGACGGGCGGGTGCGACGATCGTGCGGATCAGAAGAATGGCATACCGCGCAATCGCAACCGATGGTAGGCACGCCCATAGAGGTGCCGCTGCCCAGCACCGTGAGCGTGGCGTTCATCGCGCCTAAGTCCCAGTGCCCTTGAGCGGCGCTTGCGGAGGACGCGCCAGGGCATTGGTGACATCGACGTAGGCCATGCGTAGCTCATAGAGACAGTTTTGCAGGAAATTCTGTTCGGCCGCGGTGAGATTTCCCTTGGTTTTCTCGGAGATCAGGCTGAGCGTGTCGATGGTTTGGCGGGCGCCGATCAGGTCAACCCGAGGCTCGCCACCCTCCTCGCGCATCAAGCCGAGCTGCAGCATAGCGGTCATGTAGAGCGAAGCCATGAAGCGCTCAAAGGTCATCTCCAATTCTTTGGCAGAGTGCCCGCTGAGTTCGACACGAGTATCGAGATCCTTAGACGATTTGCGGTACGCGTCGGCTTGCTGTTGCTGCTCGGCGGCGGTAGGTGCGGGCGGAACGGCATCGGAGCTGGTATCAGATGTAGTAGTTGAAGCGGTAGCTGGTTTCGCCGCTGGGGCTGGCTGAGCCACCGGATGGGAGCTAGCCACCTGTTCCTCGGTGATGTCCTCGCGCAGTTCGCCATCGGGAGTGAACAGCCGGCGATCGGTTACAGTAAAAGTGTCCTGTTTCTTCTCAGGCATAGTTTTCCTTCAGGGCTTAAAGACTTCCGCGAATGGGAGATTGGTTACTTTGACTTTGGCGTTTCCTGCCTCGACCTGCTGTCCCGGGGTCGCAACCTCCCGGCGGATGTAGCCGAGCGCAACCGGAACTTGAGTCGCTGAGGGCAGGGAAGCGGCGCTGGTAACTTCGCCAACCTCCTTGCCTTCGATTTGGAGTTTGGAACCCACTGCCGGCAATGGACCTTGAACGACGAAGCCGGCAAATTTGCGACGGACGTTGCCGCGTGAGCGAATGCGTTCGACGATCTCCTGCCCGATGTAGCAACCCTTAGTGAAGTTGAGCGCCCGCGCTTGTTCGGTTTCCTGTGGCAAGTCGCGCTCGCGGATATCCTGTCCATAACGCGGAATGCCAGAGGCGATGCGTAGCAAGTCGAGCGCAGTGGCGCCGACTGGCACAGCCCCGGATTTCATCAGGGCTTCAGTTAAAGAAACCACAGTTTCGGGTGTGATCCACAGCTCGAATGACGGTAAGCTCGCGTTGTCGCCACGAACGAGCGTCAGGGAAATCTCTCGCCAGTTCAAATTGACGAACTGCAGTGGCTGCAATTCCGGAGGGTCAATCCCGGCCGCGCGCAGGATCTCCGCGGCATTCGGTCCAGCAATTCCGACTGCGGTCAGCTGGTCGCTGATGTTCGCGACCTCTACATCGTCCATGATGATGTATTTATCGAAGACAGCGAGGACTTTCTCGAGCTCGGTTTGGTCGGTGTCGACCAGTAGCGATTCACCACGATTGTAGGCATAAAGGTCGGCCAGAATGTGTCCCTGGGGATTGAGCAGGAAAGCATAGACCCCGCTGCCTACGGCGAGGTCGCGAACATTGTTCGTGACCATGCCATTGAGCCAGCGCAGGCGGTCACTGCCGTTAACTCTAATTTTTGCCCGCTGGCCGAGGTCATAGACCCCGCTGCCGGAGATCAGGGCGCGAAATTCGGCGTGGACGTCTCCGAAATCAGGGGCCGCCAGGCCGCGATGATTGTCCTTTTGGGCTAATGCTACCTTATCTTGCACAGTGCTGGAGGTCATCTTCAACCCCTGATTATACAGGGTGCCGGGAGGGTTCGTTTTGTCCCAGCCCTGCAGTGGGGCCCGTCTGTTCGAGCAGCATTTAGGCTCTACCGGGCTCAAAACGACGTCAGAATCGCACCTGATCTGTGTCGAGTCATACCTGAGGCGGCACCACTTGAACGAAATCCAACATTGGAATCAGATGAGGACGTGGGGCAATGCTATTATCCACGCCGAAGTCCTTGCCTTAAAGGGGCCGGAATCAATGATGAAGACCCTTCGCACATTGGTTGTCCTGCTGATGGCGCTTGCTTCGGCCACGGCTTTCGTTCAGTCTGACGCCCAGAAACTACTGGAGAAATTCAAGTCGATGGTGGGTACGTGGGAAGGCAAAAACACGCAGGACGACGCGGTGGTGGACACTTATCGCTTGGCCGCCGGTGGAACGGCGGTGATGAGCGAAAACAAGATGGGATCGGAGGATATGCTCAGCTTGTTTTACGTGGACGGAGATCATCTGCTGATGACCCATTTTTGCCCGTCCGGCAGCCAGCCACGCATGCGTGCGACCATCTCGCCCGATCTGAAAACTGTTTCCTTCGATTTCTTTGACGCCACCAATCTCCCCGACTCACAAAAGGGACACATGAGCCGAGCAGTCTACTTCTTTCCGGATGCGGACCACTACAGCGAGGAGTGGACCTGGATGCAGGACGGGAAGGGTACAACCTTCCACTTCGAGATGCAACGCAAGAAGTAGCCGGACCCGCCAGAAAAAGACCACCCCACCGCTCGTGTGGTACCTTTTCCACCCGTGAGCCCCAAAAAACGCATTGCCATCATTCCTGGCGACGGCATCGGACGTGAAGTCATCCCCGAGGCGGTCAAGGTCATCACGGCCTCAGGCGCAGCGGTCGAACTTACTCACTTTGATTGGAGCGCAGAACGCTTCCTCGCCGACCGTGTCACAGTCCCTCCCGACGGATTCGCCATGCTGGGCCGCGAATTCGACGCAATCATGGTCGGAGCTTTCGGTGATCCACGCGTCCCGTCGAACATTCACGCGAAAGAGATCCTGCTCGGCATGCGCTTCAAGATGGACCTGTACGCCAATGTGCGTCCAGTTCGCCTGCTGGATTCAGGATTGTGTCCGCTGAAGGGGATTGAACCCAAAGACATCGACTTCGTCGTCATTCGGGAAAACACTGAAGGCGTGTATGTAGATGCAGGTGGTTTCTTTAAGCAGGGAACAGGCGATGAGGTGGCGATCCAGGAGGATATCAATACCCGCAAAGGTGTGGAGCGCGTGGTCCGATATGCCTTTGAATACTGCGAACGCCACCAGAAGCAGGATGGAAGTCCGCGCAAACGAGTGTTGATGTGCGACAAGTCCAACGCAATGACCTATGTCGGGGGCTTGTGGCAGCGTGTCTTCAAGGAGGTGAGCCGGGAGTATCCGCAGATCACGGCCGAGCACATGTACGTAGACGCGCTTTGCATGCAAATGGTCCGCGACCCGCGACAGTTCGATGTCATTGTCACGAACAATATGTTTGGCGACATCATTACCGACCTCGCCGCGGGCCTGCAGGGTGGTCTTGGCATGGCTGCGAGCGGGAACATTCATCCGGGGAAAACGTCGATGTTCGAGCCGGTGCACGGATCGGCGCCGCCGATTGCCGGGAAGAATATCGCGAATCCCTTTGGCGCGATTCTGACGGCAGCAATGATGCTGGCGCATCTGGGCATGGCGACCGAGGCGGCAAAGATTGAAGCCGCGGTGCTGGAAGCAGTGCGGCAAAAGAAGACGACGCAAGATATCGGTGGCGAGTTAGGGACAGGGGAGGCGGGGGAGTGGGTGGCGGGGAGAGTGGGCCGCAGCGGCTAAAGCCGCGTTATTTTACGCTTTTTCGCACGGCTGAAGCCGTGCGCTTCCACGGTGGTGCTGGCGTCATTATTTGTGACTGATTTTTGTGGTTTGCAGCGTTGAAGGATACTTCTGGAGCTTTGGAAATAGTGTAACTGCCTGCGCCACCGTGGAAGGGCACGGCTTCCAGCCGTGCCGACAGCGGCGTCAAGCGACCGGCTTTAGCCGCTGCGGCGCAACATCCAGCGGAAATCCGGGATGTGCGGACGAGTAAGGGTAATCGTGTGGAAACCCGACCAGTCCGGCGCGGACGGGATTCAATTGGATGTAACGCCGGTGCTTCTCGTAGTCAGGCCACTCACGGATGCGATGGTTTGTGAAGCTGCGCTCCCAGATTTCCAACCGTGATCCGGTTTCCTTCCTGAAGCGGTGGGAATATCCGCCTTTGATGAACTGCATAGCGCGTTCCAGGGCGAGTATGGGTTTGGGAGCCAGTAGCAAATGGACGTGATCGGGCATGAGGACGAATTCGTAGAGCTGAAAAATGCCGCGATCGCGATAGGCGAATAGGGTTTCTAGAAATAGGCTGGCGGCTCGCTCCGAGCGAAAAATGGGTCTGCGTTCCCAGGTCACGGTGGTGACGAAGAACGTGCGATCTCCAGGCTTGTCCATTTCCACAGCGGCTAAAGCCGCATTATTTTTTACGTTTTTTCGCACGGCTGAAGCCGTGCGCTTCCACGGTCGCGTCAGCAACTTTTCACACGGCTGAAACCCCGCGCTTCGACGGTTGCCTTGGCAGTTAATTGTTCACTCTCCGGGTCCGTGAAGATGTGACGGCGCTCACAAGGTTGGGCCGGAGGTTCCCGGAATGGACCGCTCCGCTCAGGATGACAAGCTGTTAAGGGTTTGCCGCAAGCAGCCCCTGCGAATCAATTCCACGCGGCCCTCAACCTGCGCAGGCCTGCTAGGGCAGCCATGTATCGCTTATCCAATGCGTACGCTTGAGCGTAGCACTCTTTGGCCTTTTGCCAATTCCGCTGGTGCTCGTAAACGCGGCCGAGATTGAAGTGTGGATAGCAGCGCGCTTCGTAACGCGGGGCCGTCATTGCTTTCTGGAACCAGGGAATGGCCTCATCCCATTTTTCTTGTTGAATCAAGTAAGCCCCGATATCGTTGTAAGGATTCCCGAATTCGGGATCGACCTTGATGGCCTCAAGGCATTCCGCAATGGCGCGGTCGTAGTCTCCGAGGAAAGAGTAAGCCCAGCCGCGAAAGGTGAAGGCTTCGGCGGTGGGAAAGGCTTCGAGAGAGCGAGTGTAGAGCTCAATGGCTTGCTGGAACTCACCGGACATTTGCAGCTCGTAGGCTTTCTGGAAGCATTCAGCGGCGGTTTGACGAGGATCAGCCTCAGGCATAAAGAAACCAATGATTGATCTGAAGAAATTCTATCGGAAATTACTCTCGCAGCTTTGCACAGCTTGGTTGTGCTGTGCTTTGACCGCGCTGGGGCTGGCGCAAGCGCCAGCTTCGCATCCGGAGACACCGTCAGCCTCTCAGGCGCAGAAAACTGCTGAGGGCGCCAAGCCTGCACAAGAACAGAAGATTTCGCCTCAGGAAGCCGAAGAACTGTTTCGGTCAGTAGATGAGATTCTACACTTCGCCAGCAAAGACACAGGCTTTCCGATCAAGCATGAAGTCAAAAGAAAGCTGATCGACCGCAATGAAGTGGCGGCCTACGTTGAAAAGCACACGACCGAGGACGAAGATGCGAAGCGCTTGCGCCGGTCTGAGTTGGTGCTGAAGAAGTTCGGCCTGCTGCCTCGCGACTTCGATCTGGGAACATTTCTGGTGGCGCTGCTGCGTGAGCAGGTGGCGGGCTACTACGATCCCAAGACCAAGATGGTGAATTTGTTGGACTGGGTCGATGCCGAGCAACAGAAACCGGTTCTGGCGCACGAATTGACTCATGCACTGCAGGACCAGTCTTTTAATCTTGAGAAGTACATGAAACCGGGCGACGCAGATCTGGAAAAGAAAAAAGAAGTGACCTGGGCCGATATTGAGAAAGACGAGATCGGGACCGCCCGGCAAGCGGTCGTCGAGGGCCAGGCGATGGCGGTCCTGATCGACTACATGCTGGCGCCGATGGGCCAGTCCCTGAAGGATTCGCGTGCCGTGGTTGACGCTCTGAAGCAAGGCATGCTGGCTGGCACAGCGGACTCACCGCAGTTTCAAGACGCGCCGATTTACATGAAAGAAGCACTGACCTTTCCCTATCGCTACGGAATTGACTTTACCGCGGACATGTTGACTCAAGGAGGCAAAGAAAAAGCCTACGCCGGACTCTTCCTGAACCCGCCCCAGACCACTCGCCAGATCATGGAACCGAAATCGTACTTAGCGGGCGAGCACGTCGAGCCAATGCGGCTGCCTGATTTCAAGCAGACGTTCAAGAATTACGACCGGTTTGATATAGGCGCGGTCGGAGAATTCGACGTTGCCGTACTGATCGATCAGTACGCTGGGGTCGAAGCCTCGCATGCGCTCTATCCGCACTGGCGAGGCGGCTATTACTATGCTGCCTATCCGAAGGGTGATCCGTCCGCTCCTCTGGCTCTGTTGTATGTATCGCGCTGGTCGAATGCGGAGCGGTCCGCGGAGTTTGCCGCGATCTACGCCAAATACCTGCCCAAGCGATATCGCCGGTTGCACGACGCAGATGAGAAGAACTCTGCAATTAATCTGGATACATTGGAAACCTTGACTGGCAAGCACACTTGGCTCAGCGAGGCTGGGCCGGTGGTGATTGACGTCGAGGGAGACACGGTGCTGATTACCGAGAGCCTGGATCAGCCGACATCGGATCGTCTCGAACAAGAGGTATTCGGGACGGTAGCGGCAGGGAAGTAGCCTGGCTTCGCGCGCTGTGCGCCAGTGGCAAGACCATCGACGTCAACGAAGACACTCCCCTTCGTTCTGTATAATCACCAGTTTGCTATGAGAGATTGAACTGTTCAGGGGGATTCTTGTCGCGGGCCGAAATTGGAATCATTGGCGGCAGCGGGCTTTACTCCATGCCCGGGCTCAGCAGAATCAGGGAAGTGCGCCTGAAGACGCCGTTCGGCAAGCCTTCCGAAGCGTATGTATTAGGCACGCTCGAAGGCCGTAGGGTTGCCTTTCTGGCACGACACGGCCGCGGCCACCGGATTTTGCCCACGGAGCTAAACTTCCGCGCTAATATTCACGGTTTCAAACAACTGGGCGTGGAGCGAATCCTTTCTATTTCGGCGGTCGGGTCGCTAAAGGAAGAACACAAACCGCTGGACTTTGTGATTCCCGAGCAGTTCTTCGATCGCACCCGTCATCGCATCGACACTTTCTTCGGGAACGGCATCGTGGCGCATATCGCCTTTGCAGATCCCATCTGCCCGGAACTCGCTCGCGTGGTCGAAACTGCGTGTAAGACAGCCGGCGTGACCGGCAAGCGGGGTGGGACGTATCTCTGCATGGAAGGCCCGCAGTTTTCTACTAGAGCCGAATCAAATGTGTATCGCAGTTGGAACATGGACGTGATCGGCATGACCAACCTGCAAGAGGCCAAGCTGGCCCGCGAGGCCGAAATCTGCTATGTGACGATTGCCATGGTGACCGACTATGATTGCTGGCATCCGCGCCATGATTCGGTCACGGTCGACCAGATCGTGGCCGTTTTGCTGAAGAATGCAGAGAACGCGACCCGAGTGATCCGCCAGACGGTTGCCGCCATGCCATCGGGTCGGGACTGCAAATGCGGCTCAGCGCTGGCTCATGCCATCCTCACGGATCGCGACAAGATTCCGGCAGCAACCCGTCAGAAATTGAAACTCATTCTCGACAAGTACCTAAAGAGCAAAACCGGACAATGAGCATTCTTGCGGTAGGTTCGATTGCATTCGACTCCATCGCCTCGCCGTCGGGAAGGGTTGACAACGTGCTTGGCGGCTCGGCGACATATTTCTCCCTGGCGGCCAGCTATTTCACCGAGGTGCGCATGGTGGGAATTGTGGGGGAAGACTTTACTCCTCAGCATGAAGGTGTTCTGAAAAAGCGCGGAATCGATACGCGCGGCATCGAACACGCGCCGGGCAAGACGTTCCGTTGGGGCGGACAGTATTTCGACAATCTGAATGAAGCCAAAACCGATTTCACCGACCTAAACGTATTTGAACGCTTTGTGCCGCATATCCCCCGCGAGTATGCGGATACGCAGTTTCTTTTTCTAGGGAACATCCATCCCGATCTACAAAGGCAGGTGCGGCAGGAGATGGACGGTGTCCGACTGACCGGCGGCGACACCATGAATTATTGGATCCAGCGCACAAAGAGAGAGTTGACCGAGACTCTGAAGGTAATCAATGTGCTGCTGATCAACGACACCGAAGCTAAGATGCTTGCGGGAGAAAGCAGCCTGCCGCGGGCCACGCGCAAGGTCCTCGCCATGGGGCCGCAGGCACTGGTGGTAAAGCACGGTGAATATGGTGCGACGATATTTTTTCGAGAGGGCGCATTCGGAATCGGTAGTCATCCCTTTCGCGCTCCTGCTCTGCCTATCGAGGAAGTGAAGGATCCGACGGGCGCGGGCGATTCTTTTGCCGGAGGATTCATGGGCTACATCGCTTCGCAGGAGCAACTGAATCGCGAGGTGCTCAAGCGGGCGTTGTTTTACGGAAGCGTCATGGGATCATTTGCCGTGGAGCAGTTTGGTACGGAGCGCCTGCAATCTCTGACTCGACCTGAGATTGAGGCTCGCTTTCAAATTTTTCGCGAACTCACCCACCTGGAATGAGCGCTCCACTGAACCGCCGCTGGGACCCTGAGACCGCCTTGGTGCTGTGGTTTGCCGCTTGCGTATCAATCGGATCTTTCCTGTTTTACCTGCGACAAGGTGACCTGCTGCTGTACGGAGACGCAGTTGCCCACATCAACATCGCGCGGCGCGTGTTCGATTCTCGTACTCCGGGGCTCCTGCAACTGGGCACGGTCTGGCTGCCGCTGCCGCATCTCCTAATGATTCCGTTTCTGCTCTCTAATTGGGCGTGGCAAACCGGAGTCGGCGGATCGATTCCTTCTTTGGCGGCTTATGTTCTCGGCGCAGTAGGCGTCTTTCGTTTGGTCCGTGGTGCGGTGGGCTTTCCTTCCCGGCCGGACACGGCGGTGCGAATCGCAGCCTGGATTGCAGTCTTGATCTACGTTGGGAATCCAAACCTAATTTACCTGCAAACAACCGCCATGACAGAGCCACTCTACCTGGCGCTATTTATCTGGATGGTGGTGTACTTCAGCGAATTCGTGCAGGAGTCGGGGCAGAAGAACGAAGATCTGGAGAAGTCTGGCCTGTCATCGTTGGTGAAATGCGGGCTGTGTCTGGCCGGGGCATGTCTGACCCGCTACGACGGCTGGTTCCTGGCCGCTGCCATGTGTGTTGCTGTAGTTGTGGCTGCCAAAGCGACAGAGAGGCAAGATCTAAGACACGGAGTCCGCAACTTTATTTTGCTGGCGGCGTTTGCCCCGGTGTTCTGGCTGGCCTACAACGGAATTGTCTATCGAAATCCGCTGGAGTTTGCCAACGGTCCGTATTCGGCGAAGGCCATCGAGCGCAAGTCGGTTTCTGAAACTAGCCCGCATCCCGGTACGCGAAACTTGCCAGTGGCGGCGAGTTATTTCTTGAAGTCAGCGGAACTAAATCTGGCCCCGGGAAACTGGGGGCGATGGTGGTGGTTGCTGGCGTTGACAGGCACGGTACTTGCGTTGATTTCTGATCGGCGGCTGTGGCCGCTTCTAGTGCTTTGGGTGCCGCTGATGTTCTACTCACTCTCGATTGCCTACGGCAGCGTGCCTATCTACTTGCCGGTGTGGTGGCCATTCTCGCATTACAACGTACGCTACGGTTTGGAATTGCTTCCTGCGTTTGCCGTCTCGGTAGCTCTTGCGGTGTATTTCCTGAATAGATTCGTGCGAAATACAACAGCGCGAACCGGAATAGTTGTCGTCGCACTGATTTCCGTGTCGCTCAGCTATGCCTCGATCTGGCGCGATCCCGTCTGCTTCCACGAGGCCTGGATCAACTCCCGCACCCGGACCGCACTGGAGAGAGAGGTGGCGGCATATCTAAGAGGACTGCCGCCTGACTCCACGCTGCTGATGTTCCTGGGCAATCACGTAGGCGCGCTGCAGCAGGCAGGGATCCCGCTGCGCCGAGTGATCAACGAAGGCAATCACCGCACCTGGGTGCAGCCATCCGATCCAATGGGTTTATGGGAGCGGGCCCTGGCAAATCCGCAGCAATACGCGGACTTCGTCATTGCCTTCGAGGGTGATCCGGTTTACATCGCGACGCGCACGCAGAGTATGTTCGCGCTTGCTGTCCTCCACGTTTCAGGCCAGCCGGTGGCGACTATCTACCAGACTCAGCGGGCAGCACGGTAATCATCTGGGTTAACTTGCGAGTGCGGGAAGCGAGGGGAGCAGAGTTTCTGAGTGATAAAATTCAGCCAATTCGCTCCCTATGATTACAGCGCAACCGATTGTCGAGATGCTCCGATCGGAGATGTCCTCGGTGGTTGGGCTGTCCATGGCGCGCCTGGTGCTGGCAGCAATTTTGGGTGGAGTCATTGGCCTGGAGCGGGAATTCAAGCACCGCCCCGCTGGGCTGCGCACCAACATGTTCATTTGTCTGGGCGCAGCGTTGTTCACCATTCTTTCTGACACATTGGCGATCGAGCACGTCGGTGATCACACCCGCATTGCCGCTCAGATCATTCCCGGAATCGGCTTTATCGGCGCCGGTTCCATTCTGCGCAATCGCGGAGATCTGGTGACCGGCATCACCACGGCATCGACGCTGTTCGTCGTGGCCTCGATAGGAATGGCGGTTGGCGGTGGGCTCTACCTCACCTCCATATTTGCAACGGCGCTCATCCTGCTTTGCCTTTTTCTGTTGGGAAGGGCAGAAATGCGATTCGGTCTAAAGTTGGGATTTTATACCTATGAGGTCACTGGCCCGACCGCGGATGACATCACGGCAGAAGTGAACCGTGCCCTGGAGGTAATCCACGGCATCATGGAGAACGTGCGGATTGCCCCTACCAAACAGCATGTGAGGCTTCAGTTTGATCTGGAAGGCACGCGTAAGAAACAAGAACGAGCTCTGCAGGAACTGAGGCAATCCTCAGTGTTCGAGCGCGTTGTCCCGCTGGGTCCGGTACATCCTGAATGAACCCGCCAGGGATCGCGATCCCTTTCGTGAAGGCCAGTGCTTGCGCAAACGATTTCCTGATCATTGATGCGATGGATGTCGACGAGATGCAGTTGCCAGCCGATCTTGCGGGCTTCAGCCGACGTATCTGTGATCGGCATCAAGGAGTGGGTGCTGATGGCGTGGAGTGGTTGTTCCCGGCCCGAGATGCTGACGTTCGGGCGCGGCTGTTCAATGCTGATGGATCCGAGGCTGAAATCTCGGGCAATGGCACGCGCTGCGTGGCGGCTTATCTCTGTTCCGAAAAGCCTCGGGAAAATGTCTCGATTCGTACTGGGGCTGGAGTGAAGAGTTGCATGCTCACCGCCCGCGGCGAAAACCGATACGAGTTTGAGATCGAGATGGGTGAGCCTCAGGTGGGCGATGACGTTGTGCTCAAGCTGGCGTGCGGCGAGGTTCGCGGAATTCCGGTTTCCATGGGCAATCCACATTACGTTGTATTCGTCAACGAATATGCCCATGGCTGGCAGGCACAGGCGGCAGAAATCGGACGCCAGCAGAACTTCAAGCAGGGGATTAATGTTGAGCTCGTAATTGTTAAAGATAGAAGTAATATTGAGGCTCGTTTCTTGGAACGCGGGGTCGGCGAGACGCAATCGTCGGGGACGGGCTCGTGCGCGGCAGCGGTAGCAGCGATCGCGGCGGAGCGGGCGGAGTCCCCGGTGAGGGTGCATGCGCCCGGCGGGATCCAGACTGTGCGCTGGGAGGACCAGGTGTACCTGCGCGGTCCAGCGCAGCTCATCTGCCGTGGGGAGTTTTTCACTTAGCTTGTTTGCTTAACACTTGAAATCACATGCCGCCTCGCTCGCCGATCCCGCGCACCAAGCCGCCCGTACTACAACCCGGCGACACGGTTGGCATCGTGGCTCCGGCCAGCAACATCAAGCGTGGGTTGCTGGACGCGGGATGTGAATGTCTGCGAAAGCTGGGTTACAAACCCTTCTATTTTGATTCTATCCTGGATCAGGATCTCTACTTCGCTGGATCAGTCGAACGGCGAGCGCGAGAGCTCGAGGGAATGTTTCGACGTGAGGACGTGCGGGCGATAATTTGCGCACGCGGGGGCTACGGATCCAATTATCTTCTGGACGCGCTCGATCTCCGGGAAATTACCGCGCGTCCAAAGATTTTCGTTGGCTACAGCGATAACACCACTCTGCTCACGTATTTTGCGGACGCTGCGGGATTTGTGACCTTCCACGGCCCGATGGTAACCAAGGATTTTGCTGTTGCAGACGGAGTTGACCTGTCCTCTTGGGAAATAGCCCTGAGCGGACGCTCGCAATGGACGATGGGCGCGGGTTCGGGAGCAAAGCCGCTGGTTGAGGGCTCGGCGCAAGGAATTCTCTATGGCGGATGCCTCTCCATGCTGGCCGCCTCCCTGGGTACGCCGTACGAAATTCGCACCGACGGCACCATACTTTTTCTTGAGGATCTCGCCGCCAAGCCCTATCAGATCGACCGCATGCTGATGCAACTGAAGCTGGGAGGTAAACTGGCCGAAGTGCGCGGTATCATCTTCGGCGAGATGCTGGACTGTGTGCAGCACAAAGATCAGGGCTACACGTTAGAGGAGGTCGTGCTGCGAATCGTGGGTGATCTGGGAGTGCCGGTGGCTTATGGCCTCCGCTCCGGGCATGTTTCGCGGCGGAATATCACGCTCCCTATCGGCGTACAAGCAGCGTTAAATGTTGGCGGCGACGACGTCAGCCTGAAGATTCTGGAAGCAGCCACGCAAGCGGCGGTGATTGGAGACATTCATGAACAAAGCTCCAGACGAACGTTATGACTGAAAAGAAACATATCCACTTGATTGGCATCTGCGGGACGGCCATGGCGTCGTTAGCTGGCATGCTGAAACAACGCGGATTTCGCGTCACCGGTTCGGATGCGGCTGCCTATCCGCCGATGTCAGAC
>JABCYV010000022.1 GCA_013290025.1 Acidobacteriota bacterium
TTTTTGTGTACCGCTCAAAACCAGTCATCATCGCCAGCGTCCTCTGTTGTTTGTTCGTCGATCCCATCTGGCGCAACTTACTCTATATTCCCTGTGGAAATGGAGAACTTATTCAGACTCTCCTTAGCTACACCCCATATTGGATTACGCCCTCAGGATTATGTGTTCGAGTCTCTCACTTTGACTTCAGGCGTGATTCATCACAGGACTTTCTGCTGTCGCCGGTAACCGTACCCGAAGAGGAAATCGCTAACCTGGAAGTTTTGTGGACACAACGGCAAGCGCGGCGGTAGAGTAGGAGAGAACCTTCTACCGCTCCACGGCCATCGCCACTGCATTGCCACCGCCCAGACAAAGTGCCGCGATGCACGTCTCGCCGAATCAGTTTATAAATCAGCACGCCCTGATGCGCACACTGATGTGCGAGTGTGTCGCGTTTGAAGTGATGACCACGGACAGTATTCATCTGGCATTCACGATACGTTAATGAATCCGTAACGTGCGCCGGATACCCTTCTCGCACTCTAACCCCTACCTACCGGAGGAATCCATGTTACACACTTCCGTTCCAAAAAAGTCGCGAAGGCGCGCGACGCTCAGCTTGTTTCTGGTCGCGTCCATGTCGTTCGCGAACCCTGCGTTGGGCCAGAGTAACAATGCCGGCAGCAGCGCTGCCGCTCCGACAACCGCAACGCCGATTCAGCACGTCATTGTCCTCATCGGTGAGAACCGCACCTTCGACCACGTTTTCGCGACATACGTGCCGCGGAGCGCGGATTCAATCTCCAACCTGCGGTCCAAAGGGATCATCAACGCTGACGGCACGCCTGGCCCACATTTCTCGAAAGCGGGACAATTCCAGGCCATCGCGCCATACAACTCAAAATACTTCATTAGCCTGGCTCCGAATCAGAAGGTGCCGTATCAGACCCTGCCATCGCCCAGCCTCAACTTTGCGCCCACCAAGCCGCCCTTCCCTCCAGGTACGCCGACATCCCTGCTGGCAGCGGTCGAGCCATCTTTGGACCTCGACGATCTGAGGCTGTTGACGACCGGCGCGGCAACCCAGTTCAATCAGACCTTTGTCCAGCCTGATCCGGATACGCGAGTCCAGAATTTCAACAACTTACCAGGTGGGCCGTTCCCACTTAGGGGGGCGAGGCTTCCCTACGACTCTTACACCGGCGATACAACCCACCGGCTGTTCGAGATGTGGCAACAATCCGATTGCAGCATGAACAACGCCACGCGGCAGAACCCCTCAGGCTGCCTGAGCGACCTTTATCCCTTCGTGATCACCACCTACACTGATCAGCTCGACTCGGTCTTTGACAATCCTCCGGCAATTGACGACAACGGTGGCAGCAATTCGATGGCGTTCTACAACGTCGAACTTGGCGACGTCCCCGTCCTGAAGCGCCTGGCCGACCAATACACCATGAGTGACAATTTCCATCAATCGTTCATGGGCGGGACTGGCGCCAATCACGTAATGCTCGGTAGCGGCGACGCGATCTTTTGGAGCGACGGCAATGGCAATCCAACGACCCCGCCTTCGCACATCGCCAATCCCGATCCCCTCCCGGGCACCGACAATGTCTACACGGTGGATCTGCTCTTCGATGGCAACTTCGCCGAGTGCGGCAATCCGACTCAGCCCGGCATCAAGCCGATCCGGGATTACCTGAAAACTCTCCCGTATGCTCCCAATCCCAAGTGCGTACCAGGACATTTCTACATGATCAATAATGACTCGCCCGGCTTCCTGCCAGATGGCACGGTCGACACTGCCGGCATCGCCAAAGGCGGCTCCATTCCGCCGATCAATGTCCGCACCATCGGCGACGCGCTCAACGAGAAGGGCATCTCCTGGGCCTACTACGGTGGAGCCTACAACGCCGCGATTAAACTCCAGCACGATCCGGACAGCACCGATCCAACCGTGCTAGTGGGCGCCGCTTACTGCAACATCTGCAACTTCGAGTCCTACACCAACTCGATCATGGGTAACCCGGCCCAACGCACCACTCATATCAAAGATGCGACGGATTTCTTCGCGGCCATCGATAACGACACCTTACCGTCAGTGTCCTACGTCAAGCCGGACGGCTTGCTAGATGGCCACCCCGCGTCCTCGAAGCTCGACCTCTTCGAGAGCATGGTGGAGAACATCGTCGATCACCTCACAGCCAAGCCCGACCTGATGGCGGATACAGCGTTGTTCATCACGTTTGACGAGGGCGGTGGTTACTACGACTCCGGCTACATCCAGCCGCTGGACTTCTTCGGCGATGGACCACGCATTCCGCTGATCATCGTCTCGCCCTTCACCACAGGCGGGCACATCAACCACAGCTACGCCGACCACGTTTCAATTCTGAAATTCATCGAGCGGAATTGGAATTTGAAGCCGCTAACCAGCCGGAGCCGGGACAACTTCCCCAACCCGGTTGCGGAACGCAGCAATCCTTATGTTCCGCTCAACAACCCAGCTTTAGACGATCTCTTTGACATGTTCCAGTTCCCCAAATAGAGATCGCCGACAACAATTGCCCGTTACTTTAAACTGACGCCGGCCCGGCCTTTTAGGCGCGGCCGGCGTCATTAATTTTAGAAAGAAGGGCGTACGAACGAGTGCAAGGAATCTCGAAAGCGGTGACGCCGGACGAATTGTGGTCGGAAGGCTACCGTTCTACTGCCATCGCCACGGCATTCCCGCCGCCCAGGCAAAGCGCCGCGATTCCGCGATGCACGTCGCGACGAATCATTTCATAGATGAGCGTTACCAGGACGCGGGCACCGCTTGCGCCGATAGGATGCCCGATTGCGACCGCTCCGCCGTTCACGTTGACTCTGTCGGGGTCGAGTTTCAGCTCGCGCATCACCCCCAGCGCTTGCACCGAGAAGGCTTCGTTCAGTTCATACAAGTCGACGTCTTCGTTTTTCCATCCGGTCTTTTCCCAAATTTTGCGAACTGCACTCACGGGCGCCATCATGACCCATTTGGGATCGATCCCGCTGGTTGCCTGGGCCATGATGCGCACCATAGGTTCCGCGCCGAGTTCCTTGGCGCGCTGGGCACTGGTGACCACGACCGCCGCCGCGCCGTCGTTAACTCCGGGAGCGTTGCCCGCAGTCACGGTGCCATCCTTTTTGAATGCTGGCTTCAGAGCGCGCAAGGTTTCGATGGTTGTATCTTCGCGGGGCGATTCGTCCTTATCGAAAATCACGGGAGCGCCGCCCTTCTTCTTGGGCGTCAACTCCACGGGAACGATCTGCGACTTGAAGCGACACTCCTTGATCGCGGCCACCGCCTTCCGGTGAGAGTTCACCGCAAACTCATCCTGCTCTTCCCGAGTGATCCCATATTTTTCCGCCACATTCTCCCCGGTGATTCCCATGTGGTAGTCGTTGTAAATATCCCAAAGCCCATCGTGCACCATGGAGTCGACGATCTGCGCATTTCCCAGACGATATCCCTTCCGTGCTTGCGGTAGAAGGTAAGGCGCGTTGGTCATCGATTCCATGCCGCCGGCAACCACGATCGCACTGTTTCCCGTTTCTATTGCTTGAGCTGCTAGCGCGACCGCTTTCAGTCCGGAGCCGCAAACCTTGTTGACGGTCATGGCACCTACTTCAGGAGGAATACCTCCGAACAAAGCCGCCTGCCGCGCCGGATTCTGCCCCAGACCGGCGGAAACGACGTTCCCCATGATGCATTCATCCACTAGTTTGGGATCGAGTTTGGCGCGCTTGACTGCTTCGCGCACGACGATCGCACCGAGTTGGGTTGCGCTCATATCCGAGAGGCTTCCCTGAAATTTTCCCACCGGCGTGCGGCAACCGGAGATGATCACAACATCGTCCTGAACAGCCATTCTCGTGCTCCTACGGCGATTTCGTATCTCCAATTATAGATGTCTAGCAAGACCGGCGGGTTGAAATTTACCTGAGCGTAATCGGCGATAAAAAGCGGGATTCGACCCGCCACCGAAATGCAAAGCGAAGCATGATCAACCTATTTTTGGTCGACCAAAACCGAGTGCGGCATCGTTCGCTGACGAAAATTTCTTCTTCAGCTCGATCTGGTGACTTTAGTGTGCGAGTCGTAAGCGTCCGAACACATCATTTTTTTCTTGACATCACTTTTTATTGACTCTATACATTCAATCAGTTGCAACAGACGACCGTTGCTATAGTCCATGAAAAATGGAAAGGGAGAATAGAACCATGGCACCGAAGAAGAAAGCTGCAAAGAAGAAAAAGAAACACTAAGAACGATCAGTAAAAAACAGACCTGGGGGCGCGAGAGCGTCCCCTAAGTTTTTTGCCTCGAAGTTCTCCGCGATCGAGACTTCCGAAAACACAAAGACTAGGTCCGTTTCTGGCGCTGGTTACTTTTGCCGGGTTTCTTGAGAACGCTGGGTGCCTGAATAGACTTTTCGGTAGCCGGACAAAGCGTCCGGTAGTGACAGAAGTTACAGTGGAAACCAGTTTTGGCATCGAACTTCCCCTCAGCGATGTTTGTCGCCACAGCTTCCACCCTCAGCTTCGCCTCTTCCAGTTGACGATCGTCGCGCGGAGCGATCACCATACTATTTTCTCCCACGTTGTAGAAAATCAGATGGTGTACGCGGTAGCCCCATTTCTGTCGCGCAGCCATGGCGTAGATGGAAAGCTGCAGGCTTTCGTCGGCATCTTCCTGGGATTGAGGTTTTCCCGTCTTGTAATCGGTAATCACGACCCTGCCTTCGTCAGCCTGATCGATACGATCAATTCGTCCAGCTACAGTGACGTTGCCGATCTTGATCTCGAACGGCTCCTCCAGATGTAGCACTGTAGGAACAGGATCGCGGCGCGAAGCGGCCAGGAACTCGCCAAGCTGCGCAATGCCCTGCTTCTCGTAAAGTTCGTGCTGGTATCGATCCTCGATACCGGCAGCCGTCAGATCCGTCCGGAATAGTTCGATCACAGCATCGTCTGACATCGGACGCCGGAAACGCACCGAATCGTAGTAAGCACGGAGCACGCGATGCATGGTTGCGCCATACTGCATGGCTGCGGGAACTTCTCCGGGAATCCTCCAGTCACGTTCCAGCTTGAACTGCAATGGGCAGGTTTCATAGGTCTGTACAGCGCTCGCGCTCAACTTGGCGCACAGGTTGCCGGCTGGTGGCAGGGAGAGCCATTGGCTGGTTCGCGACGCAAATTCGGGAGCGCGGCCTTCACCAAACAAATCAGTCTGGAAAGCGCGCGCCTGGCGTTTGCGAAGCCAGCGACTCAGAGTCTGATCCTTTAACGGGTCTCGCAAGAATCCCGGCGGAGTAGTGTCCTTCCCTTTGCCCTGGCGAGCATAGATGGTCAGCGAGTCTCTAGCCCGAGTCATGGCCACGTAGAACAATCGCCGCTCCTCCTCATCGTGCAAGGCTTTGTGGTTGTCCTGGACGACCGAATCGGAGTCGCGCAGCTCCGGCGGAAACTCAACCAAAGGCTCCTTATACGATGAGGGGAAGGAGTTAGGGTTCGCCCGGATGATGAAGACATGGTCGAACTCCAGCCCCTTGGCGGAGTGTGCCGTCATCAAACGCACGGCGTCCTCGTCTCGCGGCGGCAGAGGGATGGTCCCACGAGCCTCACGAAAATATTCGAGATACTCGAGTAGTTCGGGAAGCTCGCCTATCTTCGTAATCGGCTTACTCTGCCAGTTGCTGACAAAGTCGGCCACGGCGACGAGGGGCCGTGAATTACGATCTAATCCGAAGCGCCGGATTACGATGTCCAGAGCAGCGATGCTTTTGGCCCGCGTGCTGCCGATTTCGTCACGGGTCTGGCGCAAAGCATCAAGCACGACCGGGCCGTTTTCAATTTGGCGCAGAACCAACGCCACGCCGGCATCTTTCGTATCTCGGGGAAGCGCTTTTATTCCGGCGCGCAACTTCTCTGGATCGACTGTGAATTGTGGCAGGGCAGCAACCCGCAGAAGGCTGGCGCTGTCGGCCTCGGAGACGATGGCTCCCAGGCACGCGAGGAGGTCGCGCACCTCGGGCGTGTCTATTACGTCCATGTTTTCAATGGAAAACGGAATACCGTTCTCCGCGAGTTCGGCGGCCAACTGATCGCGATGCAAATGTTGGCGATAGAGAACGGCAATGTCTTTCCACTGGCAGCGAGAGTGTGCACGCCGTTCCTGGATGATCGAGACCACGTCCGAACACTCAACATCTTTGGCGGTCAGAAGGACGGCGTCCACGGGTACACTTCGCAATTCCGTGCCCTCACGTAGGGCAATCTCCTCACGCGCCGATACCAACGGTGCACGCCGGTATGGAAGCAGCGTATCTCTAGCTTCTGCGAAGCTGTCAGGATTCCTCGAGATCACGGCGGATGCGCACTTCAGAATTGACGTGGTAGAGCGGCGATTTCTCTCTAACGGGACCAGCTTCGTACTCGGGAATTTGCGCTGGAAGAGTTCGAACGCTGCACTCGAGGCGCCGCGGAACTGGTAGATTGCTTGGTCAGGATCGCCTACTGCAAAAACGTTGCATTCTTCGCCCGCTAGCATCTGAAGAATCTTGATCTGGGCGAAATTTGCGTCCTGGAACTCGTCCACCAGAATAAAGTGCGCGCGCTTCCTCTCCTCGCCGAGAAGCTCGCCGTTCTGAGTGAGCAGATCGTAGGCCCGCGTGATCATGTGGCCGAAGGTACCCAGGTTTTCTTTCCGCAGCATTCTCTCCACCGTGGTAAATACGCTGGCGATTTCCTGGCAACGCCCGAGCACTTCTTCATTGCTGAGGCTATCCGCATCTTTCGATTTGCTCACTCGCGGGACAGGCAATTCGCCGCACCCGAGCCGTCGGACGTACTCCGCGTACTTCTCAGGCCCGACGAGCTCGTCATGACAGCGCCGCATGAAGTCGAGCAAGTCATCGAGAAACTGGCTGACTTTGGCCGCTCGGACGAAGTAATTCAGGTGCAACTCAGGAAGGCGCTTGCGCAAATAAATCCATAGATCTTTATCGTCGAGCACCTCAAATTCTTTCCCGTTTCCAATGAGAAGATTGTTGCAATAGGCATGAAAAGTGGATACCCGCAAGCCAGCGATGTCGCTCCCGCCAAGTTCTTCCAGGATCCGCTCGCGCATCTCACGGGTTGCGTTCTCGGTGTAGGTAACCGCGAGGATTTCGTTTGGACGGGCGTGGCCCAGGCGGATGAGGTGCGCGATCCGCCGAGTGAGTACGGTGGTTTTCCCGGTGCCCGCACCCGCCACCACCAGCATGGGCCCGTGAACATGCTCAATGGCCTCACGCTGGCGTTCGTCCGCCTCGAACCGGCGGACACTTGGCATGGGCTTGGAAGTTGCCATTGAGCGGAGCATACCAGAGACAGGCGAGGATATTCTGTGATGAAGTGACTGTTATTGCACTTCCGACATCGCAACGGCAAGCGCAGCAACTGCTGCGGTCTCGGCGCGCAGAATCGTGCTTCCGAGAGATGCGGAGACCCAACCAGCCTCGCGAAACAAATCTATCTCAGCTTCGGTCCAGCCGCCCTCAGGGCCAAATGCGAGCACAATGTCGCCGGATGAGGAATAAAGAGCATCCTTCAGCATCAAAATCTGCTCCGATTCCGCCAGAACAATACGGGTGCCGCCTGGCAGCGCCACTGCCTGTTTGAGTTTCATAGGTGGGCAAATCTCTGGAGGCACTGCCCGCCGCGACTGTTCAGAAGCCTGCAAAGCAATACGCTGCCACCGCTCTCGGCGTTTATGAGCAGCCGAGGCGAGATTTGCCTCAGTACGCTGTGCAATAACTGGGACGATGCGAGCCACTCCTAGTTCCGTACACTTTTCAATACCCCACTCCAGCCGATCAAATTTAAAGATGGAAAGAACGACGGTAACGTGTGGGATAGCCCTGTCGGGGATTTCGTCTCCCAACTCGAATTCGACTCGGCTTTTCTCAATCGCGGTGATGCGGCCGCGATGAACACGGGCGCCGATTGATATCTCAAATTCCTCGCCAACGCGGGCACGGAGCACGCGCGTCAGATGCTCGGCATGGTTCCCGATAAGAGCGGCATGTGTGCCGGAGACTTCGTCGGCGATCCAGCGACGGCGAGTCATGGATTACGGAACCTTAAACCACCTTTCGACTCCGCTCGAGGCAGGCTCCGGGCACGAAGGTGCACCAAGGGAAAGCACAACCTCTTTGGCCCGGAGTTGTCGTCCTTCGTGTTACTTCGCGTCCTTCGTGGTGACTGACTTTTCTTTGCGGGCTACCCGAAGATGTCTTTGACCTTGCCCAGGAGAGTTCGCCGCTGCGGTTTGTTCTCCACCCGAATGGTTCCTTCTAACTCCTGCAGCAGCTCGCGTTGACGCTTATTCAGCTTGCCTGGAGTTTGCACTCGAACTTCGACGAACAGATCGCCTTTGCCCCGGCTATTGAGCACCGGAACGCCTTTCCCGCGAATGCGCAACGTGGTGCCCGACTGCGTGCCCTCTGGCACTTTCAGCATCTGTTCACCTTCGAGCGTGGGAACGGCAATCTCCGCTCCTAACGCCGCTTGCCCAAATGAAATCGGAATCACACAGTGAAGATCATTACCCTCGCGCTCGAAAAACGGATGCTCCTTGACGTGAAGGACCACATAGAGATCGCCCGCCGGGCCGCCGTGAAGGCCTCCTTCACCCAGCCCCGAAAAACGGATGCGGGTCCCGTCTTCTACACCGGCTGGAACTTTCGCGTCCACCGTCCGCTGACGAAGCACACGCCCTTCCCCTTTGCATTTTGGACAAGGATCAGTAATCACACTGCCCGTGCCCTGGCACGTAGGACAAGTACGTGCAATGCTGAAGAAGCCCTGCTGATAACGTACCTGTCCGCGCCCCGCGCACGACCGGCACGTCACTGGCGTCTTACCGCTCGCGGCGCCAGAGCCTCGGCAATCCTCGCAAGTCTCGTGGCGTCTCACGGTAACCGTGGTCTCGGTGCCGAATACAGCTTCCTCGAATGCCAGGTTGACGTCCTCGCGCAGGTCGGCGCCACGCTGGGTGCGGCTGCGACGGCGAGATCCCTGGCCAAAAACGTCTCCGAAACCGAAGAATTCGCCGAAAATATCGCCGAAATCCTGGAAGACACTGGCATCGAAACCGCCTCCGCCCGCGGTGGCTCCTACCCCCGCATGGCCAAAACGGTCGTACATCGAGCGCTTTTCGCCGTCCGCCAGGATCGCGTAAGCCTCGCTCGCTTCCTTGAACTTTTCTTCGGCGTCCGGATTATTAGGATTGCGGTCGGGATGAAACTGCAGCGCTAGCTTGCGATACGCACTCTTAATTTCCTGCTCGCTGGCGCCCCGCGTCACCCCGAGCACCTCGTAGTAGTCGCGTTTTCCGTTGCTGGTCAGAATGGCTCCAAATCCTTTCCAATGCTCGATGAATTAATGTTTGGGATTGCGAGCGACCTTCACCATGGAAGGACGTAACAGGCGGTCTTTCAGCTTGTAGCCGCGCTGCAGCTCGTCCAATATTTGATGATCTTCAGCGGCGGTAGTTTCTACCATTTCGACCGCCTCGTGAAGGCGCGGGTCGAACGGCTCGCCTTTGGCGGGGATCGTTCGTAGGCCCAGCTTCTGCAGCGCGTCCTGCAGTTGCTTGTAGATGAGTTCAATCCCACTGCGCAATTCCGACTTCTCTGCGGAACCGGCCTGCAATGCACGCTCGAAACTATCCAGCACAGGCAGAAGTGTCTTCACGGCCTCCGCAAGTGCATACTCGCGGAATTCCTGCTGTTCGCGCGCAGTCCGCTTGCGGGCATTCTCGAACTCGGCCTGCAAACGGGCCAGGCGGTCGAGAAGGTTATCGCGCTCCGCTTTCAGTTTGTCCAACTCGGAGTCTGCTACGCTGACGCGAGCTGATCGTGAAGTCTCCGAGACATCGTTTGGCGTAGTCTGCTCCGCGGTTTCATCCGATGCGGGCAATTCGTGCTCCGTATCCAACTCTCGATCTTTGATTTCTGTTTTTCCGTTGCTTCTCGCCATAAGACACTCACTCAGATTCGTTCAAGACTTTGTCAAACAGGCGCGCGATATAGGAAACGGCGTTCATGGTGTGCTGATAATCAATGCGCGTGGGACCAATCACCGCGAGCGATCCCATCACCTCGCCACCCACGCGGGCCGGTGCTCCTATGAGCACAAAGTTCCGCATGGAAGGTAAAGTTTCGTCCAATCCAATTACCACTCGCACTGCTTCCTGCTTCGCGTCGAGATAAGCACCCAACAATTCAACGATCTTCTGTTTCTCTTCCAGTGTGTGCAGCAATTCCTGCAGACGCTGACGGTCCTGCTCGCCTGCGACCAGGTTCGATGCGCCCTCTACGAAAACCACCTGAGCGGAGTCTTCGGCAGCCAGCGCTCCCTGCCGGTAGAGCTGCTCGACCGAGGCCATGAGCCGATCGTACTCACTACGCTCCTGCTCAAGACGCCGCGCAAGCTCGGTTCGCATTGCATCCATTGTCCAACCACGAAAATTTTCATTGATGAAGCGTGCTGCCTCATCGAGATCCGTTTGCGGGAGGTCAAGACGCAGCACGCGGTCTCGCACTAGCCCTGACCGCGTAACTACGACGGCCAGCACCTTCTGATCGCCGAGTCGCGAGAAATAGACATGCTCCAGTGCATTCTTCGGTCCGCCGATCGCCACTGCGACACCAACGTTTCGCGAGATCAGCGACAGCACATGCGATGTACGCTCCATGAATTCCTGCACATCGGAAATGCCGTGCAGCGAATCCTGGATGATGTTTTCATCGCCATGAGACAAATGCGTCTCACCCGTAAGCTGCTCGACATAGTAGCGATAGGCCTCCGAGCTCGGAACCCGGCCGGCGGAGGTGTGCGGCTGCTCCAGAAACCCCGCGTCCGCCAAATCCGCCATGACGTTGCGGATGGTGGCCGGACTCAGCCCCTCGCGATTCGATCGCGCAAGCGTTCGCGACCCCACCGGCTCGCCAGTAGCGATAAAGGTCTCTACGATAGCGGTCAGGATTTCTCGTTCCCGTTCGCCGATCGGTGGTCCCGCCTGCATTTGGCTTCCTTAGATGTGTTCGCTTTCGTCTCGGGAGCGATTCGCGCCTTGCCTCCGCTAAATATATTTAGATACAAATACTTAGACGGAGCGACGGCGCAATTCCCCACTTTTGATTCTAGGAATCCCTGCTCCCCCTGTCAAGCATTAGCACTCTCGATGCAAGAATGCTATTTGCTGACAAGCTTCCGGCGGTAGATTTGTGTTCTCGCACGTTCTTATCGGACATGTCAGAACTACACCAACCGACGAAGTTGAATCGACAAGGCGAACGCCGCACGTCTCGCCGCTCCTTGCTGAGAGGCTCCGCCGTGGTTGGCGGGTTGAGTACTCTTGCCGGCCGCTTTCCTTTTCTTAGGTTCACTCTAGCGGATATGCTCAAGCAAGCCGGTGACCATCCGGCAGAAATTAAAATGCAATCAAAGATCCATGTCTGTGTGATTGGGGCGGGCGCTTTCGGTGGGTGGACCGCTTTGTATCTGTTGCGTCGGGGCGCGCGGGTAACTTTACTCGACGCCTGGGGGCCGGGCAATTCTCGCGCTTCTTCCGGCGGAGAGACTCGCGTGATCCGCGGCACCTACGGGTCGAACCAGCCCTATACCAAGATGGTGGTCAGGGCGTTGCAATTGTGGACGGAACACGAGAAGCGATGGAATCGTCAGCTTCTGCATCGCACGGGTGTGCTTTGGATGGCGGCCCGCGGTGACGATGAGTACGAACGCGGGTCTTTGCCACTGCTGCGCGAGGCCGGTATTCCCTATGAAGAACTGTCCGCGGCGGAACTTGAAAAGCGCTGGCCGCAGATTAACCTGGAAGACGTACGCTGGGGAATTTACGAACCTCAGAATGGATTTCTCACGGCGCGGATCGCGTGCCAGGCAGTGTTGGAGGGATTTCTCTCCGAGGGCGGTGAATACAGGCAGGCAGCGGTTGCGTCGCATGATTTTGAACGCGGCCGATGGGATGCCTTAGCTCTTTCGGATGGCTCGAAGGTCACAGCCGATCACTACGTTTTTGCTTGCGGACCCTGGCTGGGCAAACTATTTCCTGCGACTATCGGCGATCGCGTGCGCCCCACCAAGCAGGATGTATTTTTCTTTGGCACGCCTGCCGGGGATGATCGCTTCTCGGAGAAAAAACTGCCGGTGTGGGCCGACCATCGTGACAGGTTTATCTATGGCATCCCGGGCAGCGATGGACGCGGCTTCAAGGTCGCCGACGACACTCGCGGCCCGGAGTTCGATCCGACTTCAGGCGAGCGTGAGCCAAGTGCTGACGGGCTGCGTGCTATTCGAGAGTATCTCGGCTTTCGCTTTCCCGCGCTAAAGAACGCACCGCTGCTCGAAAGCCGTGTCTGCCAGTATGAGAACAGTCCCGATAACAACTTCATCATTGATCGCCATCCCAATTCGGAAAGGGTCTGGCTGGTCGGCGGAGGCTCAGGTCACGGCTTTAAACACGGCCCGGCGTTGGGCGAGATGGTGGCGGAGTTGGTGATGGAGGGTAAGGATGCGGATCCGTTGTTCCGACTGGAGCGATTCGGAAGATAAAGGGCGGTAAGCTCACGCAACCCAGGGATCGATGAGCTGAACTGAAACATCGTCGAAGTGCGACACATTGCGAGTTGCGAGTGTGGCATGTTGGGCGAGCGCGATACCAGCGATCATCGTGTCCCGCAGCTCGCCGGGGCGGCCGTTCTTGTGCCGGAATGCCATCAGATCACCTGCTTGTTGAGCAGCAGATGCATCGAAAGGAATAACTCGGTGACCCATCTTATCGAGAACTTCTTCGAATGCCCGCAATAGCGCGGAGCGCCGCTTGCCGCCGGCCATGATCTGCAGCCCAAATCGGACTTCGAGGATTGTGATGGAAGTTGTCCAGATGGATGATCGAGGCTGGCGATCAAGCCAGGCAACGACCTTCATGTCGGGTGTTACATGCATCAGCGCCGAAAGCACGTTCGTGTCCAGAATAGTCATTCTTCAAATGAGGCGGGCCTGATTTCATGTCCACGAAGTTCAGGGATGTCGGAGTCGACGCCGGCTCTGGTAAACAGCGCGGAGATTTCCGTCCCCAACCCCTTAGAGGGCGGGTCTTGCTCGGTGACCGCGTTCCGCAGAATATCCCGAACTTCCTCTTCCATGCTGCGGCCATTCCTCCTCGCGCGGCGTTGCAGCCGTGCCTTGACCCCGTTCTCAATATTGCGGACAACAAATTGAGCCATGGCAATATGATATCACGATATCACATTTAAAAGAAAACCGGGCAAGGCTACTGGATCTGGATTACGCTTTCGCTTTCTTTGGACTTGATCTCTTCCACGCGCGCCGCCACCTTACGAGCAAATTCGTAGAGCGACTTGGCGGCCACCGAACCTTCTCCGGCGAGGACTGTGGGCTGGCCACCGTCGGCGGCCTTGCGAATGTCGGGATCGAGTTGCACCGCGCCCAGATACGCAATGCCGAATTGGGTCGCGGTCTTTTCTGCCCCTCCGCGAGAGAAAATATCAGTTTCCTGATGGCAGTGTGGGCAGACGAAGTAACTCATGTTCTCGACGATGCCGACCACATCGACCTTCATCTGGCGGAACATTTCAATGGCCTTGCGCGCGTCCTGCAAGGAAACATCTGATGGCGTAGAAACCACGACTGCCCCGGTCAGAGGCACCGTTTGGATCAGCGAGAGTGCCACGTCACCGGTCCCGGGTGGCAGATCAACCACGAGGTAATCGAGCTTTCCCCAAACCACCGAGCCCAGAAATTGCTTGATGATCGAATGAAGCATAGGGCCGCGCCAGATCAGAGGCTTATCGCCGGGATTCAAAAATCCCACCGAGATGACTTTGACGCCATGAGCTTCGAGCGGCTCAATGCGATTGTCGGGCAGAACCTTGGGCTGAGCACTGATGCCGAGCATCAACGGCACATTAGGGCCATAAACGTCGGCATCGAGCAATCCGACTTTATGTCCCAGCTTGGCCAGCGCGATAGCGAGATTGACCGCCAGCGTGGTCTTGCCGACGCCACCTTTGCCGGAACCGACGGCGATGATTGTATCCAGATCAGGCAGCGGTTGCGGTCCTTGCGGTGGTTGGCCGGGACGAGGGGGCATGGGGGAACTCAAGGGATCACCTTCCAGATCGGCCGGCTAGGAACGGCCGATGTATCGATTATACAAGGCAGCAGAGGGCTGGATGGCGCTGTGGCGATTGATGACTGCTGGGTCTAAACCGCCAGATATCCACCGTCCACGGGAAACACCGCCCCCGTGACCCAGGAAGATTCGTCGCTGGCCAAGTAGACCGCCATTCCCGCAATATCGTCGGGCTGGCCTAAGCGGCCGATGGGATGTGCGCTAATTCTCTCTCGCCGCATGGCCTCTGGATCGGGGGCCGTGCGCAGGACCGCCGCAGTTAAGTCAGTCTCCACAAACGCGGGGCAGATGGCGTTTACGCGGATGTTTTCGTGGCCCTGGTCGATGGCCATGCATTTGGTTAGGAGTACCACAGCACCTTTCGAGGGCGCATAGCAAGCCCGATTGCGGACCCCGTTGATGCCCAGCACCGACGCGATGTTGATAATCGATCCGCCGCCAGCCTTGCGCAGATGCGGGAGCACGGCGCGGGATAGCAGCCAGACTCCCCGGACGTTCACATTGAAGGTTTCATCCCACTGCTGCTCCGTGACCTGCTCCACGGTTCCGGCGTGAAGGACTCCGGCATTGTTGACAAGGACGTTCAGCCCGCCAAAACTTGACACGGTCTGCTCGACCATGCGGTCAATGTCGGGTTTCTTCGAGACATCGGCGGCTACAACCAGGGCATTGGTCCCGATTTCGCGGGCGACAGCTTCAAGGCGATCTTTGCGACGGCCGACGAGCGCGACTCGAGCGCCCTCGCGTGCCAAAGCGAGAGCGCAGGCGCATCCGATGCCGCTGCCCGCGCCGGTGACCATGGCAATCTTGCCTTCAAGACGAGGGTTCATACAGGGCGATAGTACAGACTGGATAGTCTAGACGAAGACGATGAAGGCTTTCAGTATCCTTCCCCCTCCAACCGCACTTTGCCGCGGAACATACGGTAGACGAACACGAAATATCCGAGGGTCAGCACGGTTCCGATGATCCACCAAATAAAACCCACGACCAGGCCGTGATGTCCAGCGGCGGAGTTGTTGATAGTGAGACTGTACACGGGCTCGGTACTGGCTGGCAGCAGCACCGGATAGAGCGCGAAGGCGACTCCCACCAGCATACCCATGATGTACAAGGTTGACCCCAGGAAGGCCAGCTTCTCTTTTTTGCTTTGCCTTTGTTCTTGCGCTCGCCCCTGTCGATTTGCCCAAGCCATTACTGCCAGACTACCGACAACGACCATGGGTATGAGCACGCCGATAGGATGTACGCCGTAATTTGTCATCACGTGCGGCCGAACGAAATAAGTGGCTATCAGGCTGAGGCAGGTCAGCAGAAGCTGAACCGGCCAGAGCATGACGGCAATATCACGGGCCCTCCGGCTCAAGTCATTTTCTGTTTTGAGGGCAACGTAAAGCGCGCCATGCACTGTGAGGGTCACCAATGCGAGCACACCGATGAGAATTGTGTACCAATCCAGAATTCCCGGGTGCGGTCCGGGCTTGAAGTTGGTCCACAGCGGCTCGAAAAAATAGCCCTCATGATCAAGAGGCACACCGCGCACCACATTACCGAGCGCGGCGCCGAAGAATATGGCGAGCAGCGCACTGGACACAGAGAAAACGACATCAAAGAAACCCTGCCACACACGATTGTCGATGTGGGCGCGAAATTCGATACCAATCGCGCGCAGCATCAGCAACCACAACACCATCATGAGCGGGAGGTAGAAGCCGCTGAAGCTCGAAGCATAGAGTTGAGGAAAGGCAAAATACAACGTGCCTGCTGCCGCCACGAGCCAGACTTCGTTTCCATCCCATACCGGCCCAATGGAGCGCAGCACCAAGCGGCGCTCGTCGCGGGTTTTCGCCACAATGAGATAAATCACGCCGGCTCCCAGATCAAAGCCATCAAGGACAACGTAAACAGTCAGCATGATCGCAATGATGACGAACCAGAGAGTTGCCATGACAGCTAGTAACCTCAGGTGCTAAGCGCTCTTTTAGTGGCCCACCGCTTCCGCTGCCGGACCGCGCTCGATTTCGCGGCGAACCAAAAACAGAAATAGAATTCCCAAAACGGTATACATTCCCATGAATCCAAGCAGCGTGAACAAGCCGTTGCCCGCGGAGACTGTCTTAGAGTAACCATCTGCGGTGAGCATTAAGCCGTAGACCAGCCAAGGCTGGCGGCCAAGTTCCGCGGTCATCCAACCTGCGGTGTTGGCAATATAAGGAAATGGCAAGCTCAGCAGAAGTATCCAGAGCATCCAGCGCGCTTGAAACAGCTTCCCTCGCCACAGCAGCAAAGCGGACAGCATCATGATGGCAATGAAAATGGTCCCCAGCCCTACCATAATGTGATAGCTGTAATAGAGAAGCGTGATGTTTTGGGGCCGAAATTCGGGGGGAAACGCGTCCAGGCCTTGCATTCGCGCTCCCCAGCGGCGATAAGTCAAAAAGCCCAGCGCACCAGGAATGATGACAGGATTGTCGATTCTTCCTTCATCCACGTTGGGTTGGCCGATGAGAACAATCGGTGCACCCGCTTGCTCAGTGAAGAGACCTTCCATGGCCGCCAGGGTTGGCGGTTGATGACGAAACACCATTTGCCCTTGCTGGTCTCCGGTCGGGAACATCTGTAAGACGCTGAACAAGCAACCGGCCACCACGCCCACTTTTACGAATATTCGTCCGTACTCCTCGTACTTGCCCCATAGCAGGTAAAACGCTCCAATGGAGGCCATCACAAACGCGCCGGTGATGGCGGCGCCGCTCATGTTGTGCGCATACTGCCATCCGGCCCAGGGATTCAGAACCAGCTTCCAAAAACTGCCGAGTTGAATTGATCCATCGGCGGCGCGCTCGTAACCCACCGGATATTGCATCCAGGCATCGGTCGCGATAATGAAGTACCCGGACAGCCATGACCCGAGAAATACCGCGACCGCCGACCACAAATGGGCGCGAGGAGTAAGCCGCTTTTCTCCGTAGAGGAAAAGGCCCAGGAACGCCGACTCGAGAAAAAAGGCGAACATGCCTTCCATAGCCAGGGTCTGGCCGATCACGCCTCCGGCAAAACGAGAGAAGTGGGACCAGTTGGTGCCGAACTGAAATTCCATCGGAATACCCGTCACCACGCCCAACACGAAGTTGATGCCAAAGATGCTTGCCCAGAATCGGGCCGCCTGGTTGTAAATCTCACCGTGGCGGCGCAGAGCAAGGGTCTTGAGCACCACAATCAGCGGCGCTAGTCCCATGGTGAGTTGGGGAAATAAATAATGGAAGGTTATTGTGAACGCGAAATGCAGACGATGAATCAGCAGCGCGCTATCCATTATGAAATCCGATTCATCTCAGCAACTAACAATGCCTGCGAGCGGAAAAGCAAATCAGGATATGACCCAGCTCACAACTTCGCAAATTGCTAACTCAGTTTGTTGCGGCGCCGGTCGAGTTCATCGCGACGGATTTCACGGCGGCGGCCGGCATCTTCGTAGCGACGTCTCTGCTCGTCAGTTTCTGGAATGATGGCTGGTACCTTCAAATGGCGTCCCGCTCCGTCAATGGCGACAAATGTCAGGTAGGCCGAGCTGACATGCTGGCAACTGTCGAGCAGATAGTTCTCTACCCAAATTTTTACTCCGACTTCCATGGAAGTGTGGAACACGCGATTGACGCTGGAACGCAGGATGACCAGGTCACCGATGTGCACGGGAACCCAGAAGTCCAAATGGTCGATGGCGGCAGTAACCACGTAGTTGCGGCTGTGGCGATGCGCGGCCATGGCGCCGGCAAGATCGATCCAATGCATAAGGCGTCCGCCTAGCAGGGCGCCCAGAGGATTGGCATCGTTGGGAAGAACGATCTCGGCCATCTCGGACTGCGAATCCCGAACCGGACGGGCCATCATCAGATCATCACTTTGCTTCATAGGTTGACGAGTCATGAGTTTCCTTTGGACAGGATCCCGCCTGGGGCGACGGGATGCGACGCAGTAAATATGATTCTAGATAGCACTCCGCCATTTTCTGAATTTGTGGATCGGCATGGGACAGTATCCACCGTCCCGACGATAGGTCGTATTCCAGTGTTCCATGGGTTGTGGGAAGATGGCCAGCTTCACACACGAACAGCAGGAGTAGTTGTGATCCTGTATCGCGTGCGACTCCGAAACGCACCGCGTCGCAAGGACGCTCTTTGGGCAATCGAGGGCAGTTCGTGGCGTAGCCCAGGTTGCAAAAGGATCTCAGTTCCTCATCGGTGGGTTGGACACCCTCGTGACCCGGAGCGCAGCAAAAACCGGTCCATCCACACCCTAAAGGCAGACGGGAAGGGTGTTGCCAGACACCATCTTCCGACTTCCGCACCGGCATGAAAAACGGGCAGGCCAAACCTGGGCTCCTGTTGAGTGATGGGCCATTTTACTCATGGCGCGAGAAGCTTACTAGTAGCGCAACAAATGCCACGAGTCACCATCCTGAGCCACAACCATGTACGGTCCGTAGTAATCTGTTGTACATGGATCGTATTGCAATGCTCAGCGAGATCCTCTCGCAGAATCCTACCGACGCCTTTGCCCGCTATGGCCTCGCGATGGAATATTCGAAGAGCGGCGAAGTTGAGCGTGCACTGCAAGAGTTCGCGCAGCTACTCGCCAGTCATCCCGACTACACCGCCGCCTATCACATGGCGGCCCAGACCCTGGTGAGCGCCAGGCGCATCGACGAAGCCAAGAGGATGCTGGTAGACGGGATCTCTTCGGCGAGACGCACCGGCAACACTCATGCGCAATCGGAAATGACTGCTATGTTAGAAGAAATGGGATAGCCTTCAGACTGCGGACTGTGATTCCCTTAGCAAATTGTTCACGTGGTCCGCGCCATCCTGGCCATCGCCCACTCCACCAACCCTGGGAACAACTGATAAATCTTGACGACGGGATGCATTGTCCAGGGCACGATGACCTCACGCTTTTGCTTTCGATAACCACGCAGCACAGCTCGCGCTACGCGCTCTGCGGTGATTCCACGAACTGCCCCAGGGCGCACTTGCTTGAGTTCCCTGCCCTTGATGGCGTTGGCGCCAAAATCGGTACGCACGTAACCTGGGCACACGGTCATCACGTGGATGCCTGCATGCTTCAACTCCACCCGTGCGGCGTTGCTGATCGCATTCATGGCAAACTTCGTTGCGCAGTAGATCCCCATAAATGGCACCGCAATATGTCCAGCGACGCTTGAAATGTTCACTATCGTCCCCGAGCCTTGCTGCTTCATGACCGGGATCACTGCTTGCATGGCAGCAACTGTACCGAAGAAATTGATATCGAACGTATCGCGGCACGCAGTCATATCCATCTGGGCGATCGAATCTCGCATTCCGCGGCCGGCGTTATTGATCCAGAGATCGATGCGGCCAAAGTGGTGCAGCGTAAGACTCACAACGCGATCAATCTCCTCGCGGTTACGCACATCGCAGGAAAGTCCAAGCGTGCGGTCGGGATGACCGAGGCGGTTGCAGGCGGCCTCAGCGCGTCCTGCATCACGCGACAGCAGCACGACTCGCGCCCCGCGATCCGCAAAAACTCTTGCTATCGCTTCGCCAATGCCCATGGAGGCGCCGGTGACAACGACCACTTTCCCTGAAGCTTCGATCTTCTCAGAAGCCATGGGGAGCTTGTATCGTCCTGGGCTTGTCAAGTCAAGCGCTGCGGTACAATCGAGGAATTGAATGCTCTTTCTTCCCTGATATTCACGAAGGTTTCATGAGCACGCTCTTGCCGCTCTTTCCGCTGGACGTGGTTTTGCTCCCAGGCACCCCTTTGCCCTTGCATATTTTCGAACCACGCTATCGTGAGATGGTGTCGGAGTGCCTGTCACAGGAAAAGCGTTTTGGAGTGGTGCGGGCCAAAGATGAAGGAGTTGCTGAGATTGGCTGTACGGCGGAAATCCTCACCGTGACCAAGAAATATCCCGATGGGCGGATGGACATTGTGACAGAGGGGCGCGAGCGCTTCGAAGTGATGCAGGTCAACCAGGACCGGTCATTTCTACAGGCCGAAGTTCTCTATCTTAGGGACGAACCCGGCAAAGCCACTGCCGACGAACTCGCGCAGGCGCAGAAGCTGCACGGAGAGATTATGACCTTGGCCGGCGCGGAACCAGAGAAATTGTCGGAGGTGGAAGGCTCCCAACTTTCTTTTCATCTCGCGGGTTCACTTCCGCTCGATCCCGATTTCAAGCAGACTTTGTTGGGCATGAAGTCGGAAGCCGAACGCATACAGGCCGTAATCTCCTATTTCGAAGCCATTCTGCCTAAACTGCGGCGGAGCGTACACGTGCGCCAGAAGGCTGGTGGCAACGGCCACGCAATGTGAATGTGGCCAGACCTTCTTCCGCTCAATACTTGAATTTGTCATGCGATCGGAAAACAGTTCGTGACTGGAGCGGGCGTATAATCAGTCTCATTAAGCAGTTTCCCCTTGGGGGTTTTGCGTCATGAGTTTCCCGCGCACGCTCGGCGAATTGCGCCAGAGCCCACTTTCCGAAAAACGTTTGCAATCCCGCCGCGTGAAGGACGAGTTGCGCGACAACCTGATAGCGAAACTGCGCTGCGGTGGAACCGTCTTCCCTGGTATTGTCGGCTACGACGACACGGTGGTGCCGCAGATCGTGAATGCCATTCTCTCCCGTCATAATTTCATACTGCTGGGATTACGCGGGCAGGCGAAAAGCCGAATCCTGCGCGCACTGACCACGCTACTCGATCCGCAGATTCCCTACATTGCCGGCTGCGAGATCCACGACAATCCCTATTCGCCAATTTGCCGCCGATGCCGCGAAGACGTGGCGGAGCAGGGTGACGAGACACCGATCGCGTATCTTTCTCCGGAAGAACGGTACGTTGAAAAGTTGGCCACGCCCGACGTCACCATTGCCGACCTTATCGGAGACATTGATCCGATCAAGGCTGCGCGGGGCGGTCATCAACTCAGCAGCGATCTGACGGTTCACTACGGCCTGCTTCCACGGGCGAATCGTGGCATCTTCGCCATCAACGAGTTGCCTGACCTGGCGGGAAAAATTCAGGTGGGTCTATTCAACATCATGCAGGAAGGCGATGTGCAGATTAAGGGGTACCCCATTCGTCTGCCGCTCGACGTCGCCCTCGTGTTCAGCGCCAATCCGGAGGACTACACGGCGAGGGGCAAGATCATCACGCCGCTAAAAGACCGCATTGGTTCGGAAATTCGCACCCACTATCCAGCCACGGTGGAAGAAGGCATTGCCATCACGGTGCAAGAGGCCTGGACGCAGCGCGACGGATACAAGCTGCATGTTCCCAAATTTGTGCAGGAGGTCATCGAGCGCATCGCCTTCGCGGCGCGCGAGGACAAGAAGGTCGACAAGCGTTCCGGCGTGAGTCAACGCCTGCCGATTTCGTGCATTGAGAACGTCATCTCCAACGCGGAGCGTCGTGCCATCCGGCATGACGAGAAGCTGGTTGTGCCTCGCATTGGCGACGTGTATGCCGCTTTGCCCGCCATCACAGGCAAGCTTGAACTGGAGTATGAAGGCGAGATGAAGGGCGCGGACCACGTGAGCCGAGAGCTAATACGTACCGCGATTGCCAAGACTTACGACGGCTATTTCAACGGCGTGAATACGCAGCAGATCGTGCAGTGGTTCGATCTGGGCGGAGAAATCCAAATGGCCGATACCGCGGGCGCGGCTGAGGCCCTGCAATCCCTGCGCGCCATCCAGGGCCTGATGGATAAGTTGGGCAAGTTGACCGTCGGCCCGAAAGATAGTCCGGAACTGCAGGTGTCCGCGGCGGAGTTCGTACTGGAAGGTCTGCATGCGCACAAACGCATCGGGCGTAATGAGGAGCGCGTGTTCACAGCAGGAGAAAAACTTCCAAAGCAGGCTGAGAAACCGTTCGAACGTGAGGAACCGCCGTTTCGCGGCAGAAGGCCGTACAACTAGGTCTCAGGTGACAGGTCTGAGGTGACAAATGCAACGAGGTTTGAGCCGTCCCCTGTGTTTCCTGAGACCTGAGACCCGACACCTGACGCCGAATTTATGAAGCGCATTCGCTACAGCAAGTACGTTCCGGATCCCGCCGGCGAAATGAGCATGGAGGATCTACTCAGCGCTCTCTCAGACTACCTGCTGCAGAGTGGTTTCCAGAACTATATCTATAGCGACTTTCTCGACGGTGAACAGACACTCGACGACTTGCGCCGCGCGCTGGAACAGGCATTGCTCGATGGTAATTTTCTGGACGAGGAAATGCGCGAGCGCCTGCAACAGATGCAAATGGATGGCACCCTGGATGAACTAATTGAGCACTTGATCGAACGCATGCAGCAGGAAGATTACATCAGCATCGACCAACCTCATGATCCCTCGCGCCAGGCGAGCACGGGTGGACAAGTCGGCGAAGCTCAGCCACAGGCCAAGTTCGAGATCACTGATAAGAGTCTCGACTTCCTCGGCTTTAAGACACTACGCGATCTGATGGGATCATTGGGAAAATCCAGCTTCGGACGGCACGACACTCGCGATTTGGCGACGGGCATTGAAGCCAGTGGCGCCTCTCGGCGTTACGAATTCGGCGATACTCTCAACCTCGACATCACCGCGACGCTTTCCAGCGCCATCCAGCGCGAAGGCCTGAAACTGCCACTGAACATCGAATATTCCGATCTCCAGGTGCATCAGTGCGAATACCAGTCCTCGTGCGCGACCGTCCTCATGCTCGACTGCTCGCACTCCATGATTCTTTATGGCGAAGACCGCTTCACACCGGCCAAAAAGGTCGCCATGGCGCTGTCGCACTTGATCCGGACACAGTACCCGGGCGATTCGCTTTCGCTGATTCTTTTTCATGACTCAGCGGAAGAAGTGCCGCTCTCGCAGTTGGCTCGCGTGAAAGTGGGACCGTACTACACCAATACGCGCGAGGGACTCCGGCTGGCGCAGCGCATTCTGCAGCGTCAGAGAAAAGACATGAAGCAGATTGTGATGATCACCGACGGCAAGCCCTCGGCGCTCACGCTCGAGGATGGACGCATTTACAAGAATGCCTTCGGGCTCGACCCTCTGGTGGTCAGCCAAACGCTGGAAGAAGTTTCGAAGTGCAAGCGCGCCGGCATCCTGATCAACACTTTCATGCTGGCGTCAGATTACGGCCTGGTGCAATTCGTGCAGAAAGTCACGGAGATGTGCCGCGGCAAAGCCTACTTCACCACACCCTACACCCTGGGACAGTATCTGCTGATGGACTACATGTCGCGCAAGACCAAGACGATTCACTAAGGCGGGCATCTCGTCTGAGGCAGCTTCGTGGAATCAGCGACGAGTCTTCCTCGCGGACTGGCGTCCGCTCGGGTGTTAATCCAAAAATCCAGACTGAACTTGGCTAATTCCTGACAATCTCACCCACCGCCCGGTACGCCTGGTCAATCGCTGCGTCTGTGTAGGCCGAGCCCCCGGCATCCGAATTGGCGACCGCAATCCGGCCAAACTGCTTCCGTCCCAGCACCCAGGGCTTTTCATTTTCGGACCAGTCGGGATCGAACAGCGGATTGTCGTGAAAGGCATAGCCGTGCGCCCAGCGGTTTACAGTGATGCCTTCGATGTCCCGCGCCGGGTCAAATCCCGCCGCCCCCAACATGCGCCCCAGCTGCTCGCGAATGTTGCGTTCGAAAGTTGGAAACGGTGTGCGCAGCAGTTCCATCCGCCCCGCGCGATTCTGGTCTCGTTGTGGCAACCCTGGTTTGCACGGAGTCCGCAGCATAAATAGCACGGCCGGCTCTTCGGGCTTGCTGGGGAATTTGTAGTCTCCCAGGCTCACCGGGAAATCCACCGCAACATAGTTATGGTAGCTGCCCGGCGCATCAATCTGGAATACGCCCAGCTTCTGGAACGCTGTCCAGTTGCGGATCGCCACGTGCGTATACACCAATGGACTTTTTACCAGCAACGCTAGAGCATCCCGCTGCTCCTCCGGCAGTTCGGGGCAGAGATAGGGAATCATCCCGTTGTAGCAGGCCAGCACGCAAGCTTTCGCCGTTACCGAACACAGCTTTTCGCCCCGCATGTAGGCGACTTCTACTTCCTTCGCTGTTTTCGCATCGCCCACATGACGCACCTGCACCACCGTGGTGTTCAACCGAATGTGCGTCTTCGCCGCTGATTGGGAAGACGCCATATCCAGCTTGCTATAGTCCACCCTCGCGGTTACCACGTCTTCCATCGTGTGTCCCGGAATTGCCTCCGGAATCAACGAACGAACCAGCAGCCGCGCGATCGAAGCATTGCCGTCCGGAAAGTGAAAAATATATGGGTCGGGTTTCACGTCGTTCCCGCGCCCTTGGCTTCGGCCCAGCTTCAAACCCTCAAAGCCGGGGTATCCAAACTCATCGTAGTCGTCGCCCTCCGTGTAGCAGAACAGAGCTGGCACTGCCTCGATGCCAACGCAGAAAAGATCGTGCGTTTTCTTTTGAAAGAACGGCAGTACCTCCTGATGCACTTTCACGATCTTCGTCAGGAAGTCGGCATAGCTCATTTTCATCAGCCGGTTCTGTTTTTCTTCCACAGAGAGACCCGGCAGGTAGTCCACTTTTTCGGTGTAGAGCCGCGTGAGGTCGCGCTTTGCCACCTCCGAGAGGGGCGTCTTGGCAATAAATTCCGGCCACGGCAGCGAGTTTCTCCCCGTAACGAAACGGTCTTCCCCAAACGTTTCTTTGTCGAAGAACACGCCCGTGCCGAGCTTCAGGGACGGAAACAGCTTCTGGTCGAAGGCTTGATAGAACTTCTGTAGATCAACGCCCAGTTCCGCCAGCAAATCCTTGGCGACTTGGCTGTACTTAGATGGACTCTCGATCGACTGCGTTCCCCCGTAACACAGCAACTTTCGTCCCCCCGCCTCAAACTCATTGCGCTTGGCGTGTCCGCCGAAGTCGTCATGATTATCCAAAATCAGAATGCGTGCCTGTGGACCCGCGCTCTTGCGGTAAAAGTGCGCCGCTGCCAGCCCGCTGATGCCGGCTCCCACCACCACCAGATCGTAGGTCTCGCCGCTCGCCTCGGGCTTCCCGGCGCCTTCCCAGAAGTCTCCATCTCGCAGCTTGTGCGCAAACGTAAACGTGCCGTCATGGTTGCCCCGAATTCCAGTCCTCGCGGGTGGGTAATAGTCAGGCGCTTTCTCCGGAGCAAATTGCTTTTCCGTGAGGCTCGGATTATTAGCTTTCGGTTCATCCGGTTCCCCGAGCGCCGTAGCCAAATCCGGCAGCGCCAACGTTCCGATGCTCACCGCGACTCCGTTCAGGAAGTCACGCCGGGTGATCTCGCGGCCCATGCCTAGCTCTCGATCTCGCGAATTGTTCACATGAGGCCTCGCACGCGGGGGTGGTCTGAAGATCAGGGTGGTTCGGGAAGAGCCATCCAGCGTCTCGGTTCAGCTTGTGCCATCAGCTCTCTTCACGGCTGACTCTGCAGCTTGGAAACCAATGCGGCTATGGGTTCCGTCACAAAAGGGTTTAGTCACTGAGCCACCGCAACGGCACAAAGAAAAAGCAGGTTTGCCAGTAAGGTCATACTTATTGCCGTCTGCGTCAACCAACTCGATCGAGCCCTCTGGGGCTTCCACACGATACGGGCCGTTCTTCTTGATCGTAATCTTGACGGTGGACATGGGACCTCCGCTAAAAATGAGTGTGAGTACGGATAATGAAGATAGCAGCTTCGAGCCGACGGCTTCTAGCGGAATGAAGAATTTCTGTCTCCGCCCCAAATCGGTTGGTAATTAGGGATGCCTTGCACCACTCAGCATGCCACTCATGCAGCCGCTGATTGCGCCGGAAGTAGATCCTGATACAGATCCAAATATTCATCGATCATGCGCTTGGCAGTAAAGCACTCGCGGGCGCGCTGATAGGCGCGGTTCGCATAGCCGCGACATAGGTCCCGCTCATCGCTCAGGCGCCGAATCACGGCTGCCAAGCTGTTGGCGTCATTCGCTCGGAAGTAGAGGGCGGCGTCGCTCCAAAGTTCCCGGTGGGAAGGAATGTCGTTGGCGATGATGGCGCAACGGGAAAGCGCAGCTTCTACCGTCGTCATGCCGGAAGGCTCATATCGCGACGTGGCAGCATAGATGGAGGCCCGGCTGTAGAGAGTGCGCAGCTGCGCCTCGGTTTGCGGACCTTTTAACGCCATGCAGACCCGATCGACGGCAACTTTGACGTCGGCCCGAATGGGAATCTTGGGAGATGTCACCGGGGCGTCTGATCCGACGATGCAGACAGGGAGCGGGTGCTCATGTTGGGTCAATAGAGAAACCTGCTTGCCGGCGTCCCACAGTCGACCTACCGCCAGGACGGAATCATCCTTGCTGACATATGGATTGAAGAAGATTGGGTTGCGTCCGTTGTAAATCACAGAGTCGCGGCGCGGACGCGTATAGCAGGCCCGGAGGGTGTCCAACATCCAGACCGTCGGTGCAACCACGGCACTGGCCTGCTCCAAGCCACGAATTACCATTTCTCTGTACCACTTCACCCAGCGGGTCTGTTTCGGCTCATTCCCATGAATCGCTTTCCACCAACTGATCATGTCCCCGTGGGCCACGACTACGCGCGGAATTTCAACTGGGAGGCCGCCATAGCACAACTGATTCAGGTGCAAAAGATCGGGCTTTAACTCCTGCACCAGAGCTGTGATATAAGCGGAGGACGCTTCCAGATCTAACTCTCCTTCCTGCATCCAGTCCAAACGAAATGCCGTGGGACGGTATTCCAGGCCGTGCAGATTATCCATCCAGGAGGTTTGCTCGGGCAGAGGAATCTCGCCGAGGCTGACCAGAGTGACACGAACCCCGCGACTTACCAGTCCCGTGACCAGTTCGCGAGCGTAAGTCCAGACCCCACCCAGCGTATCGGCAGTAACTAGAACGTGCACTCGCAGCTCCTGTCTCTCGCTGACATCAGTGTACGTGAGACGTCTGATTCCAGGCCCGATTATTGTAGTGTGAGAACTGGCGGTCACCGAAGGATTTTTGGAACCTTTGTCGACGCAGTGCGCAAATTGTTGCACAGGAAGGATCAGGCAATACTCGAGCAGTGGCTTTAGCGTGCCGCTTGGTTTGCGTAACCCTCGTATCCCCGTAAGTAGCCGGCCGTGAAAGACGCTCGATCCGCCTCGGTGGCCCATCGTCCCCTGACAACATGGGGCGCAACTCCGTTTTCGGCTGCAAGCCTTCCCAGATACAATCCATCGCGGAACGCGCCATCAGTGGCGTGGCTGACGTTTTCGCTCGCGCTCAGACTGTTCGGCTGACGCTGGACGTGAAACACTGACACCGTTCCCATGCTGAGCGCGATCACAGATGCGAATAGTGAAACCCTGTTCATTGCTTTGTACCCCAAATCTTTTTCGATTCGCTCGGTTCTGTATCTCTTGTCGACGAGACAAGCCTAAGGCGGGCGGAAGGTGACCTTGTCATTTAGCGGTCACTTATTGGTCAACTGTTGGTTATCTTTTTGTCGGAGACTTGTAACGCTTCACGCGGAACGACAGCCAGGAGGGCGGCCTAGGTCGAGGCTTCGAGTTTGATGCGCATTTCCCGAGCCAGTTCATAAACGGCGCGCATTTTAGTCTCAGCTGTGGCTTGAAGGTTGGGGGTTTGAAGGGCCAGCTCGCAGGATAGTAGGATCGCCGTTATCGTATCTTTTAATTCATTGCGCAGGCCTTGTTCCGCGCCTTGGCGCGCTAGCAGGACCTCTCGCTTGCGGCGGTGCAGAGCCGCACGCAGTTCGCGCACTACTCGCTCCATTCCGCAGATAGCAAAATTTACGTAAACGGGGATTGCCGTCCCGACATGCTGTAAGACCATCTCGCTGTCATCAGGCTCAGCTTCCAGGAACGACTGATCAATCACGACTGCGGAATATTCGTGGGCGCGCAGTTTGGCTGCTGCCTCCCGCAGCGTAGCGGCGACCTCCACCGGCTCCCGAATCTCTTCCTCGAGCCTCACTGCCCAGTCGCGACCTTTCGCGTAAGGCGTGATGAGTAGAATCATGCCATTTGACGTGCACGTCTGCCGCCACGACTTTGACTGATGAAAGCATTGCGTTTAGAGCGGCGCTGGCTTCTGTCGTTCCCATGACGGGAAGTCCCGCTCCTTTTCCCGAACGACTGATCGGATATCTCACACGGCGGGTGGCCCGGGCAACTTCCGGATTGAATTCTACTCTGGAGGGTGCCCCGTCCAAGCTGTGCTTGGGCGGGGATGTTCGTTCGTCACAGAATGGGGCGCGGTATGGAACTAGGCTTCTCCTATGCCTTGGGGGCTAAAGCGGTTCCAACAGTCCGGCCAGCTTCATTTCCTTACCTTCAGTTGTTACCGCAGACGAGCGAACTTCCAGAGCATACGATCCCGCGCCACCTTTGAAGCCTCCCTCGAAACAGTCCGCCAAGGGTACAGGCTCTGGGTGTACGGTTACGTGGCGATGCCGGAACACGTACACCTTCTGGTGAACGAACCCCAGCGATGCGGCTTAGCGCGAGCCTTGCAATCGTTGAAGCAATCGGTCGCGCGTACCCTGGCGTTGCGAGCTGCGGATCCCTTCTGGCAGGCTCGCTACTACGATTTCAATGTCTGGAGCGAGCACAAGTTCTTGGAGAAGCTGCGCTACATTCATTGGAATCCAGTGCAGCGGGCGCTGGTCGCGCGGCCAGAGGACTGGAAGTGGAGCAGCTTTCGCCACTATGTGAGCGGCGAACCCGGAACAGTGGAAATTGAATCGCAATGGACGGTGCGGACTAGTGAGCGCATGGGCATCTTTCCCATGGTGCAGACACCGCCTAAGGAAAGTCCCCGCCCAAGCAGAGCTTGGACGGGGCACCCTCCGGAGTAAGATGAATGCGAGTTAGCCCGGGCCAGCCGCCTTCAGGTTCACTCTGCCAACCTAATCCTGGGCGGCGTACTCCTTCAGCTTGCGATAGAGCGTCGTTTTACCAATCCCCAGCAGCTTCGCCGCCAGCAGTTTGTCTCCGTTGAGTTGCCCGATAGTGTTGATGATGGTCTGCTTCTCCAAGTCGGCGATGGGGACAATTTTAGCCACGCCGTTTCCTCCTGCTGGCATCGTGCTTTGCACGCTGTGAATGGCGCTGGGCAAGCCGCATGCCTGGATCATGGGGCCGCTGGTGAAAGCGCAGGCCCGCTCCAGGCAGTTTTCCAGTTCACGAACGTTGCCTGGCCAATCGCAGGCTAACAAGGCCTTCATGGCGTCGTCGCTCAGGCTCCGTTCCTGTGCCGAGGCCCGCGACAGGCGCTCCAGGAAGTGCGCCGTCAGCAGCGGAATGTCCTGGCGACGTTCGCGCAATGCCGGAATCCGCAAGCTGAGCACATTCAGCCGGAAATAAAGATCCCGCCGGAACGTGCCCTGCGCCACCGCCTGCTCCAGGTCGCGGTTCGTGGCCGCCAGTATTCTGACGTTGATGGGGACGCGTTTGGTGCTTCCCACTGGACGGATTTCCTTCTCCTGAATCGAACGTAACAGCTTCGCCTGGAGGTCCACCGACAACTCACCTACCTCATCCAGAAACACGGTGCCGCCCTCGGCGATGGCGAGCAGGCCCTCGCGGGACTGTACCGCGCCGGTGAAGGCTCCCTTGACATAGCCGAAGAGTTCACTCTCGATCAGAGTCGGGACCAGCGACCCGCAGTCGACGGGAATAAATGGCTTGTCATGGAATGGTCCTGAGTAGTGAATGGATCGTGCCACTATTTCCTTGCCGGTTCCGCTCTCTCCCAGGATCAGAACCGGATGGTTGCTGTGCGCTGCCTTGGCGATGATCCGGTAAAGCTTCTCCATCTCGGGCGCCCGGCCGACGATGCTGCCGAAGCCTTGTTTGGATTTGATTTTCTCCCGCAACAGTCGATTTTCTGTTTTCAATTTCAAGTGCCCCGAGACACGCTGCAACAGCAGCTTCAGCTCGTCCATACTGAAAGGCTTGGTGACATAGTCGTATGCGCCATTCTTCATGGCCTGCACCGCCGATTGCACCGTTCCATAACCGGTCACCACAATGACCACTGCATCGGCGCGTCGTTCGCGGATCTGATGCAAAGCTTCGAGCCCTCCCGCGCCCGGTAATTTCAGGTCGAGCAGCACTACGTCGACGCCTTGGGCATCCAGCATGCGGTAAGAGTGCTCGGCCGAGTCGGCCACGCAGGTGTTGAAACCCAGGGATTGGGCGACTTCCCGGCAGGCTTCCCGAATAGCGCGCTCATCATCCACGATCATCAGATTCAGCAGGTTCGCGCCCTCGAGTTGGGGCAGGATGGGCGCGCTAGCAACCGCGGTTGTCATGTTGCATCACCTCGTCTTGAGTTCGGATTTCTACGATTCAGGTTCCTGGGCATCTTCCTGGGCCAATTCTGGAGCAACCCGCGGCAAGCGAACTGACACCTGAGTGCCTCGGCCCGGCTCACTCTCCACTACGACGGTTCCTCCACGCTCTTTCACAATGCCAAACACGGTGGCGAGTCCCAACCCGTTGCCAAGCCCGGGCTGCTTGGTCGTGAAGAAAGGTTCGAACAAATGGGAACGTGTTTCTACATTCATGCCCGAACCAGTGTCAGTGACCGTGATCTCAACGCAGGGCGTCAGGCTCGATTTTTGATCAGTCGAATGAGCGAGAAAGTCCGCGCAGTTTCGCGTCTTTACCGTTACGCGGCCGCCATCCGGCATGACGTCGCGGGCGTTCAGCACCAGGTTCATCACGATCTGCTGAACCTGGGACGGATTGATCATGACCGAACCCAGATCGTCGGCTAGTGACGTAACCAGTTCGATATTTTCACCAATCAACCGTGCCAGGAGTTCACGCATACTGCTCACGATGTCATTTACTGACAGCGCATGCTCCCTGACCGTTCGCGGACGCGCAATCGCCAGCAACTGCTGGATCAAGGCGGCACTCTGCTCGCCAGCCATGCGAATCTCCTGCGCATGGTGTCGCAAACGGCGATTGCTTCCCAGACCGGCGATCAACAGATCGCAATAGAGCATGATTCCGGTGATCAAGTTATTGAAGTCGTGAGCGACGCCGCCTAGGAGCCGGCCGACTGCCTCCATCTTCTGGGACTCCTGCAATTGCTGCTCGGAGCGCTTCTGCAGAGTGACATCGCGGACGCTAACAATCAGAAGATCGCGGTCTCTGACTCGGAAACCGGCGCACGAGACTTTGACGCATATGCGGGTACCGTCGCGGCGCACGCCAGTGAAGTCTGCGGCGGGCCAGCCCAGATTGATGTCGCTCGAAGTCCTAACCTCGGGGCGATCCGCAATAACAAACTCCGGCCAGCTCCGGCCGTGGATCTCAGAGTTTTGCGAATACCCAAACAGCTGGACAAAGGCCGGATTGGCGTGAAGGACCCGGCCGCACTCACCACGTTCAACCACGGCCAAACTCGCCGGGCAGGCCTCCATAGCGGCGGTCAGCATCAAGTAATCCGGCGATCCTTCCGGTTCGGTCCGAAACTGCGCCCTAGCGCTCATGGTTCAACCGATCTTTCTGTCCCTGCCGGGTCCGAATCAGGAAAGCATTGATCAGAATTAACGTTTGATGAAAGCAGAACGCACAGCCGCCCAGTATCGAAAGGCGGAATCTCCTCCCAAATCGGGAACATCGCTGCAACACCCAGCGCCTCTGGGCTCTCCCCATTGGGGAAGTGTAGGCAAATCGTGCTGCCCGTGCTAAGGGCGCACGTCACATGCAATTGTGATGAAAGAACAACCTGCTCAGATCTGGCTGTGGAGAGTGCGTTGTGGCACCGAGCTTGGCGACAAGGATCATCCTCGTCCGCGACCGAGCACGCACCGTCTTTTCATGATTAACTGGGATAAGCAGAATCGGATGTATGAAGCGAGTCAGGATGCACGCGACAGAGTCGGCTCGATGCCAAAATGCTTGCTCCCCCAACCGTCAACCACGAAGGACACGAAGAACACGAAGGGAAATCGTTAGAGCCCAATCCTTCGTGTAACTTCCTGTCCTTCGTGGTTGATACCGATGCGGTAGCGAAATCGGTTGGATAAGGTTCCAGCACACCCAGACGGGCCCTCCGGGACTTACAAAATTGTACGTACTTCCGGCGGCGCGCGGCGCGTTGTACCCTGTTTGGAGCGATGCAACCTCAGGGTTCGGAAGTCTCACCGACTTCCGGGCAGCGTGATACAGCCATTCTTAGGAGGACAACATGATCTTAGTTACTGGAGCTTCAGGTAGTGTCGGAAGTGCGGTCCTGCGAGAAGTTCTCAACAGTGGCAAACCGGCGAGCGCGATGTATCGCTCAAGGGAGGATGCGGCGAAGTCATCCGGAGGTTCTCCCACTCGTGTGGCCGATTTTGCGGACAAGCCAAGTCTGCGGCGAGCTTTGGACGGCGTTGAAACTGTGTATCTCGTGTGCTCGCCGATACGCGAACTGGTGGATCTCGAGAGCAGCATGATAGACGCTTGCCGGGAAGGTGGGGTCCACTACGTAGTGTTGAACTCTGCTCTTGGCGCCGGAGATTATCCGAAATCGTTTCCCAGTTGGCACCGAAAGGTTGAGGAGAAACTCAAGGCTTCCGGTTTGGCCTACGCGATTCTGCGCCCGAACAGCTTCATGCAAAACATGCAGACCTATTACGCATCTAGCATCAGATCACAAGGAGCCTTCTACGTGGCGATGGAAAATGCGCGCATAAGCTTCATTGACGTGCGCGATCTGGCTCGCGTGGCCGCAAAGATGCTGACATCGCCGGAGCATCAAGGCCAGACGTACGAACTGAACGGACCCGAGGCCCTCACCTACGGGGAAGTAGCTGACAAGATCTCCCGTGTGACCGGCCGAAAAGTGCGGTATGTAGACATTCCAGAAGAAGCCCAGAGGAAGTCCATGCTCGAACTAGGAATGCCGGAATGGCAGGTTACCGCTTTGCTGGATTTGCAGGCGTACTACACCGGAGGGAAGGGCGCTGACGTCGACGATACGCTTCCCAAGCTTCTCGGCCAGTCCCCGAGGACGATGGATCAGTTTCTGGCGGAGTTCGCGGCTGATTTTGCTGAACAGCGTGCCACAGCATAGGAGGGCTGGATGGATGCACTGAACGCGAAGACCGGAATGACGCAAGCGGAAATGAAACGATTCATTCGAAATCACTTTGAAGAGTTCGTGAATCGGAAGAATCTGGATATCGCCGATCTCAATTTCGCGCCGGACTTCGTGGATCACGGCGCCGATGTGCCGCCGGGGACATTGCCAGGTCCGGCCGGGGCCAAACAGTACGTCGGCGGCGCCTACAAACGGTTTCCCGACATTCACGTGGACATCGAAGGCCTGATCGCCGAGGACGATAAAGTCGTAGTAAGAAACAAGTGGACTGGGACCGACGCTACGACGAAAAAATCAATTCAATTCTCGGGCATTGTCATCTGGAGGATCGCAAACCGGAAGATTGCCGAGCGCTGGGCATATCTGCAAGCATCACATTCGTCGCCGACTTAGCGAGCGGATTTCACGATCGCTTCAAACAACAAGGAGGAGACAGCCAATTTCGGCCGCTCCTCCGTGGATTTGTGAAGCCCTTCGGCAGACAGGCTAGTTTGACGAGTCACCCATCCCAGCCGCTGCGCTCTGTGGTCCGTTCTCCGGCTGAACGACTACGCCGTCAAACGAGGTTGCGGCCACGAAACGTCCGTGCACTACACTGATGCGGCGCAAAGGGTACCCCGAGTCAGGCCCGCGGTGCCAGCTCCGCCCTCCGTCCTGGCTGGCGAAGATCACACCCGTGGCCGTGCTGGTAGCCAGCAGGCGCTTGCCGGTTTGGTCGTAGGTGATCGAACTGATGTTCTTGTCGGGCAGTCCATTCACCATGTGGTCCCAGGTGGTACCGGAGTCCGTACTGCGGAAAGCGCCCTCCCGCGACGCGACCAGGATCTCGCCATCAGGAGTGATCGCCAAGCCAGAAAGGCTGGTCACGTAAGAAGACAGTCCAGCCGGCTGCCAGGCGACTCCATCATCCAAGGAAAACAGCACGTTGGTGCGAGTGGCGGCAACCACCAGGTTGCCCTTCGCCTGCACCGAAACAAATTCAGTCTTGCCAGCCACCGGACCCCCACTCCAACTCTTGCCCTGGTTCGTACTAGTGAACAAACCCGCGGAAGTGGCAGCCAGCCAGCGTTTCGGCGTGATTTCGATTTCGTTCACCT
>JABCYV010000023.1 GCA_013290025.1 Acidobacteriota bacterium
CCTCCATCAAGAAGGAACACCCCAGCGCTCTGCTGTTCTTCCGCCTGGGCGATTTCTACGAGCTTTTCTTCGATGACGCCCTGGTGGCCGCCCGTGAGTTACAGATCACGCTGACCTCGCGCAACAAAGAAAAGGGAGTGGCGGTCCCGATGTGCGGCGTTCCGTATCATGCGGCGGAAAGTTACATTGCGAAGCTCATCCGCAGGGGATTCAAAGTTGCGATTTGTGAGCAGATGGAAGACCCGCGTATCGCAAAGAAACTTGTGCGACGCGAGGTAACTCGGGTCGTCACTCCCGGAACAGCGGCAGATTCTTCGCTCAGTTCCGAAGAAAATAACTTCTTGGCAGCCGTGGTGCAAAGTGGTGACCGAGTCGGCTTTGCTGCCCTCGATCTTTCCACGGGCGAGTTTCGCGCTACCGAATTTCAGGGCGAAAGAGCCGCGCAGCGAATTCAAGAAGAACTGCAGCAATTGCGCCCAAAAGAAGTTTTATATGCGTCGTCGGCTCCTCTCTTTGAGGTGAAACGCTCATTTGGGGATGGGACTCCGTCCCCTCCGAGCCGCGTGCAGGGCGGCACTTTTGCCTGCGCCGAGACTCCTCTCGACGACTGGATTTTCGCCCCCGACCACGCTATCCCCCTGCTGGAAAATCATTTCGGCGTGTTGTCGCTTGAAGGATTCGGCTTGGCGGGAAAGCCGGCAGCGGCGGCGGCGGCGGGAGCAATCCTCTACTACGTCCGTTCCACACAACGTGGGACGTTGGACCATGTGGATCGCATCGGCTTTTATGAACGGCAGAACTGCCTGGTGCTGGATGCAGTGACCGTACGAAATCTGGAACTCATCGAGCCGTTGTTCCCGGGGATGGATGCGGGGATCACTCTTTTCCGTTCGATTGACGCCACGATCACTCCCATGGGCAAGCGCCTGCTGCGTTCATGGATGCTCCGGCCTTCTATCGACCTGGCGGAAATCAACACTCGCCTGGATGCTGTCGAAGTGCAGGTGAAAGAGACTGTCGCCCGCGAAGAACTGCGGCGGGCGTTGGACGGCATCTTGGATCTAGAGCGCCTCTTAAGCCGGGTGACGCTTGAGACTGCGAATCCACGCGATGTCCTGGCGCTGGCAGCGTCCCTCGAAAAAATTCCCGCGGTTCGCGTGGCGCTAGCGCGCTTGGCGGCTGAGCGGATAAGCACACTGCACGCGTCCGCGGACGAATTGAGCGACCTTCGCGCGAGAATCGACAAGACCATCGTGCCAGAGCCGCCGATCTCACTGAGCGACGGCGGCGTGATTGCGAGCGGCGTCGATAAAGAGCTCGACGATCTGCGCGATCTTAGCCGCCATAGCAAGCAGTTTCTCGCTCAGATCGAGCAACGCGAACGGCAGCGGACCGGAATTGCATCGCTGAAGGTGAAATTTAATTCCATTTTCGGCTATTACATCGAAATCTCGAAGCCTAACCTCCATTTGGCTCCGCGGGACTACGAGCGTAAACAAACCTTAGTCAACGCTGAGCGCTTTACAACGCCGGAATTGAAGGAATATGAGTCGAAGATTCTCGACGCACAGGAAAAGATCATCGAAATTGAGCGTCGGCTATTTGCGGAACTGCGCTCTGCGATCTCTAGCGAAGCTCGGCGCATCCGGCAGACCGCGCTGGCCTTAGCCGAGGTGGATGTGCTTGCAGCGCTGGCGAACATTGCGGCGCTGCGCAACTATTGCCGGCCGAAGTTCGATCGGTCGTCAGACATCGAGATTATTGAGGGACGGCATCCGGTTATCGAACAGCAAGAAATCTCGGGCGGTGGCGAGCGCTTCGTGCCCAACGATTTGTATTTGAATTCCACTACGCACGCGGTTTTGGTCTTGACGGGCCCGAACATGGGAGGGAAGTCGACCTATCTCAGGCAGGCTGCGCTGACTGTGATTCTGGCTCAGATGGGATCGTTCGTTCCAGCGCGCTCGGCGCGGCTGGGCGTGGTGGACCGCGTGTTCACCCGCATCGGCGCTAGCGACAACCTGGCGCGTGGTCGTTCGACCTTCATGGTTGAGATGACGGAGACTGCGGCGATTCTGCACACCGCGACGCCACGCTCCCTGATTCTGCTGGACGAAGTGGGCCGCGGCACGTCGACCTACGATGGCTTGGCGATTGCTTGGGCCGCGATCGAATACATCCACGCGCGGACCCGGGCGAAGACGTTGTTCGCGACCCATTATTTCGAATTGACCGAGCTGGCAGAACAGCTCTCTGGCGTGAAGAACTACCACGTTTCGGTGAAAGAAACTGGAGGCGGCATTGCCTTCCTGCGAAGAGTTGAGCCCGGCGCAGCCGACCGCAGCTACGGCATTGAAGTGGCAAAACTTGCGGGATTGCCTCATGAGGTCATCGAGCGGGCACGGGAAGTGCTCGCCGAACACGAGAGTGCTGAGCATCAAGTCACCGGGCACCTCTCCCCTGGCGCTGAGCCTCCGCCGGCGCAGTTGACTATTTTCACGCCGCTTTCGCAGCCGGTGCTGGAGCGGCTGCGTGAGTTGGATTTGAATCGTCTTACACCGCTCGAGGCGCTGAATCTGCTGGCGGAATTAAAGAAGCAGATAGAGTAGGTCGGCAGTTCTCTAGGAACACGGAATCTAATCGGACAAATGAGGCGCAGACTCATCAACGACATCACGATCGACAGCGATTGGATCACGACCGTTGGGACGGCTGCAGTCCTTATCGTCACCGGTGTACTGGCGAGTTCGGAGATACACCAATTTGGTTCCGGCAAAGCACTCGAACGAGGTTCACTGGATACGATCTTCTTGGCGCTTTATTGCCTTGTGTTCGTGTTCAGCTTCAGAGCAAAGCTCTTGAAGGTCGCCTTCGCCTTGATAGGCACTCAAGCTGCCGCTCGCGTCATCTTGAGCTACGTTCACGCGTCCTCTGGTTTCAGGCACAACGCCGCCATTGGCGGACTCATTCTGAATCTGGCCGGGTTGACGATAGTGATCTTTGCCATAGTGAAATGGTTTAGATCGGTGGTTCACTGGAGTTCACAGCTTAAGCCCGAGGACCCTACCTCGTGAGTGCTGACAGAGGAATCGGTCAGCTCCTCATCATCGGCTTTGACGACACCGAGATGTCGACCAGGCTTCGGTCGCTTCTCACCCGGCTCCAACCTGCCGGCGTCATTCTCTTTGCTCGCAACATCAGGTCCGCCGACCAAACTTACAAACTGCTGAAAGACTGCCAGGCGTGCGTGTCCGAGCCTCTGTTCAGTTGTGTAGATATGGAAGGCGGTCGCGTTGACCGGTTCCGCAACGTGACTGGTCCCGCACCGTCAGCGGCCGACGTATTCGCCACCGGGGACCGCAAGCTTTTCCGCAAGCACGGCCAGATGATCGGAGAAACTTGCCGGACGCTGGGCTTCAACACGGATTTCGCACCCGTGGTCGACTTGGCCCTGGAAGCATCTCGCACCGTCATGAGCTCACGTGCGGTCTCTGGCGATCCCAAACAAGCAGTGGCTTACGCCCGAGAATTCCTCGCCGGACTTCGCTCAGCAGGTGTGATCGGCGCAGCCAAGCATTTCCCCGGACTCGGCGAAGCACATCTCGACACGCACCACGAATTGCCCAACGTGGAAAAAACCTGGAAGAAGCTGTGGGAGGAGGATCTCCATCCCTACCGTGCGCTGCGACGGGAATTGCACATGATCCTCGTCGGGCATGCGAGTTATCCGGCGGTCACGCACGACAGCATGCCTGCGTCACTCTCCAGGAAGTGGATCACCGATGTGCTGCGCAAGAAAATCGGCTACCGCGGGCTGGTAGTTTCAGATGATTTGGAGATGGGCGGGGTGCTAAAAGCTGCGCCCATCGAACAAGCGGCGGTTGATCATATTCGCGCCGGTGGCGACCTTTGCCTCATCTGCCATCGGGAGGATTTCGTAGTCCGTGCCTACGAAAACCTGCTTAAAGAGATCGAACGCGATCGCAGGTTTGCTCGGCGGGCGGAAGAGTCTGCTCGACGGGTGCTGGCGTTCAAGAAGAAGTCGCCAGTGTTAAAGCGCAGAACCACGGCACCGGCCCCGGCGAAATTAGCGAAGCTCTCGCGTCAGTTGTGGGAGTTTGGGGAGCAGGTGCGGCTGGAAGGCATTAATCAGAAGAACGCTGATCGGCGGGATCCAACATGATCGTGGCCGGAGTGATGAGCGGAACCTCCGCCGATGGCATCGACGTTGCCCTGGTGCGGATTTCATCCGCGAGTCGGGTTCACTTCCAGCCACGGGTCAAACTTCTCGGCCATGCTGCGTTTCCCTACCACAGAGATGTTCGCCGCGCCGTGTTGTCGGCGATGAACGCATCTCGGGCGAGCGTGGCCGACCTGGCCCGGCTGAACTTCTTACTAGCCGAGTTGTACGCAGAAGCGGTACTGGCAACCCAGAAGCGGTTCGATTTCAAAGCCGAACTTGTTGGATGCCACGGGCAGACGCTCTACCATCAGGGCGAGCCTGAGAGATTTCTAGGACGAAAAATTGCAGCAACCTGGCAAACCGGCGAGGGCGCTGTCATCGCAGCACGCCTACGGGTGCCTGTCGTCTCCGATTTCCGTCCCGCGGACATGGCCGCCGGCGGCAAGGGCGCTCCATTGGTTCCCTTTTTCGACTACTTGATTTATCGCGATGCGCGAGTTGGCCGCATCGTCCAAAACATCGGAGGCATCGCGAACCTCACTGCTATTCCCGCCGATGCTTCGGTCAAGACAGTGTTGGCTTTCGATACCGGGCCGGGAAATATGGTGATGGACGCGGTTACAGAGCGCCTGTTCGGCGAGCGCTATGATAGTGGTGGCAGAATTGCGGCCTCAGGCGCCGTCCTGGAACACGTCGTGGCCCACGTCATGCACCTGCCTTTCTTCCGTCACAAACCGCCGAAGACGGCGGGGCGAGAGGAATTTGGTCGTGAGTTTGTCCAGGAGTTCATGAAGTACTGCGGTCGCGCGAACAAGCACGACGTGGTTGCGACGGCCACCGCCTTGACTGTTCGGTCGATTGCTGACGCGCTACGGCGTTTCGTCATAACGCGGCACAGCAGCTTCAGCGAGTCCATCGTTTCCGGAGGTGGCGCCAACAATCCCACATTACTAGCTATGCTGGCGAATGAACTCAGGCCGCTCGGCCTGCAGATTCGATCGTCCGATGAATTCGGAGTGCCGTCCGAGGCAAAGGAAGCGATGGCGTTCGCGTTCCTGGCCTATCAAACCTGGCGTCGACAACCGTCGAATATTCGATCGGCCACTGGCGCCACACGGCCTGCGATCCTAGGAAAGATCTCGTATGCGTGAGGGATTGGAGGAACACCTTCGCCGCCAGAAGGCGGCTGTGCCTCGGTGTTTCGTTATGATCCGGACGCTTGAGGTTTTCACGATCGTCATTTTGGGTCTCTGTTTCCTCTCCTGTTCTGCCAAACCTGATTCCAGCACGCTAGTGATGATCATTGAAAACAACCCTACCAATCTCGATCCACGGATAGGACTCGACGCGTATTCCGAGCGCATTGATGACCTCATTTTTGATGACCTGCTCACCCGAGACCAGCATTTGAACGTCCAGCCGGGCCTCGCCCGGAGTTGGGAGATTCCCGATCCGCGGACCTACATTTTTCATTTGCATGACGGAGTGAAATTTCACGACGGCCGCCCGTTGACGTCGCGGGATGTGAAATGGACTTTCGATTCCCTGCTCCAAGGCAAGATTCGCAGCACTAAGACCGCCGCGTATCGCTTGGTGCAGGAGATTGCCGCGCCCGACAACTACACCGTCGTGTTCCACCTGAAAGAACCGTTCGCCACACTGTTGTGGAACCTTTCCGACGGCGCCATTGGTATCGTCCCCTATGGCAGCGGCGCAGAGATCAGCCAACACCCCATTGGTTCAGGCCCGTTTCGCTTCGTCAGCGCGGAACAGGATAAGGAGGTTGTGATCGAACGCAACGACGCCTATTGGGGCGAGAAGGCAAGAATCCCGCGAGTGCGCTTTATCGTAGTGCCGGATGCCACGACGCGCGCACTGGAACTACGCAAGGGCAGCGCCGACATGGCCATCAACGCACTGACCGCGGACATGGGGGTGACTTTAGAGCGTGACCCAAATCTTGAAGTCTTGCACGCCCCCGGCACGGTGCTGAGCTACGTCGCGTTTAACCTGCGCGATCCCATCCTCAAGGATGTCCGAGTACGGCAGGCGATTGCATACGCCATCGATCGACGGCCGATGATCGAATACCTGGGGCGCGGCTTTGCCCGGCTTGCCAACAGCGTTCTGCCTCCAGAGAGTTGGGCGTACAACGGCGACGTTCCCACCTATGGTCACAATCCTGAGCGTGCTCGCCAATTGCTGGACACCGCTGGTTATCCAGCGCTGAATGGGGTGCGCTTTCACATCACCATGAAAAGCTCAACCGAAGAGAGTACCCGCTTGATGGCTGCTGTGTTGCAACAGCAGTTGCGCGCGGTTGGTATCATTCTCGATATCCGCACTTTTGAATTCGCCACTTTTTTTTCTGACGTCAGTCGGGGAGCGTTCCAGTTTTATTCCTTGCGCTGGATTGGAGGCAACGAAGACCCCGATATCTTCGAATACATTTTCCACTCGTCCAAGTTTCCGCCGAACGGCGCGAATCGTGGCTACTACGCCAATCCTCGGGTAGACGCGCTGATCAACCGAGCGCGCCGCGAACTTGACCAGAAAACCCGCCAGCAGCTGTACGCTGAAATTCAGCAAATTCTGGCCGAGGAGGTGCCCTATATCGATCTGTGGTACCAGGACAATGTGCTGGTACATTCGAGGCGAGTTAGAAATCTGACTTTGAATCCATCCGGGAACTACGACTTCCTAAGAACAGCCGAACTGGTCTCCGACCGATAAGACCAACTACAAATTTGCGCGTGTTACCATCGAATCAGCGTGAAGATTCTTTTCATAGGTGACATTTTTGGCCGGCCGGGGCGGACGATTGTCAAAGATCGGCTGCCCGGGCTTGTCAAGAAATACGACGCTGACCTCGTAATTGCCAACGGCGAAAACGCCGCTGCTGGGTTCGGAATCACTCCTCCCCTGGCTGAAGACCTATTCGAGCTAGGCATTGACGTTCTGACGACCGGCAACCATGTGTGGGACAAGCGCGAGATCGTCGATTACTTCCAGATGGCGGATGGCAATCACAACGGGATGGCGCGGCGAATCTTGCGGCCGGCAAATTATCCCTCCGACATGCCGGGATGGGGTTTGTACGAGGGCCGAAAAAACGAAGTCCCTTATGCCGTGATCAATCTGCAGGGGCGCGTCTTCATGGCGTCTAACGATGACCCATTTCGCGTCGCCGATCAATTGCTGAAAGAGATCAAAGCGAAGATTATTTTCGTCGATATGCACGCCGAAGCGACATCAGAAAAGATTTCCCTGGGCTGGTACCTGGACGGCCGGGTCACCGCCATCGTCGGCACTCACACTCACGTGCCTACCGCCGATGAACGTGTGCTGCCTGGAGGTACGGCCTACATCACCGATGTCGGCATGACCGGTCCCTACGAGAGTGTGATCGGCGTGAAGAAAGAGTTGGTCGTGGGCAAGTTCCTGAGCAACATGCCAGTTCGCTTCGAGCCTGCTACGGGCGATGTGCGATTGTGCGCCGTAGTGGTGGATTGCGACGAAACATCAGGACACGCAAGAACAATTGAACGATTGATGTTGAGTTGAACTGGTTCGAATCTGCGGTTACGTGCTGGCATCTGTCCGTCTCTGACGCTGAGTGTATGTCACCCTGAGCGGACGGGCCTCTTCGCTCTGCGCAGAGGACTTGAGTCGAAGGCCCCCCTATCGAGATTCGGCAACTCAAGGATTAGGGATCCTCCGACTCCGCGTGTCCATTCGGGAACGAATGGACGCGCTACGCTCCGGATGACACTGAGTTTTAAAGACGCGACGCTCTCAGGAGTTTACCCAGCTCTTTCCGATTCTGCACCGGCAGATGACGCAAGGCGATCCGTGCCAACGCCACGTATACTTCTCTTGCCTCCGGAACCGTCTTTAACACACGCAAGTGCTTGCGCACGGTCGCTACATCCCCCCTTCCGATCGGACCGGTGAACGCGGCTGCCGGACCGAGCTTAGCGTAGTTCGCCAGAGTTTGCCTCACTATCGGCAGCATCTTCTTGCGAGAGTCTTCCGCGGAAAATCCCGCCAAACGCGCTACTTTCTCGCCTGCAACCAGGGTCAAAACCAGCAGCGGTGAGATGAAGCCTCCCCAGGCGTGGTAGGCGGCCTTGTTCTTTTTGGAAATAGAAAAGGCCCTCCCGCCGAGGTCCTTGACAATCCGCCGCGCCACGCGGACAGCGGCAGCATCCCCTTCGAGCGCAAACGGCACGTTCTGGAGCGCGGGTACGGAGCCGCGAACAAACGTCATCATGGGATGAACCGCAGCAACGCTAGCTCCGCGTCTCCGCAGGCTGTCCAGTTCATCACTGGCCAATGCTCCGCTGGAATGGAATGCGATTTTTCCCTTCCACGCCGCGTGTGCCAGTTCGCGGGCAGCTTCGGCAATCTCGCGATCTGGCACACAGAACCAAATAAGCGGAGCATCGATCCTCGCACTATCGCTTGAAGAAGCATGCGCTCGCAGGCGTTTGGCTAGCTGCTGAGCTCTTTTCCGCGAGGCGCGATTGTTTCGTGAGATAACTTCGCGAACCCGATATCCCGCGCGTTTCAACTCCAAGGCCAACGCGGTGCCCAGTCGCCCCGGACCCACTACCGCAATCTCCGCCTTGCTTGCCATCGCGGGCAGGATAGCAGGCGACACTGTCGGACCAAAATTCCGCAACTGAGCCGAAACCGCCAACCAGAGAATCTCCGCTATATTGTTTTCATGCCCAAACCAGCGCGTGAGACCACGAAAGCCCGTGTTATCTCCTCCCGTGAGGTTTATCGCGGCCCCGCTTTCTGGGTAACGACCGATCAAGTGCTGGAACCCGGGGGCGTGCGGGTTCGCCGCGACATCGTTCGTCATACTGGATCAGTGGTCATACTTGCCGTAGATGAAACTGGAGCCGTTCCCCGCATCCTACTCGAGCGCCAATACCGCCACGCCGCCCAACAATTTCTTTGGGAGCTGCCTGCGGGCCGCATCGATGAGGGTGAAGAAGCCCTGACTGCGGCCAAGCGCGAACTGCTTGAGGAAACCGGATACACCGCATCCCGATGGAGACGAATCCTGAGGTTCTACGCCAGCCCCGGCTTTGTGGCCGAGGCAATGAATGTCTATCTCGCCCGCGGACTACATCCGGGAGCTGCTAAGCCCGAGGATGACGAAGCAATCCAGGTTCGGTTTTTCCCACTTTTCAGGGCTGTGAGCATGGTGATGAATGGCGCCGTTCGTGACGCTAAAACGATCTCCTCCATTCTTTGGTTCAGCCAGCAGCTAAACGGTTCAAAGCCACGCTGATAGCGGCTTTCCGGCGATACTCTTCTTGACAGCCACCTCGACTAGAAGCACAATTGGCCCATTAGAAAGGCACGGCCTCGGAGCTGAAAGAGTACGTGCCCCGGGGGGCACAAGTGGAACGCTTGAAAGGTACCGTAAAGTGGTTTAACAACGCCAAGGGATATGGCTTTATCGGACGCGACGATGGCAGCCCTGATGTTTTTGTGCATTACAGCGCCATAACGTCGGAAGGATACAAAAGCCTGCAGGAAGGCGATAAAGTAGAGTTCGAGATCACTCAAGGCCAGAAAGGACCGCAAGCGGCGAACGTCAACAAGGCCGAATAGCTCCGCAGACCGCGAGCTTGCTCCACTCTCTTCCCTTTACCCGTGCGGAGCCGTGTTTTCCTGTGTCCGGTCCCTATCACGAGGACGCTGTCTTTCCCTCCCGCCGCAACTTGTTTAATCTTTACTTGCAGCAATGGACAACAAAGCCATCGCCGGAATTTTGTACGAAACCGCCGACCTGCTGGAAATCGACGGACAGGATTCCTTCCGTATCCGTTCCTATCGAAATGCCGCGCAGGCCATTGAGGCGCTGCCGCAGCAAATAGCCGACCTAATCGGCGAGCCCAAGAAGGTACTTGAAATACAAGGCATCGGCAAAGGCATGCTGACCAACCTGCGAGAGATGTTCAAAGACGGCCGGCTCTCGGTGCACGCAGATTTGCTGAAGAAATACCGGCCCTCCATGCTCGATCTGCTCAAGATTCAGGGACTCGGCCCAAAAACCATCGCCCTGATCTGGAGCGCCTATCAGGTCTGCGATGTGGAAGGTGTGGAGAAGCTGGCCCGCGAGGGCAAAATCCGGGAGCTACCTCGCATGGGCGAAAAGCAGGAACAGAAGCTGCTCAAAGCGATTGAGGACTACCGCCGCATCGCTGGGCGCTTCCTGCTCGACGTTGCGGAGCGGGAGACAGAGAAAATTCAGGCCCACTTGCGCGATTTCCCTGGGGTCGAGAAGGTCACTCCCGCCGGGTCTCTGCGCCGTGGACGTGAAACGGTGGGCGATCTCGACGTACTCGTGACCGGTGCCGCATGTTGTGATGATGGCGAGCGGGAAAAGCTCATCGATCACATCATCAAACTTCCAGGGCTGATGGAGATCATTGCGCGCGGAGAGAACAAGGTCAGCTTCCGCCTGCGTGGCGGCATGCAGGTGGATGTGCGCTTTCTTGCGCCTGAATCCTTTGGAGCGGCCATGCAGTACTTCACCGGCTCCAAGGCCCATAACGTAGCCTTGCGCCAGCGCGCGCTCAAGATGGGATATACCCTCAGCGAATATAGCCTGGCGCGTTTGGACGACCAGAAGGTAGTCGCGGGAAAGACGGAAGAAGATATCTACGCCCAACTTAAGCTGGACTACATCCCGCCAGAACTGCGTGAGAACCAGGGTGAAGTCGACGCCGCCGGTGCGCACAAGCTGCCTGTGCTGATCTCGCAAGGCGACGTGCAGGGCGACGTGCACATGCACACCGTAGAAACCGATGGCCGCAACACCATTGAAGAAATGGTTGAGGCCGCTAAGGCGCACGGATATAAATACATGGCCATCACCGACCACTCCAAGAATCTGGCATTTGCCAATGGCTTGGATGACAAGCGGGCGGTGGAGCACATCAAGCGCATTCGGGCGGTCAATGACCAGATCAATGGCATCGAGATTTTCGCCGGTATTGAAGTGGACATTCTCGCCGACGGCACGCTCGATCTCTCTGACTCAGTGCTGGAGCAAATGGATTTGGTGATCGCCAGCGTGCACTCTCATTTCAATCAAAGTTCAGCCGAAATGACCGACCGCCTGCTCAAAGCCGTAGAGAATCCCAACACTTCGATCATCGGCCATCCCACAGGGCGTTTGCTTTTACGCCGTGATGCCTATCAATTCGATTTGGATAGCGTCTTGAAAGCCGCGGCCCAAAGAAAAGTCGCGATGGAGCTCAACTCTTATCCCGACCGCCTGGACTTGTGCGACCGCCATCTGCGCCTGGCCAAACAGCACGGCGTGAAGATCGTGATCAATACCGACTCGCACCACACTTCCCATCTCGAGAAGATCCGCTATGGCGTGTTGCAAGCCCGCCGCGCCTGGCTGACGAAGGAAGATGTGCTGAACACCTTGCCCGCCCAGGATTTCGCCAAGGCCATGAAACACGCATGGAATTGACCGATCACTGGCTTACAGACAACGCTCGGCTCTACGAAGCGTTCAAAGCGGAGTAGAATCTGTCGGGGAGAGGCAGGCCACTATGCCCGAGGAAAAGCCCATCACGCCGCCTATGCCAGAGGGCCCTCCCGGCGCTGCTCCCACTGAATCACCTCAGTTCGGCCCAACCATCAACATTGGCGAAGAATTCGGCACCGCCCGCAAGAATCTGCCGTCGGTGAAAATTATCGCGATTGTGTTGGCGGTGGTGGCGGCCGTGTTGGCAGTCTGGGCTTTTGTGCTACGACCAAAACCGCAAGGCGGAGGGTCCATCGACAATATTGCGGCAATTGAGATTCCCGACCAAAACGCAGTGCTAGTCGCGGTGAACGTCACCGTGCAAAACTCAGGCAAAAAACCTCTTTGGATTAAGGACATCAAGGCCACATTGAAGACAGATAATGGCGAGTTTAACGACGAAGCTGCCTCGGCGATGGACTTTGATCGCTACTTCCAGGCTTTTCCCGCATTAAAGCAGCACACTCTCCCGGCGCTCAGCCCAGAGACCAAGATTCCGCCCGGAGGCCAGGCCCAGGGAACGATAATGGTGAGTTTTCGTGTGATCCAGCAGACTTTCGACAAGCGCCAATCGCTGAGCGTGGTGATCCAGCCCTACGATCAAGCGGTGCCTCTGGTTCTGACCAAGTAGTGCTATATCACTAGTGCTTCTGCAGAAACTTTCTGCGGACTAGGTGAGTGTTGGCGTCGGGCTTAATCTCATCGTATTTCAAACAACTGATCGAGCCGTCCACCTCAAGCACCGCCAGCGCAACGTCGTGATAGCTGGCGATTCCATGCTCGCGCAGGGCACGCTGCAGCTCGTCCATGCTGACGTGCTCTTTCGCCATGTGCGACTCGATTACCTGGCCATCGTGAATAAGCAGGCTGGGTTGTCCCTGGACGAACTTGCGGAAGCGGCGATTTCCGCCCGAAACCTCTGCAATCAGGTAGTTCAGCACCAGAAGGGTGGAAGCAGCGACCACGCCGCCAAGCAGCGAAGTGTCGGGACCAGTCATCGCGTTTTGCACGGCATTGCTAATCAGCAGCAGGAGGGTCAGATCGAAGGGGGTCATCTGCCCCACTTCACGCTTGCCGCTGAGACGCACACCTAGCAAGACGACAAAATAAATAACTGCCGTCCGCAGTGCGATTTGGGCGAGAACGTGTCCGCCGGCAAGCATCAGAGGGTCACTGGCTCGCCGAGGCAGTGACTGGTACAGGAGCATTCTTGGGCGTACTCAGATATCCGCTCGCTTTGTTCTTATCCACCGACCACACGACCAACTCGTACAACATATGATCGCGCCCGGTGTAGAACTGGATGGGCTCGCTTACGTTTCGATCCTTCTTCTCGATGGTTTTGTCATCGGAAGTAACATTTAACGTGAACTTGCCTCGCTTGGGATCCACTTTCCTCAGCTGCAGGCTGACCGTGGAAACCGGTTGTGGCTTGGCGCCCTTGATCAGGGTGAACTCATAGTAGTTGCGATCGCCCTTATGTTTCAGGATTTCGAGGTCGTCGCGAGTCTTGGCGACTAACCCGCTCTGCAGACCAAGGTCGCCGATCGTGCTCTCCAGCTTAGCTTTGGTTGCTTCCAGATCGGCCCTTGTGGAAGCAACGTCGGTCTTCACTCCGCCGACGTCAGTTTTCACGCCAGCAACCTCTCCGGTGACCGCGCTGATCTGTTGCTTTTCCTGCTCCGCTAAGCGCGCTTCCGCGGCGCGTTGTTGACGCTGCAACTCAGCGGAGCGAGTGGCCAGTTCCTTTTTGGTCAAGCCGACCTGGTGAGCCAGCGCTTCGTCATTCGCCTCGGCGGATTGAATACGTTTGCTGAGATCGAGAATCTGACTGTTGCTCGCGACCAGATCCTTGTTCACCTTGTCGAGCCGTCCCCGCAGGGCAAAAAGAAAGTAGCCAGAGCCTGCTACATAAAGAACAGCTAGTAATAAAAGAATCCACTTCCCAGCACTACTTTCCGACTCCACATGCACTGCGCCCTCGTCCGCCATATGCCTCCGTATGCTGGTTGTGATGGAATGTCTACCGCAATTGTTGAACACAGGGATAATAGTGTCAATTGTAAGATTGGTCCCGTATACAATTTGTGACCAATGTGAATTCGGATATCTCTAGCGTAGTGCTATAATTTACCTAGGGACTTCCTATGGCAACGCTATACGTCGAAAATGTGCCTGATGATTTATACCAGGCTCTCCGGGAACGAGCTCGCCAGCATCGCAAGTCCATCGCTGCAGAGGTCATGTCGTTGCTCGAGGAAAATGTTGTGACCGCGAACGAGCGGAAAGCAAGACGACGATTCCTGCGGCGAGCCGGGCGTTTGCGCTCCCACCGCCCACGCACAGCGGGCCCCTTCTCACCCAGTGAGGAACTGCAACGGGAAGACCGATCGCGGTGAGCACGTTCGTGGTCGACGCCAGTGTCGCGGCTAAATGGTTCCTTCCCGCGGCTGGCGAAACTCTTACCCAACAAGCCTTGCAGTTGCTGAAGCGCTATGCTGCCGGCGAGCTGAGGTTCCTGGTGCCGGATTTGTTCTGGGCTGAGTTTGCCAACATCATGTGGAAGGCGGTTCGCCAGGGGAGATGGCCACAAGCTTCGGCCGAGGATGCAGTTCGTGCCATGCGCGACCGCAACTTTCCTAGCGTTTCCTCTCTCGCACTGCTTGAGGACGCGTTTGCCATCGCTTCGGCCTTCGATCGAACTGTATCTGACGGTCTTTACGTGGCGCTTGCGCTAATGTCTAAAACAGAACTGATTACCGCCGACGAACGCCTCGCCAATGCCCTCGCGGCGCATCTTCCCGTGAAGTGGTTGGGTTCTCTTTAGAGGCTATCCAGTCCCAAGGAGTCGCAATTAGTAGGATGTTTTGGTTTTTTCCTTCAACGCGATCCTCTTTTCGGCCCTTTCGACCAAGCCTTTTTCGAGTCTCGGCCAGCGGTCATGTGCTTTGCCTCCTGGCTGCAATTCGGCGGCAGTGAGCCCCGTAGATGCCAGGTCTTCGCTATAGATGATCATCAACTCCTTGCGTTTTTCTTCATCCAGCAGATGAACCAGACGCACATACATCATTGCTCGTGGCATCTTGTATCCCTTCGCGCGGATGAGCTTCTCGATATGCTCGCGGTCTGAACCCGGCTCGATCTCGGCGTCGTTCGCGCGCACCCATGTATCTACGTAGAAATCCATGCCGCCGATCTTTGCGTGCAGCGGTGAATCATATTTGTGTTTCAACTCTGGCTTCTCCGGAATGTAGCCCTCAAACTGCACCCAATACAGCCGCTGAACATTTTGCTCATCGGCATCAACGAGCGCGTGCAGTTCGCAATCTGCAATGCCATAGAGCACCCACCGGTCGGCGCCGACGTACCGCACCGATTTCGGCAGTCGTATCCGCACCTCGGGATCACGTTCAGAAGTGATTATGTTTTCCTCAACCTTACGCTCCGGCGGCTTGGTTTGTGCAGGGAGAAACCCGCAACAGAGAACTCCGATAAAGACTTGTTTGAACATTTCACTTCTTCCTTGCTCACGATTTTAGATGACATTCGTTTCGCTCTGACTGCCGCCATAGGCTTTCCAACCCAACTCCGCGGCGTTGGTTAGATTTCACTTACCTGAGTAACCCGCTATACTGCCGGATGAGTCGCCTCCCGAGGACACGGACAGATGAGGACCAGTGACAGATGAGACTCGTGTCGGTAAACACTGGGCTTCCCCGCGAAGTGACGTGGCATGGGAGAAGCGTGACTACCGGAATCTTCAAGCAACCAGTCCAGGGCCGTGTCACGTTGCGCAAACTGAATTTGGACGGCGATCGCCAAGCCGATCTCACCGTTCACGGCGGCGAATATAAGGCCGTTTACTGCTACTCGCTCATACACTACGAATACTGGAAAAGAGAGTTGCCCGGCCGAGACTTGCCAATGGGCATGTTTGGGGAGAACTTCACCCTGGATGACTTCCGGGAAGAGTCGGTTCATCTTGGCGATCAGTTCTCTGTCGGTTCGGCGGAAGTCGTCGTGACCCAGCCTCGTCTCCCTTGCTACAAACTTGGGATCAGATTTGAAGCCGACGACATGGTGAAGCGATTCTTCGTCAGCCACCGAACAGGTTTCTACCTCGCCGTGACTCGCGAGGGAGAAGTCGGCACGGGCGGTGAGATCAGGCTCATCAGCCGCGACCCAAACCGCGTTCCAGTCTCGGAAATCACTCACTTGTATGCCGAGAAAAGATACACCGACGCTGACGTGGCTTGGGTGCAGCGTGCGCTAAAAGTTGAAATGTTGCCGGAGAGTTGGAAGGAGTACTTCCGCCAGCGTCTGGAGCAGATTCCGACTTCAGCCTGAAGACATCGCCAGCAAGCCTTCCGTCTCAATGGAGGAGGCTTCATGAATTTCGGACTCACGCTGTTACTGGCCTTCGGTATTGGAATAGTTGCCGGGTTGCGATCCATGACCGCCCCTGCCGTTGTGGCTTGGGCGGCGCATCTGGGTTGGATCAATCTTTCGGGTTCTCACCTGGCTTTCATGGGCTCCACTTGGGCCGTCGCAATCCTCACCCTTGGAGCCTGGGTCGAATTTGTGGCCGACCAACTCCCCTCCACTCCCGCCCGTACCACTGCCGTCCCGCTAACCGCCCGAATTGTTATGGGATTGCTTACGGGTGCCTGCCTCGGCACCACTGGAGGTGTGTCCCCTTTGCTGGGGGCGCTGTTCGGGGCGATTGGCGCAATTGTAGGAACGTTCGGCGGTTATCGGGCGCGCGTCGGATTGGTTCGAGCGCTTGGCGCTCCGGATTTCGCAATTGCCATCCCCGAGGATCTGGTCGCAGTTGGGTTGGGAATATTTCTGGTTTCCAGATTCTGAGCAGCAATTTATGCTCGCAATCCCGGTATTAGATGGCTGGCAGATATTCCATTTAGAGCGCCCTTATGACCCCTTCGCAGCAATACGATGCCATCATCATCGGCTCCGGACAAGCTGGCACACCTCTCTCCACCGCCCTTGCTCAAGCCGGCATGCGAACCGCCCTGATCGAGCGCGAACACGTCGGCGGCACCTGCATTAATGAGGGATGCACTCCTACTAAGACGATGGTGGCAAGCGGCCGAGTCGCCTACCTCGCCCGCCGCGCTGCCGACTACGGTCTGGATACTGGCCCCATCAGTATCGATATGCCCAAAGTCCGGGAACGGAAACGCAAGATCGTGGACAGCTTCCGTAATGGCAGTCAGTCGCGCATCGAGAAAGCCGCGAACCTCGACTTGATCTTCGGTGAGGCTCGTTTTACTGCTCCAAAGTCGGTTGAAGTCAGAACTAAAGATGGCAGTGAGCGAGTCATGTCAGCGAAGAACATCTTTATTAACGCCGGTACACGTGCTTCACACCCCAGGCTGAATGGCCTGGAGGATGTTCCGTTTCTGGACAATGCCTCCATCATGGAACTCGACTCTGTTCCCGATCACTTGTTGATCCTCGGTGGCGGCTACATCGGTCTCGAGTTCGGACAGCTTTTCCGGCGCTTCGGCAGCCGCGTCACCATCATTCAATCCGCAGGCCAGTTGCTTACTCAAGAGGACCCCGACATCGCGGAAGAAGTCGCCAAGATCCTCCGGCAGGACGGACTTGAGATCATGCTGAAAACGAAAGCGATCCGCGTGAGCCGGGCAGATGGAAGCATCCGATTGGAAGTTCAACAGCAAGGCAATTCGACCACCTTGGTCGGTTCACATCTACTCGTTGCTACGGGACGAGTGCCGAACTCGGACACCTTGAGTCTTGCGGCAGCCGGCATTCAAACCAACGATCGCGGTTTCATCCAAGTCAATGATCGTCTCGAAACTACGGCCGCTGGCGTCTACGCGCTCGGTGACATCAAGGGTGGCCCGTCGTTTACTCATATCTCTTATGACGACTTTCGTATCATCCGCGCCAATCTGCTCGAAAAGAAGACCGCCTCAATTACCAATCGCCTGGTGCCCTACACTCTCTTTATTGATCCGCAATTAGGCCGGGTCGGCCTGACCGAAACGGAAGCCCGAGCGCAGAACCGCAACATTCGCATCGCGAAGCTACCGATGAGTTCCGTCGCCCGCGCCCTGGAAGTGGATGAGACGCGTGGTTTCATGAAAGCAGTAGTTGATGCCGAAACCAAGCGGATCCTGGGGGCTGCGGTGCTCGGCATTGAAGGTGGCGAAGTTATGGCCGTTCTCGAGGTGGCAATGATGGGCAAACTGCCATACACAGCCTTGCGTGATGGCGTCTTCGCGCACCCAACCCTGGCAGAATCGCTGAACAACCTGTTTATGGCGATCGACAGCAACAAGTAAGTTAAAGACTCGATTTGCCGTTTAGAGTGCGGATGATCTGTTTCCGTCACGATTCCGGCCGCTCTTCGAAGTTTTCATCCCAAGCGGTCACCAATCCGGACGTTGTGATCCATTTCCAGATAAATTTCCGGGTTACTCGCAATTCAAGAAATGGCCTAGAAACGTAGGGTGCTTCGTGAATCTTTGTTTTCTGACGAACAATTTTTAGTGCATACCACCATCAGCTCCAGCAGACGCGTATCGCGCTTTCCGCCGATTCGTGGCTTGACAAGCATGCACCGCGAGGTGTACATGGCATATTCTCAGACAAGTCTCACCCAATAACCAATCGCTGTTCGGGAGGGGAAGATATGCCTCGATCTAACTCCTTGGCCCGTCTAGCTGTGGTATTTCGTTCGCATTGCTCAAACTGCTCGCCCATCCCTCTGACTCTAGCCTTGACTCTCCTTGGCTGCTTGCTCGGGAGTGGCGTCGCCAACGGTCAGGCCACCACTTCGGTCCGCGGCACGGTGACTGATCCCAACGGGGCCGCCGTGGTTGGTGCCAACGTTGTGCTTGCGAATGCCGAGTCCAAGATGCAACGCTCCGTGACCACCGGGGACCAGGGAGAATATCAGTTCCTTCTTATCCCTCCGGGTACCTACACACTCACCGTAAAAGCGGCCGGGTTTCGCAGCTATGAACAGAAGGAAGTGGTCCTGCTGGTGAATACACCGGCCACCGCCAATGTTCAGCTCAAAGTTGGCGCGGCAGCTGAAGTCGTAACCGTCACATCGGAGGCCCCGGCCATCGACATGGTGGACGCGTCGCTGGGCAATTCCTTTGATGAAAGACTAGTGCGGCAGATTCCGCTGGAGGGACGAAATGTTCCCGACTTGCTGAGTCTGCAAGCGGGAGTGGCCTACACGGGCAATCGTATCGGAGACAAGGACCAGGACACTCGCAATGGAGCGGTGAATGGAGCGCGGAGCGATCAGAGTAACATCACGCTCGATGGGGTTGACGTAAACGATCAGTCGAATGGATATGCGTTTACGTCGGTGTTGCCGGTAACTCAGGATTCTGTTCAGGAATTCCGCGTAACCACTACTAATTATGGGGCAGACCAGGGGCAGGGCTCCGGGGCCCAAGTCGCGCTGGTGACCAAGAGCGGCACGAACGCCTTTCACGGCACAGCTTATGAATACCTACGCAATACCATCACCAGCGCGAACGATTATCTCGTGAAGCAGTCCGAGCTGAACATAGGTCTGCCGAATAAGCCTCTGTCGTTAAACCGCAATATTTTTGGGGTGGCGGTTGGCGGGCCGGTTCAGAAAGACCGATTGTTTTTCTTCACCAATTATGAGGGAACCCGCGAACGCGAGCAGCAGCGAGCGGAACGGGTTATTCCGACACCGTCTCTCTGCCAGGGTATCTTTCAGTATGTAAACGCAGGCAACACCGGGATCACAAGATGGGATTCCGGGCAGCTCAAGCTACTGGACCCTCGCCATTTTGGCATTGATCAGGCAATGCTCAACGCAAACCACACTGGTTACCTCGACCGGACCTTCTGTACGGGCCAGACGGTGACCAACGATCCTTCGGCCGGAGATGGTTTGAACTATGCCGGTTTTGTTTTCCGCGCCCCCACCAGCCTGGACAACGATGTCTTTATTGCGCGCTTGGACTATCATCTCACCGCAAACGGCAAACACACACTGTTTTGGCGCGGCGCGCTGCAGGACTTACGCAACCCGGGAGCTCCCTTTTTGCCGGGCGATGCTCCTGAGCAGACCACTGTCGACCACAGCAAAGGCTTTGTCCTCGGCTACATCGCAGTTCTCAGTCCTACTCTCACAAATTCCTTTCATTGGGGATTCACGCGCCAGAGCTTTGGAATTGTGGGCAATACCGACCAGCAATGGAATACCTTTTTGGGTTTGGATCAAGGCATCACCTATAGCCACAATTTCCAAGTGCCACTGCACAACTTAGTGGATGACATTTCGTGGACTAAGAAGACGCATACATTCCAGTTCGGAACGGCGATCGGAATCGCCCGGGATCCCCGGACAAGTTTTCTGCACTCCAACACTTTGGGACTTGGAACCACCAACTGGACTTCTCCCATAGGCTTCGCAGGCACCACCAGCACGCTGGATCCGACCAACACCAGCCCCAACGCTCATCCAGGGATTAGCGGGCCTGAACCTCAGACCGCTACGCAGTACGATCGCCCCCTGCTGGCCTTGTTTGGGATGATCTCGGACGTCGTCGCCAATTACAACTTGGACAAAAACGGCAATGTGCAGCCGCAGGGTGCGCCCGTCAAGCGAAACTATGGCCTCGACTGGTATGAGTTTTATGCCCAGGACACCTGGCGCATCAAACCCAACCTCACGCTGACCTACGGCCTGCGATGGTCGTTCTTTCCTGCGCCTTGGGAGACGAACGGCCTGCAGACAGCACCGACCGTTGGCCTGGGAACTCAGTTCAATCGGAACGTAGCCAATATGAGGCAAGGCATCGGCTATGGAGCGGAGGATTCGATTAAGTTCAATTTGGCAGGTCCGGCAAACAACGGCCCAGGTTTCTATTCGCTCGAAAAGACGGATTGGTCGCCGCGAATCTCGATAGCTTACTCGCCGCGCTTCAGGGAAGGGCCTTTCAAGAAGTTTTTTGGAGACAACGACAAGACTGTCATCCGTGCCGGGTTCAGCCGAGTATACGACCGGGCGGGATTTGCGCTCCTCAACAGCTTCGACCAGATCGGCGCCGCCGGTTTGTCCACAACCATTCAAAATACTTGCTGCACGGTCGGTGTCACCAGCGCCGAGGTTTTGCCGCGAATCACAGGCATCCATGATATTCCCACGCAAAACCTGCAGACGCCCACCCCGACTCAATTCCTCCTGCCTCCGCCGCCGAAGGGCTTTCCTCAAATACCCACGGTTAGCGCCCAGGCTAACCTGTGGGGAACTGACAACACACTCAAGACCCCGCATGCCTATACGGCAGACTTTTCTGTCGGACGTGAATTGCCCAAGCGATTCTCGCTGCAGGTGTCCTATGTTGGCCGCTTCGGCCACGACCTGCTCACACAGCGCGATCTGACGCAGCCGCTCGATATCGTGGACCGGGTCCAGGGAAGCTCCGCATACGGGATGGACTACTATACGGCCGCATCGGCTTTGTCCAATCTGGCAAGGTCCTTTGCATTAGCCAATAATGGTGGGGCGCCAACTAACTATTATCAGGGCTTCCCTACGACCGCCCAAATCGGCAGCGTTACTGCCAAGATGCTTGGTCCCACGGCCCAATACTGGATCGATATGTTGCCACCGCTCCGCAAGGGCGCTACTCAGTATACGGACACCCTCAGCACAGGATTTGTGAACACCGCGACCAATCCAAGAGATGGGCTGATTCAGGAAGTCTTCAATCTCTACTACAATCCGGCCCTTTCCGTCATTGGGGACGAGATTGTCGGGCTGGCGGATATTGACCTGTACGGCGGGCTGGGAGACAACATCGGCTCAGGATCCTATTACTTCAACGGACCGCCGGGCTTGTTGAAAAACAATTCCGGCCAGTTCTTGAACAACCAGGCCATCTCGATGTACGGATGGAGCTCGATCGGCAGTTCCAGCTACCACGCGCTGCAGGCGAACCTGAGGAAGCAGTTCAGTCACGGAGTTCAGTTCGATCTGAACTACACGTACTCGAAATCGCTCGATATCACGTCGGCTGCGTCACGCGTTGGATTTTCTGTCTATGGCTACCAAAACATCGGGCTGGTCGGAAGCCGCCTGGCAAATGCTTTTTCTCCGAACCTGGCTCGAGCACCGTCCGACTTCGATCTCACCCATCAGGTCAACCTCGACTGGATTGTCGATCTCCCGGTTGGGAAAGGGCGTGCTCTGGCGGGCAACGCAAGTGGGGTGTTAGACGCTTTCATCGGTGGCTGGCAGCTTTCCGGCCTGGCCCGCTGGACCAGCGGATTCCCCTTCAGTGTGGACGGCGGACAGCGCTGGCCCACAGACTGGTTCCTGACCGCTATCACACAGATGACCACAAGACCGAGGACTGGCACGTTCAAGGGAAACGGAAGCGTCAACGTTTTCGCGGATCCCGCCGCAGCACAGGGCGACTTCACCCTTCCTCTTCCAGGGGGAGTCGGATCGCGCAACGTCCTGCGTGGAGACGGCTTCGCGGGTTGGGACATGAGCTTAGGCAAGCGCTGGATCATGCCCTACCGGGAGACTCACAGTCTGCAATTCCGGTGGGAGGTGTTTAACGTGCCGAACCTCACGCGCTTCAACGCCCAGGGTGTGGGATCGTCTCTTTTGACTTCGCTTACGCAGTCGCCGAACAGTTTTGGAGCCTACACTAGTCTGCTTACCCAGCCGCGCGTTATGCAGTTCGCGTTGCGATACGAATTCTGATCGCACACATCAGTTCCCGGGCGTCGGCAACACGGAGGTGATCGCGTTTTCTTTCCGCCATGTAGCGGACCATCAGTCAGACAGTTCGTGTAGCTAGCGATTTGGTGACGGGGGGCACGCATGAGCTCCAGTTGTTTCTTTACAGCGCCACTTTTCTTAGACGCAGCGAATTCGAAATCACCGACACTGAACTGAAGCTCATGGCGGCAGCTGCCAGGATCGGGCTTAGCAGGAGGCCAAAGAAAGGATACAGAACTCCAGCCGCGATCGGCACGCCCAGCAGGTTGTAAATAAACGCAAAGAACAGATTCTGGCGGATGTTCCGCATGGTCGCCTGGCTCAGCTTACGTGCACGGACGATGCCTGCCAGATCGCCTTTTACCAGGGTGACACTCCCGCTTTCGATGGCGACGTCGGTTCCTGTGCCCATGGCAATGCCCACGTCGGCCTGGGCCAGCGCGGGCGCGTCGTTGATGCCATCGCCCGCCATTGCCACCACGCGCCCTTCCTTCTGCAAGTTACGCACGACATCGGACTTTCTGTCGGGCAAGACCTCCCCCCCGAACTCGTCGACGCCCAGCCTGCGCGCGATATCTTCCGCCGTGGCGCGGTTGTCGCCGGTCAGCATCACCAGGCGAATGCCCTGCGCTTTCAATTCGCGGATTGCGTCAGGTGTGGAGCTCTTGATCGGATCGGCAATGGTGATCGATCCCGCCAGCCGTCCGTCGACCGCGACAAAAATTATTGTGCTCCCGCCGACGCCCGCGACCGCCGCTGCTTCCGGCGATTTCTCGACACGGATTCCGCGTTCGCGGAGCAATCCTTCATTGCCAACGACCACAGCATGCCCGTCCACTTTGCCAACTATGCCTTTGCCCGTCAAGGATTCGAAGTCTTGCGCTGGCGACAAATCAACTCCGCGCTCGCGCGCTGCCGTGACGACCGCAGCAGCAAGGGGGTGCTCGCTCGATTGCTCCAAACTGGCAGCCAGGCGTAATAATTCGGACTGCTCAGTTCCCTTCTCCGCAAATACCCCGACAACTCGCGGCTTTCCCTCAGTCAGCGTGCCGGTCTTGTCGATAACCAGCGTATCTACTTTTTCAAGGATCTCGAGCGCTTCAGCGTTCTTGATCAGGACACCGGCGTGAGCGCCTCGCCCGGTGCCCACCATAACGGCGATGGGGGTAGCCAATCCCAAAGCACACGGACAGGCGATGATCAACACCGCCACGGCATTCACTAGCGCGTGTGCAAGGCGCGGCTCCGGTCCGAAGAGGTTCCATACAATAAAGGTGACAACCGCAACGCCAATGACCAGCGGAACGAACCATCCTGACACTCGATCCGCCAGCCGTTGAATCGGAGCGCGACTGCGTTGCGCTTGGCTGACCAATTGAACTATCTGAGCTAATAAGGTCTCGCTGCCCACGCGTTCAGCACGCATTAGGAACGATCCGGTCTGGTTCACCGTAGCGCCGATCACCCGGCTGCCCGGAGTTTTTGCAACCTGCATCGATTCGCCGGTGATCATCGCCTCGTCAACCGAACTCGTCCCTTCGAGTACGACGCCATCGACTGGAATCTTCTCGCCGGGTCGCACGCGCAGACGGTCCCCGGGCTTCACGCGCTCCAGAGGAATATCTTCTTCTTTGTTATCGCGCAAAATGCGGGCCGTCTTTGGACTTAAGTCGAGCAGCGCGCGGATGGCAGCGCCGGTTCGGCTGCGAGCCCGTAACTCTAGCACCTGCCCGAGCAAAACGAGCGTGGTGATAGCAGCGGCCGCCTCGAAGTAGATATCCGGGTATCCATCCATGCCGCGCAATGACTGGGGGAAGATGCGCGGAAACAAAGTGGCTACCAGGCTATACAGGTACGCCACTCCAGTACCCATTCCAATCAGCGTGAACATGTTCGGGCTGCGGTTTACCAGGGACGTCCAAAACCGTTGAAAGAAAGGCCAGCCGGCCCACAGCACCGCTGGGGTGGCCAGCGCCAGTTCGATCCAGGGTAGCCATCCATCGGGCAGCACGCTTTGCACGGGCATGCTGGGCAGCATGTCCGCCATCGCGATTCCAAGCAAAGGCACCGTCAAAAGAGCACACACCCAGAAACGGCGGGTCATATCGCGCAGCTCAGGGTTTTCCTCTTCTCGCGCAGTTACCGTCCGAAGCTCTAGCGCCATGCCACAGATCGGACAGCTTCCCGGTTGTGGCCGGACGATCTCGGGATGCATGGGGCAGGTATATTCGACCCTGGTCGTCACTACCGGCATCTCGGGTTCAAGCGCCATCCCGCAGCTTGGGCATGGCCCAGGTCTTGTCTCCCGAACCTCGGGGCACATGAGACAGACGTAGTTTTCGGTGGTCTTTTGCTTCGTCTCGTCCTCAGGTCCGGAAGCGATTGATTGTCGTCGCGCGACGCCCACTGAGACCAATTCGGGCGAGTTTATCGACGACGATCGGCTCGGAAATTTGTCGGGTTCAGCCTTGAATTTCTCCAGACAACGCTCGCAGCAGAAGTAGTAGTTGATCCCCGCGTGCTCAAATTTGTGCTTGGCGGTTGAGGGGTCTACCGCCATCCCACAAACCGGATCCTTGGGATGCATTTCGATCAAACTCGCGCGATTGCTCGACATCGATGTTTTCTGTCGCCTTTAAAAGCTTACTCTTCTTGCCGGCTCGTCGGCCCGCATCTGCGTCTGTACTCAGACGAGGTACTGCTCTATATTGGATTCACTCCGCTGCCAATTGGAGCAATCTGAGCTTTCCGAGTCCGCGAGGCTGCTTTCGATGACATTCCTGGAAGTCGCATACCGCTACGGCGCTCCCCTGCGTGAGAGCACGATGCGCGCCCTTGACGAAGTGCGTGAAGTTTACGGGGTCCGCCGCATTACCTTCGACCCCCAGGCACAAATCATCCGCCTCGAGTTCGACGCTTCGCGCTTCAAAGAGCCGGTGATTGCCGCACTACTGCGAAATGCAGGGGTTGATTTGCGGGAGCGGCTTGCCTTGGCTTGATCTTTTTCGTAGGGATTTCTTCGCGAGGCCGATGCACAGATCTACATCAGAGGATTAAGGGGGAGGGCAGGAGGATCGGCAATGAACGTCTTACCAACGAGAGATGCCAAAATGCAAGGGGCGCCCAAGAAAACCTCTGGCCGAAGTTTATTCTCTGGAGCGCCCCGTTGCGCGCCACTTCGTCTGTCCCTCTCATAGCACCCCCGGTGCCAATGCTAAACCATTGAAAATAAAAGCGCGGAGCAAATTGTTCACGAGTAGGAATTGCCCCACTTCGGGAAAGATTTACTTTGGCATTTGCGAGGCACGAACCGTACCGAATTAGCTGTTGAAAACAACGCGAGAGTGCCTCTTCCAAGCAGTTCCCTTCTTCTGCCCGAGCGTTTTCTTCGTCGCCACTACTTGACTGATCCGCCCTGCGCCGGCTGCAGATGCTCCGCTTTCCAGCGCATGGCGGCCGTGATTCGCGTGCGTCCGCTGGGGTGGTCGAAGAAGGTGAACTCCTCCACCGGCCCCGGATCCAGCTTGCGGTATTCGCCCAGTTTCAGATCGATCTCCGCCTCGCCGTCCGGTTGCTGCGCTGCATTCAGGCCGTACATGTCCGCTTCGTACTCCATAGTGCGCGTGATCGTGTTGGTCACCGGCGTCATCACGAAGAAGTAGAACGAGAAGATCAGCACCCCTAGAGGCACGACCGCCACATCAGTGATCCCACGCACTCCCCAATTCTGCCCCCACCGAGCCAGACTAAAGTTCATCGCCCAGTTCAAGAACGCGAAACCGATCACTAACACCACGGCAAGGAACACCAGCCCTTTGTACTGATGGCTCAGGACATAGTGACCCATCTCGTGTCCCATGGTGGTCTCGATTTCCGGCAGCGTACATCGCTTCAGCAAGTTGTCGTTGAGCGAGATGCGAGTCGTTCCCGCAAAGCCGCTCACGTTGGCGCTTACCCGGTCAGACTGCCGCGAAGCATCAAATTCGTAGACGTCGGTGGCCGGAATGCCGTTGGCCCGCGCCATGCTGAGAATAGGATCCCTGATACGTGGATCTTCGAGCTTGGTGTACTTGTTGAACAACGGGAAAATGAAAACTGGTGAGATCAGGAAAACAAAGGCCAGAAAAATCACCGAAATCACTGATCCCCAAACCCACCAGTTTTTTCCTGTGCGGCGTATCACGCCAAACAGGAGCATGAGGAAGAGCGCACCCAGCAAGGTATTGACCGCTAACATAATCAGCTGGTCCTGGAGCCAGGGCCCAAAGGTCTGATTCAACAGCCCATATTTATGCTCGCGGAAGTAGCTTTCGTATATTGTCCAAGGAAAGGTAATTAGGGTGAGAGCGAGAATGAACTGCACGCCATAGATAACGGTTTGCAGAGGGCGAAAGCGAGTGATGCGCTCGGCAAGGCCGCGCATCCGCGCCGACCAGCGAAAATGCAGCATCAACCACATCACCAGCGCTGTAACCACGAAATCCCACAGGATGAGCCAGTACCCGCCCTCAAAGTAGGCGTCGGAACGGGCGCGTTTATCCGCTGGGACGGTGGCCAGATAAGCGTCCACCGCGGCCTTGACGTCGAGCGGCTGGGTTGCGGCAGCAGCCGGAACGGTAAACGCTGGCGGGCTCGCGATTGAACCTGGGCTTGCCTCTTGCGTCAACACAGGCACGGCGATGAGCGCGCAGCAGAAAATCATCCCAGAAATCTTCTTAACCATTCGAATCATCGGGCTCTATCCTCGGGCGCATCAATGTAGCAAACTCGTCCGTTTGAGCAGACGCCCGAGGATGCGATTCGTTAGCGCCTCGCAGAAAGCACGAGCCAGAGAATGGCTCATCGAACCATTAGGGAGCAATACCGCAGAGACGAAACCTGTGAGATTGTTGTCAGTCTGACGTCAGCGCCGGCTACGTATGCTGTTCCTGCCGCTGGGTTTGGTTCTTATCTACGAGTTCCCAGCAATCCCGGGCAATCTCCCAGTCTTCTTCAGCTCGAATGGTGATCACGCGCACCACCGAATCAGGAGCGGAGATCTCCTCGTCCGCAGGCGACTCTGCATTCTTCTTTGGATCAAGTTTGAGGCCGACATACTGGAGATTCTCGCAAGCGGCAGCCCGCACGTCTGGCGAATTCTCTCCCACTCCTGCGGTAAAAACCAAGGCGTCAATTCCACCCAGTACCGCGATCATGGCGCCGATACTTGAGCGCAAACGGTGGACGTAGATGTCGAAGGCAAGCTTTGCCCTTTCGTGTCCTTTTCTGACGGCGGACAGGATTTCACGCATGTCTCCTGACACATCCGAGATTCCCAACAGGCCAGAGTGTTCATTGAGAAGTTCATCGAGCTGTTCTCCCGTATGCTTACTTTGGCGCAGCAGGTAGGTGAGGATCCCCGGATCAACCGAGCCGGAACGAGTGCCCATCATCAAACCTTCCAGCGGCGTGAATCCCATCGTGGTATCCACACTCTTCCCGTTGTGAATGGCCGCCAGAGAACAACCGTTTCCCAGATGACAAGTCACCAGCTTGAACGAATTCAAATCTCTCCCCAACAAGTGCGCCGCACGCCGGGCACAATATTTGTGATTGATGCCATGAAAACCGTACCGTCGGATCCCCGATGCGAACCATTCGTACGGTCCGGGGTACACCGCCGCATACAACGGCATCGTCTTGTGAAAACCAGTGTCGAAAACCGCGACTTGAGGCACCGCCCCCAGCAGTTTCTCGATGGTTTCCATGCCCTCCAGCTCGGCGCGATTATGCAGAGGAGCAAAGGCGGAAACACTCGCGATCGCCGATTTTACTTCCGCCGTGATGACAACCGGGTCCTCAAATTCCGGACCACCGTGCACCACCCGGTGTCCGACGACGTCAATCTCCGAGGGCGATCGTACGGCGCTCGCTTCACCCTTCCACAAAGTACCCAGCAAATGCTCGATCGCTTGGGCACGAGAGGAAACCTGAATCCGGTTTCTTCTGGTGAATCCGCGCCCGCTCTTGATCTCCGCTTCTGCGGATTCGCCCTCCCATTCGATCTTGGCCTGCCAGAGACAGGCGGGCGGATCATTCGGCAGAACGTCTCCAATGTCGTACAGGCTGCTCTTTTGGCTACTGGAACCCGAATTCAGCACCAGAACTTTCATGCGTCAATAAGGCCAAGTCCAATCGCGCACTTCTGGCATGTCATCCCCATGTTCCTGGATGTATTGCTTGTGCTGCACGAGTTTGTTGCGTAGGAACTGCTTGAAATGCGCCCCTATGCGCTGAAGCCGAGGCACACGATCCACGACGTCGCCCGCGAGATGATAACGATCAAGATCATTCAGCACCGTCATGTCGAAAGGCGTAGTCGTCGTGCCTTCTTCTTTATATCCGCGGACGTGGAAGTTGTCGTGATTCTGCCGTCTATAGGTGAGGCGATGAATCAGCCAAGGATAGCCGTGGTAGGCGAAGATTACAGGTTTGTCGGTGGTGAACATTGAATCAAAATCGTAGTCCGAGATTCCGTGGGGATGTTCCGAGCGAGGTTGCAGTGTCATCAGATCGACTACGTTCACGACCCGTATTTTTATATCCGTGAAATTCTGCCGGAGCAGGTCGACGGCAGCCAGAGTTTCGAGCGTGGGGACATCGCCGGCGCAGGCCATCACCACGTCGGGCTCGCTGTTCTGATCGGTGCTCGCCCACGACCAGATTCCGATTCCGTTCGTGCAGTGCTCAATTGCGGCAGTCATGTCGAGCCATTGGAGGGCTGGCTGCTTCCCGGCGACAATCACATTGATGTAGTGGCGGCTGCGCAGGCAGTGGTCGGCAACAGAAAGCAGGGTATTGGCGTCAGGCGGAAGATAAACCCGCACAATATCCGCTTTCTTGTTCATAACGAAATCGATGAAGCCGGGATCCTGGTGACTGAAGCCGTTGTGGTCCTGACGCCAGACGTGCGATGTCAAAAGATAGTTTAGAGAAGCAATTGGTCGACGCCACGAGATATCCCGAGTCGCCTCCAGCCACTTCGCGTGCTGGTTGAACATGGAGTCAACAATATGGATAAATGCTTCGTAACACGAAAAAAAGCCGTGACGCCCCGTTAGCAAATAGCCCTCGAACCAGCCCTGACACATGTGCTCGCTGAGCATTTCCATGACCCGCCCAGTGGTGGATTCATGCTCGTCGGTAGGCAGAAGAGGCTCCATGAAGATTTTGTCTGTGACCTCGTACAAAGCATCCAGGCGATTCGAAGCAGTTTCATCAGGACCGAATACCCGAAAGTTCTTGGAATTCATATTTAACTTCATGACATCGCGCAAGAAAGTGCCGAGGACCTTCGTGGCTTCTCCAGTCTCAGTGCCCGGCTTGAGTACCTTCACGGCGTAGTCGCAAAAATCCGGCATGAGCAGATTCTTGAGTAACAAGCCGCCGTTTGCATGGGGATTGGCGCCCATCCGCCGGTCGCCTTTTGGTGCCAGCTCGGCTAGCTCTCGATGAAACTTGCCGCTTTCGTCGAAAAGTTCCTGGGGCCGATAACTTTTCATCCAATCTTCCAGGATCTTGAGGTGGTCCGGCTTGGTGTTCAAGTCTGTGACTGGCACTTGGTGAGCGCGCCACGTACCCTCAACCGGCTTGCCATCCACGAATTTCGGGCCCGTCCAGCCCTTCGGGGTGCGCAGAATGATCATCGGCCATATGGGACGATTCCCGGATTCATTGGAGCGAGCATCCTCCTGAATCCCCCTGATCTCCGCGATTATGGTTTCCAGTGTGGACGCCATAAGTTGGTGCATGGGCTCGGGCTCATGTCCTTCGACGAAGTAGGATTTGTATCCGTATCCATTAAAAAGTTGGGTGAGTTCATCGTCGCTCAAGCGTCCGAGCACAGTGGGGTTCGCGATCTTGTACCCGTTCAAATGCAGAATCGGAAGTACTGCGCCATCCCGTGCGGGGTTGAGAAATTTGTTGGAATGCCAGCTCGTAGCCAACGCACCGGTCTCTGCTTCGCCATCGCCGACAACGCAGCAGGCCAGCAGGTCCGGATTGTCAAACACGGCTCCGTACGCATGAGCGAGGGAGTAACCGAGTTCTCCGCCCTCGTTGATTGAACCGGGAGTTTCCGGAGCAGCATGGCTAGGAATTCCGCCGGGAAAGGAGAACTGTTTGAACAGCTTCCTCATACCCTCTTCATTCTGCCGGATATCGGGGTATAGCTCCGTGTAGGTCCCTTCCAGATAGGTATTGGCCACAATTCCAGGCCCTCCGTGACCAGGCCCCGTGATGTTAATCACGTTGAGATCGTATTTTTTAATGAGCCGATTGAAATGAACGTAAACGAAGTTCAGTCCCGGAGTTGTGCCCCAATGTCCAAGCAATCGGGGCTTCACGTGAGTAATTTTCAACGGCTCGCGCAAAAGCGGATTGGCATATAGGTAAATCTGGCCTACCGAAAGATAGTTTGCAGCGCGCCAATAGGCGTGGATCGTTCGCAGTTCCTCTGGGGTGAGAGTCTGGTTGGAAGATTTAGGGGTTCCGAAGGCGGGGGAGGCAAGGTGAGTCGTCACAAAATGCTCTCCTAGTTGAATCATCTAAGATGCTACACCTCTCGCAGCGGCATGAGCCTGCTCCCGCCAGATGAAAATACTGTTACAGTGCCTGTGCATTACTTGCGAATCAATTATCGCCAACGATGACGAGATATCGACAAATTGTGATACTCGAAGCCCGCTACATGCCGCGATCCGTTTGACGCCACGCTCGGCATTCACTTACGATGTATTGCGACCGAATGGACTCCAGCCGCATTGGTTTGAGTCAAGCGGTTAGAAGGCTTGCAGAATCCGCAGTGCAGAAACCCCAGTGTTTTCGCGCCCTTAGCTCAGTTGGATAGAGCGTCTGGCTACGAATAAGACCATCCCAAGCCCGCGATTATCAACGACTTACACGACTTTGGTAACTTGCTAAGACGGTTGTCACTCTTGCACTCTGGTTGCAGGGAAAGGGAGTTGCGCTCATTCGTTTACATATAAATCCGTAAGACGGTTGTGGGCGCAAAATCCACTTCGAAATGAGGAAACCAGACGGTGACAAATTCAGACAGAAACACGCATGGGGAAATTCGCAAGGCTCCTGCATCACGAGCCAACAACGCGAAAGGGGCCTGGGGAATAGACAAGGGTGAGTTGCGGTGGGACGACGCTGAGACGCAATTCCTTCGCAGCCGCAAACTGGGCATCTACGGTGCGACACGGGCGGTCAAACCTCGCACGATTGTCGAGTATCGTTGGGATTTAAAACAGTTCTTTGACTTCGTGCGGAGTCGCGAGATCACGCACTATGGGCAATTGACGGAATCGCTCATCCTCGATTACGTCGAGCATTTGCAATCGAACGGCTGGAGCAAAGCTACACAACGGAAATATCTCATCAGCCTGAAAGCGTTTCTCAAGTGGGTCGAACGAGACCCTGCCTGCCGTGGGTTGACTTCATTCGTCAGAGTGCTCCCGCGTATCGGCAAAGAAATTCGCAGAACGTTTATCCCTTCGGTTGAGCAAATGGAAATGTTTCGCCAAGGGTTCGACCGATTGGTCATCTGGGGATTGCGCGATTACACTGCCGTCTGTGTCATGCTCGATACTGGGGCAAGAATTGGAGAAGTCTGCAATCTCGAACCCGACGATTTCAAATGGGACGTCGGGCTCGTCAACTTGGATGGGAAGACGGGCGAAAGGTTGGTGCCGTTTGATTTGGAAACCACCGGTCAGTTGATACGAGAATGGATGCGGGCGAGACTTCAGTTTGCCCACGAGGACTGCAAGAAGGTCTTCATCAGCAGATTTGGAGGAGAGTGTTCACCTGACACCTTTAGGCAATCTTTTGAAGACAACCTAAAGCGAACAGGGTTGGACAAAATACTTGGCGAGAACACGATTTCGGCTCACACCGTGCGGCATTTCTTCTGCACGATGTACCTTGTCAACGGCGGCACGCTTCACGGTCTGCAACGGATAACTGGTCACCGAAACTTGGAGACGCTCATGATTTATGTCCATCTGGCGAACCAAATCAGCATGATTACGAAGGAGCATGCCGAAGCCTCCCCACTCAAACACATGATGAACCGAGCCGCTAAGAAACGAAGAGTGCTCAAATTGTCCTGAAAGAGAAATAGCGGCACCGCCCGTGAAATGGACAGTGCCGTGTGAAAGTCTGGCGGACGCTCACTCCCGTCTCATCCACCTTCCGAGCCCCCCGTAAACGCCGAGGGTAGCCTCCGTCAAGATGGTACAGCCCGTACGCTTACGGTTATGAATGCAATCTCCGATAACCAGCGTCCAGTCCAGGAAGTTGGGCTGCTTGTCAATTCTGACGACGAGATAGAACCGGGTAAAATCCGGGTTTCGTTCGCGGGAGATGCGATACGGCTTACTATCTCGCCAAAGTTTCAGTTCAGTGCGATACGCACATTAGGTGCCCCGTCACGGCCCGCAATCAGTGCGCGTGCAGACCAGCTGCGACTCCAGGCCCATCCCGCTGGTCGTTTGATTCCCCCACTGTCTTCAGGCTTGCTTGCGTGCGGCGGAGTTAGCCAGCCCGTTGGCCTCGGCGTTGTGCTCCCGACTGATATGGGATATGGAGAAAGCAAGCGTCCGTGCCAACTTCTGGCAGGTCCAATTAAGGGAATAGAGGCGCGGACTACGGCAGATGTATACGCCCGTCATCTGTCTGACCATGATTTGGGAATCAGAGTAGACATGAAGGATCGTGGCGTTGAGCGTCAAAGCGCACTGAAGGGCCTCCAACAGCGCCACGTATTCCGCTACATTGTTGTC
>JABCYV010000024.1 GCA_013290025.1 Acidobacteriota bacterium
GAACCCTGATAACGCAGAAACAGCAGCCTCCAGTCGACCTAACTCGAATGCGGCTTTGTCACGTGCAGCCTTTAACTGCGCGAGTATGTCCATGTATTCCCCCTCGGGTTGGGATTGTAGCAAAATGCAGATGGGTTTCTAAGACTAGCGGCAGAAGGCGTCGTGGTCAAGAATGGTGCCGGGAACAGGAGTCGAACCTGCACGCCTTGCGGCACACGGTCCTAAGCCGTGCGTGTCTGCCATTCCACCATCCCGGCGATCCTCGATTTGTCCTATTGTATCGCCTGGCAGATCAACGAAGGCTGATTCAATTTGCCCAACAGCCTGATTAAATGCCCTTGTATTCGTGTGAGGCATGGACGAATCGCTCGGGATTTCGGCTGCGGGCTCTGGCTACGCTACACTGTCTAGCCTATGGCGAATCCAACGCAGCCCAACATCAAGCTGGTCAATCGGCCGGATTATCGTGAGAGCTACGCCAACAGCGTGCAGGTACGAGTGAATGTCTGGGATTTCTTCCTAGTGTTTGGCACCCTACAGCAACAAAGCGAAACTCAGGTGGACGTACAGAACTTCCAGGGCGTTTATCTGAGCCCGCAGCAGGCCAAGGCCTTGACCGCCATCCTGCAGCAGAACGTGGCCGGCTACGAAAGCACGTTTGGCGAAATCAAACTCGATCCGCGGATGATGTCGCCTGGGCCGGTGCACTAAATGGCGTCGGGGTCGCGCGCCGCGCTCTCAGCACCACAATTGAAGCCCATACTAGTTTTCGCGGTGCTCTTTCTTGCTGTGTTGGTACTGCACCTGCCGCTCCTGCGTTTGCCCTACTTCTGGGACGAGGCCGGATATTACGTACCCGCAGCGCGTGATCTGCTGCTGACTGGAATCCTGGTTCCGTATTCAACTCCATCCAATGCGCACCCGCCCCTGGTGCTGGCATACCTGGCTGCGTGGTGGAAGATTGCTGGCTACTTCCCCGCAGTGACCCGTACGGCGATGCTGCTGCTCGCAGCATTTTCTCTGCTCGGTGTCTTCCGGCTGGCGCAAAGAGTCGCAAATATCGAAGTCGCCTGGGCTGCGACGGTGTGCACCGCACTTTATCCGGTATTCTTCGCGCAAAGCTCACTCGCCCACCTGGACCTCGCGGCAGCGGGACTGACCTTTTGGGGCTTGCGCTCCTACGTGGACAAGCGTCTTACTGCAACGGCAGTTTGGTTCTCGACGGCTGCGTTCGCCAAGGAGACGGCGATCCTGGCTCCTCTGGCTTTGTTTCTATGGGAGTTCCTTTGTCCGTTGCTCACTCACGAGGAGCAGAGTGAGCCCCTTTGTCTGACTCAGGAGCGCAGTTGGAAATCCGCGTTACTTCTCTTGCCGCTAATTCCGCTCGGATGCTGGTATGCATATCACTACGAGCGCACCGGCTTTGTATTCGGCAACCCTGAATTTTTCCATTACAACGTAGAGGCCACCCTGCATCCTCTGCGCATGGTGCTCGCGTTTGGACTTCGGATATTTCAGGTGACGGGATATCTGAATCTGTACGTGCTCACATTGGCGGCGCTGCTGGCGATGTGGCTGCCGCCGTTGCATGATAGCGACCAACCCAATGGAGAGCGCCCGCGAATCGCGCTCGGGGTGCAACTTGCGTTCCTCTCGGTAGTCGTAACTTATGTGGTGGCAATGGCCTTGGTGGGCGGGGCCGTGCTGGCGCGTTACATGCTGCCGGTAGTTCCACTGGTGATTATTGTCTGCGTGTCCACCTTGTGGCGCAGAGTGCGGCTGTGGCGAGGTGTGATAGCGATTGTTGTGCTGGCATTCGCAGCCGCGCTGTTCGTGAATCCCCCTTATGGATTTTCCCTCGAGGACAATCTCGCCTATCGTGATTACATTCGGTTGCATCAGGATGCGGAGACCCTGCTTGAGGCCCGTTATCGCACGGCACGAGTACTAACCGCGTGGCCGGCGAGCGATGAACTGACCTGGCCTTATCTCGGCTACGTGACACGGCCGATGCGAGTTCTCCGTATTGAAAACTTTACTGTCGAGCAGCTCGTGTCAGCTGCCGATCTCCGTTCCAGTTTCGACGTAGCGCTGGTTTTCTCCACCAAGTGGGAGCCCGCTCATCCATGGCTCGAGCATTGGGAACAGTGGCAGGAATGGAAGAGGCGCTTTTTTGGCTATCACAGCGATGTCCCCCCGGAGGCTGCAGCCCAGATCCTCGGGGGCCGGCTGATTTACGGCGAGAAGCGAAACGGCCAGTGGGCGGGAGTAATTGAGATGGAGCGGATCGTGGAAGCGCGGAAGCGCTAGTGATGATATCGGCGTCTACTTGCGGTGTCTAGGCTTTGGATGTCAATTTGCCATCAGGTGGCAAGAGTGAGTCTTCAGCACGAGCCATACTTCGCGTCCAGGCTGAAGATGAAGTGAATCTCGAGCCGCCAAAGTAAGGTGAACTTCTATTTCGACTCCACAATCGATCTTACCCACCACCATCACGTCGCGTTGCGCAAGAGAAACGATGCGGCCTTGAATCACGTTGCGTGCACTCAGCCCGGCTGGCGCGACGGTGGCCAGCAAGATGTCGCCGGCGCGGATTCCGACGCGGAGTACCGAACCTACTTCCGACCGCACCAACGGCGTTTCCAACTCAACGCTGCTGCCCACAATCTGACAGGTCATGGTGCCACGATCCGGATGTGCGGCAAGTACCGTCGCGTCAAAAATATTCTCGAAGCCGGCGAGCTGCGCCACGGTTTCCTGACGCGGAGCCGTCATTACTTCATGAGGCGTGCCCTGCGCGATAATCCGGCCATTTTCCAGGACCAGCACGCGCTCTCCGAGGGCAAAGACTTCGTCACGGCTGTGGGTCACATAAAGGATCGGAATACGATGGGCCTGGTTCCAAGCCCGCAAGTCATCGATAATCTTCGACTTGGTGGGGGCGTCGAGCGCTGCCAATGGCTCGTCGAGCAGAAGAATGCACGGCTCGGTCACGAGCGCACGGGCCAGCGCCACTCTCTGGCGTTCGCCGCCGGAAATCTCGGCGGGCTTGCGACCGCGAAGCTGCGGGATGCGGAAAGATTCGAGGATCGCATCGGTTCTCAAACGCTTCGCGTTTTCATCCATGGCGGCAAGTCCATACTGAATATTTTTGTCGACACTGAGATGAGGAAAAAGCGCGAGGTCCTGGAAGACGTAGCCGACCCGGCGGAACCGCACCGCAAGATTTATTCCCTGCGCATCGTCCACAAGAATCTGGCTCCCAATTGCGATCTGGGCCGCGTCGGGTACGGTGAGTCCGGCTATGCAATCAAGCAGTGTTGTCTTCCCTGCCCCGGACGCGCCAAAAACGATGGTGATGCCTGATGGAATAGTGAACTCCGAGTTGAGTTCGAAACCATCGGCAAACCGCTTGCGAACTTGTACAGAAAGAACCTGGGAAGATGCGGCCGTGGATACCAATGGGACTGTCTCTATCGAATCGGCGTGGGCTTTCGCCATGTCCATATCAGTCTAGAGCGCAAAAACCCCGGCTTGTAGAGATCCTTCGACTCCGTCGAGCAATTCGCGAGCGAATCGCTCGACTACGCTCAGGATGACAAACAAGCTATTTCCAGCGCCATATCACCCACACTCTGCGGTTCAGAGCGTACACCACCGACAGGATCGCAAATGAAATCATGAGCAACAGCAGCGCGGTCAGATTGGCAGCTGTGAAGTTGAAGGCTTGCACCTTATCGTAGATATCGATCGAAACTGTGCGTGTGACGCCGGGGATGTTGCCGCCGACCATCAGCACCACGCCGAATTCTCCCATGGTGTGAGCAAAGCTTAACGCCACACCGGTCACGACCCCGGAGACGGATAAGGGCAGAATTACGCGAAAGAAAGTCCGCAGCCTGGAGGCGCCCAGGGTTGCTGAGGCTGCGATCAACCTCGGATCGATTGCGGAAAACGAGGAAGCGAAGGGCTGCACCGCGAAAGGCAGGCTGTAGATAATCGATCCAATAACCAGGCCTTCGAAGGTAAACGCCAGGGTGTGGCCGGTTAGAGTTTCCCACCAGCGGCCCAGCGGACTGCGAGGGCCGAGCGCTACCAAAACGTAAAAACCGAGCACAGTGGGCGGCAGAACAATAGGCAGCGCGACCACCGCTTCGGCCAGAAATTTCCAACGCCAACGCGAATACGCCAGCCAGTAGGCGATTGGCAGCCCCAGTACCATCAGAATTGCGGCCACCAATACCGCCAGCCGAATTGTGAGTGCAAATGCCTGCCAATCCATGGAGTTGAGTTCTTCGTTCCCGCGCGAACCAATATACGTAAATTTCACACTTGCGTCTTCTGCCTTTCTCGGCGACCTTCGCGGGTTCTTCGCGAGCTTTGCGGTTAAAGGTTCAAGAGTGTAATCGCAGAGAATCTGTGATTCCCAAAACGGGCGTTCCGAGTGGCGGCATGTTCGCGGATCACAACGGCAGCAGACTTACCAAGGCTACGCTCGAGCCAAAGGAGATGCGACCGATGGAGATTCAGGAGGCGTTGAAGATCATGCGAGCGCTGGCGAATGGAGTGAACCCGCAAACCGGGGAAGCCCTAGAAGCCAATTCGGTTTGCCGGCAGGCGGAGACCGTAAAAGCTTTGAACCGTGCCCTAGGAGCGCTCGCCCAACTGGAGCAGCGGGAGCGGACGCGTCCGGTCAATGCGGGCAGGACATGGACTCGAACCGAAGACACTCAGGTCTGCGAAGAGGTCCGGCGCGGCATCGACTTTCACGAAATCGCCAAGACTCACAGTCGCACGGTCGGATCAATAGTGGCGCGCCTGGTCAAGCTGGGGAAGATTGCATCCCTTCCAAACAAAGCAGCCTGACTAAAACTCATGTCGTCAATACCGACAGCGCTCCGTCAGAAGGGTCACAGCGAGCTCAAGAAGGCGACGAGGTCCGCTTCTTCCTGTGGCGTGAAGACGACGCCAAAGCGCACTTCATAAAAATGGACGACGTCTAGCAGGCTCTGAGCCGACCCGTTATGAAAATACGGGGCGCGGGCGGATAGACCGCGCAGAATCGGTCCCTTGATCTTGCCGACGTGGTCGAACCTACCATCAATCAATGCCTGCCCGAGGTCGCTGGTGGTCTTCTCTTCGCCCGTGACATTGCTGCGAACCGTGATCTTCGGCAGATAGCTTAGGTCGAGGCCCCCTAAGTTAATGGACTGATTTGCCGGGGTGGGCTCACCGGTGCCAATATTCAAGGGCGTGGGGAAGGAATGATTGCCAACATTCGGCGTGTCGTGGCACGTGCCGCAGAATCCGGCGATCACGGGAATGCCGCCGGTGACAAGCCCGCCGGCCGCCTTATCGTCATTCAACCCAGCCACTCCGGTGATGCTGATGGGCTTGGAATTGAATACAAGCTGTCCGCGCGCAACCGCTGCGCGAGGATCGTTATAGGGTAGCCCCGCCCAAGCGTCGAAGGTGTTGAAGATCGCTGGATTGAACGGGCCACTGGCTGGATTCTCGAACACGGGGATTTGCGAATTGGTCCCGATGAAGAACGGTTGACTGATGAGCGGCTTTGGACCACCAGTGGCACCCCGCGCGTCCAAGTTGCCGGTACCGCGGCCGGTAGCCTGCGCCGTGAACAACGCCATCTCAAAGTCCACTATTTGCTGTTGCTCGGCGGGGGTGGGCCTGGTGCCGTCTCCTTGTGCATGCCCCGTCGTTGCGTCCACCGACTGGTGCAGGAGATCGCTGCGCAGGGACTGCGGATAATTCGTGGGAAGGATTTTGATTGTGCCCGTAAGCGGGGACGATTCCCGACCGTCAAACATCACCGCGCTCAAGAAACTGAGATTAGTGGACGGCAACGGGCGCCGGTATTGCGAAATGGTATCGGTCTCGCCGCAAGCGTACGGATTATCCACGGAAACGACAGCGAAATCCGCATTGGCGGGAACCTGTATCGCAATCCGGATAAGACCGCGCGTCCGCAACAGGCTATACGCGGCGCTCCGTGCTTCGACCGTGGAAACGTCGATGTCGTGGTTACAGTTGGAACCGTCGACCGTACGGAAAATAGGGTCCAGGCCCTGGGTCGTATCGAATCGCTGCTGCACATGGGCAGCGGAAACTGACATCCCATCGCTCGGCTGATGACAGGACCCGCAGGAGCGGCCGTTAGTTCCCATACTTTGAAAAAACGGCCCGGTCAAATCAATGCCGCCGGCTGTGCTGTAAGTGCTCGAGGTGCCACCGGGATTCGGGAAATGTGCCCCATTAGGGACGATCGCAGGGCCACGCTGTCCACTTCCCGCAACCGCCAGAAAAATCAGCATTGCGATCCAAATCGCCTTGTACTCTATGGTCATACGACACCTCTCGCCGGCAAATAGGGGCAGCAACCTATCTGGCCCTCTATACACTAATATCGAAAACGGCTGCGAAAAGACGACACTCAGCAGGGAAATACCATCGACGGCTCCACAGTCTTCGGCGAGGTCGTCTGGTGAGGGCCCTGGTGAGTTATTGCAGCGACTTCGGCTCGGAGTGATTCTTGGGGCTTTTCCTGTCGAGAAGAGCTACTAACTCCTGGGCACAAGCGGGAGTCTTCACCTTGCCCAGTCGAATGATGTCTTTCGCACTTAGCTTCCGACCATACAGCTTTTCGTTGGCGCCGCCGTCGGAGCGCAAGGTCGAACCTTCGAGCGAGATGCCCGCGAACAATCCTTTGGCGCGGGAGTAAGAGAGAATTTCGGCGTTCATGACGACGTCGGTGGCGGCTTCGCCGGAGCGTCCCTTCGGGCCAGCAGCAGCGGAGGCATCGGCGCCAAGCTTGACTTTACTGCTCAGCAGCGACCGTGCTCCTTTGGGATTCATCACCAGCAGGACGAAATCGGTGGCTTCGCCGCCCAGCTGAAAGCCGATGTTAACGCCTTCAAGCGCGTACATGGCGGGCGGTCCCCATGGGCCAGTATAGTGCTGTCCGCTGCGGCAGATCATGACGCCCCGGCCGAAGCTACCGCCGATTCCGAACGCGCCCTTCTTGACTGAAGGTAAAACGACCAGGCACTCGGCTTTGTCTAGCAGATCCTGAGGAATGTCGTCGGGGATGTTGAGGATTTCTTTCAGGACTGCCCCAGACTCTTTCACCCGCTCCTGCTCCTTCTCGTTGTCGGCAAGGGCTAGGGGCAAACAAGCACACGCCAAGAGCAATGTCAGAAGCGTTTTCATGGACTGTCTCCTTTTGGGTTGGGCCAGGTTATCTTAAGTAATATTCTGTTCACCGACAACTAATGTAAACGTGATTTCAGCAACTGAGAATCACTGGCGTTACGTCACGATGCCCTGTCGTTGACCATCGATCGCTGCTCACGACGGCTCTGATCGGCCGATGACTGAATGACATCTCGGAGCCTGCGCTCATGGTTTTCATCGATCGCAACAAATCGGAACGGCTGCAGGGAGTCTGAGACCGAAGGCAACATTTCTGCTGTGCCAAGAACTGTCCCCGCGTCCGTCAGGAACATCAATTTGACGCGAGAGCCCTGTTCCAGGAGGCTCGACAAATTCAGCAGTCCGCCGCTGATGGAAATGACTTGCAACTTGCCCCGTATGCGGCGTCCATTCTGGAAGCGAAGGACGGCCGGAGTCGTATGTGCAAACTGCATTCGCGGCGGTCTATTATTGGCTTCAGTCTGCAAGAGTTGAGTCACCCGTGTAACCCATTATGTTCCCATGTTGGGAAAATAAGACGTTACCGAAGGACCTGACCAAAGAATTGCAATCATCCAAGCATGCGGTGTGGGCTGGCGGGGTCACCGATTACTGCTGTAGGCAACCGATTTCACCGATTGAGAGCCGCTGGAAGCGCAATTTTCCGCGAACGAATTGCTCTTGCCACGAACATCAATGCTCCGACTCTTGCAGAAAGCATCCACCCCGAGCCCATCCAACGAAGCTCTTTACTAAACCTCCCCATCTGCTTAAGATGACACGCAACGTGACAGGAGGGTCTATGTCTCAACCCAATTGGCGCGAGCTGTACGAAGCGGCTCTGCTGGAATATAACCCGACCGAACTAGATAAACGCATTGATGCTGCTCACAAGGCCATTCATAGGCGGTTGACCCAGGATGAGTACATCAGTCCCGAGGAACGGCGGAAAATCGATGACGCGCTGTCAGCTTTGTTTCGCCTGACAAGGGAGCGAAATGCTGGTCATGGGACATAGCGTGGCTTCCACGTTCAACTCTGGGAGAGATTGAAGGCGAGCAACTGGCGCCTGTCAAGTCAACTTTCGTGTAGCCCTCTACTATCCACCTGGTCTTCCCGTTTAGACACAGAAACGAAAATTGTGCGTTGCCGAGGGTTCCAGTCCTGAGTGACGCATGGTAGTCGTTGACTAGACGGGTCTCCCAGATGGCCATTTGCGTCCCCAGGTCTTTCTCTGTTTTCGCATTCTCATTCCTAATTCTCGCCAGCGCCGCTTCTTCGGACAGGGCGCAAAGGCTCGAGCGCAAGGCGCGTCGCCGAGCGATTCCGACCAAGACCAGGCTGGCCGGCGCAAACAATGGTTCATGCACGGACGCGTCGTCCCTGGACGGTCGGCGGCCTCACTACGCTATCGCGCTCACCTGCAGAAGATGCAGTTGCGAGCCGCGCGCCTTGCCGCGGAGCAGAACACGGGGGCCAATGCATTCTCCACCGCCGCCGGATGGACATCCCTGGGACCGGCGCCACTGGCATCCGATGCGACCGGATTCGGCGGCCAGGATTACAACTGGGTTTCTGGGCGCGCCACGGCCGTTGCGGTTGATCCAGCCGACACTACCGGCAATACGGTTTATGTTGGCGGCGCGTACGGCGGGCTTTGGAAGTCTCTCAACGCTGGCCCGCTTAGCTCGAATCCTTCAAGTGTTACTTGGAGTCCGCTCACTGACACGCAAGCCACGCTGGCCATCGGCTCGATAGCAATCCAGCCAGGAAATACTGATCCTGGGAAGAGTGTTGTCTTGGTGGGTACGGGAGAAACCGACAGCTCGGCAGATTCCTACTACGGCTTAGGCATTCTGCGTTCCACCGACGCCGGCAATACTTGGACTTTGACTACGCAGGACAGCACGGGCACGCGCTCGTTCGCGGGGCTGGGCTTCAGCAAAATAGCTTTCAGCACGGCGACTCCCAGCCTGGTGGCGGCTGCGGCGGCAGGCGCAACCCAGGGCGTGATTGAAGGGCTGGAGAATCCAGTTTCCGCCAACCGCGGACTCTACTATTCGACCGACGGTGGTCAGTCCTGGACCTACGCGAATATCAAAGACGGAGGGCTTACTATCGCGCCTGATTCAGCAAGCTCGGTAGTCTACAACGCGGTCGCCGGAGTGTTTTTTGCGGCGCTGCGTTATCACGGCTTTTATTCGTCGAGTGACGGAATCAATTGGAGCCGCCTCGCCAACCAACCGGGTGGGCTGAGCCCGTTCGTTTGTCCGGCCAATCCCACCTCGCTGGCTTGTCCGATTTACCGTGGAGAGATTGCCGTCGTGCCTGGCCGTAACGAGATGTACATGTGGTATGTCGACAGCAGCGACAACGATCAAGGCATCTGGCGAACAAATGACGGCGGCAATTCCTGGACCGAGCTCACCGATACTGGCATCACCGCCTGCGGCGACGCTTTTGGCGGCTGCGGAACTTCCCAGGGAACCTACAATCTTGAACTCGCGGCCGTACCCGATGGAGCGACTGCGACCGATCTCTATGCCGGCGCAATCAATCTCTACAAATGCGTGGTCTCTAATACGTTCCCTACCTGCAGTCCGAATGTCACGCCCGCTCCTCCTCCCGATGCCACATTCCTGAACCTGACCCATGTTTATGGCTGTCCGCCTGATTTCGGTTCGATCGCGCACGTTCATCCTGATCAGCACGACTTGGCATTCATGCAGGTCAACAACAACACGCAGGTCGTCATGTATTTCGCCAATGACGGGGGAATCTACCGCGCACTGGACGGTTATACCGGTCTGACGTCCGGAACCTGCGGCGGCAGCAATCAATTCGACAGCCTGAATCAGACGCTGGGCTCGATGACGCAGTTCGTTTCCTTCTCGCAGCATCCTAACGATCCGCAGACGATTCTAGGAGGAACGCAAGATAACGGCTCGCCGGCTACGGCCACGTCGGAAAGCGGCAGCAATTGGCTGAATGTAAACTCGGGCGACGGCGGTTACAACGCAATCAATCCCAACAACCCGACCGAGTGGTTCACCGCCAACACTGATGTCAGCGTTCAGCGATGCAGCTCCGGCATCGCCTGTCATGCGCAGGATTTTACCGAGGTGGTCAGCAACGCCACGGTGGGCGGGGACTTCGGCGCGTTTTACACGCCATATATTTTGGATCCGCAAAATTCCGGTGAGCTGATCGTGGGTACGTGCCGAGTGTGGCGCGGAACAACGGCCGGCATGAGTTTCACAGTCTTGACCAATGACTTCGAAACTGGAGGCGCTGGCAGCTGCACCGGAAACGAAGTCAACCTGGTGCGTTCGGTGGCCGCTGGAGGGATCAAGGATTCGAACGGATTCTCCAACGTGATCTACGCCGGAACAGACGGCCTCGGACCGCTGATGCCTACGGGGGGACACATCTGGATTACTCCTAACGCCAGCGTTGGCGCCGGAAGTTGGCTCGACCGCACGGGTGCGATAAATCCGGGAGGCTTTCCCGTCTCCGCAGTCGCGATCGACACCTCGGACGGAACCGGCGCCACCGCATACGTCACGATCATGGGCTTTCACGTCTCCCATGTGTGGAAGACGAGCAACGCGGGCGCGTCGTGGATAGACTTCACCGGCACCCTGCCAAACAATCTGCCCGATGCGCCGGCCAACGCGCTGTTGGTCGACGGCGGCTCCACTCCGACAACGGGAACGGTGTACGTCGCTACCGACGTGGGCGTGTTCTCCAGCAGCACCGCCAGCCCGAGTTGGACTGAAGTGGGACCGGCCCCCATCAGCGGGAACGCAGGATATCTGCCAAATGTGGCCGTCACGGCTTTGGGCATGTTCAACTCTGGCGGGACCAAGAAACTACGGGCTTCGACCTACGGCCGTGGAATGTGGGAATTCACACTCGTCGCTGCTCCGGATTTTGAGTTTGCCGTCTCCAATAATCCGCTGACCGTATTTGCTGGCCAGCCCGCGGTTTTCAATGGAACCCTCAAGGCGCTGAATGGATATAACAGCCCGGTCAACTTGAGCTGCGTCAGTGGACCCACGTTGCCGCCGCTGGGATGCTCAGCGACGCCGCCTAGCCTCACGCCGAGCAACTCCGGCACGACCTTCACCGTGAACGCCAGCAGTCCGACGGCGACCGACTGTCAGTTCAATGCGCACGGAGTTGGGACCGATACGAACACGGTAACGCGCGATTTCCTGCTCACACTGCACGTAGTCGACTTCAATTTGACTGCGCCATCTCCAGCGAGCGTGACGGTCAGTCAGTCAGCTACTTCCGCTCCGGTAAATTTCCAAGTGACGGGCCTGGGATCGTTTAACGCAGCCGTGGCGCTCTCCTGCACCGGCTTACCGGCGGGAGCGACTTGTAATTTCCAGCCTTCGAATTCGGTCCATCCGACTTCGACGACTCCGGTTGCAGTCACGATGACCGTGAGCACCAGCGCGAGCACACCTACGGGAACATTTCCAATCGCTATCGCGGCGAACGCGACGGGAGCGCCGTCGCCGAAAACGCAGAATTTGTCGTTAGCGGTCGTGGGAACGACCGGTTTCTCGATCACCAACAATTCCGGGCCTCAAACGGTGAATGCTGGTGGAACGGCGGCATACACTCTCGGGGTCTCGCCGACTGGATCTTCCACCTTCGTCAGCACTGTGACGTACTCGTGCGCAACCGCCGGTCTGCCTCCGCTAATCAATTGCTCGTTCAGCCCAACGCAAATTGCAGCGGGCAGTGCAGCCACCAATGTCACCCTAAAGCTCGCAACCACTCCGCCCCCGGGAGGCACCGCTCCGGGAACTTACACGATCACGGTGAACGCGAAGTCAGGCTCTGTCACCCAGACTGTGACTGCGACGCTGACGGTCATTCCTGGCAGCACGTTCGATTTCACAATCTTCAACAACACGAGTCCGGTGACGATCACGGCTGGTCAAATCGCCACCTACAGTCTCGATGTGGATCCGACTGTCCTTGGAAACAGCTTTCCCAGCAATGTGACTTTTTCCTGCTCCGGATTGCCTGCCGTGAGCACCTGCGCCTTCGCCCCGATCCAGGTGGCGAGTGGCAGCGGCAATACGAATGTGATCCTTACGATCCAAACCACCGGTGCTATTCCAGCTTCCGCGCGAGTACTGCGGAAGCTCACAGCGTCGCTCTATTGGCCGTGGCTGCCACTGCCGGGGATCGTGTTTGCCGGTTTTGCCCGGAATAATTCTCGCCGGAAAAAGATCGCGGGTTGTGCAGCCCTTAGCCTGGTCCTGTTGCTCATGGTTCTCCAGGTTGCATGCGGCGGAGGCCTAAGTGGTGGAGGCTCTGCCCAGCCCGGCACACCGCAGGGAAACTATCAAGTCACAGTGACCGCGGCAATGGGGTCTCTCAGTCACAGCGCGCTGGTGACGCTGAACGTGAAGCCCTGAGCGACCCGGAAGGACTCTCGGCTGTACGAACTCCGACCCCAGGTGCTAAAGCCAACGTTATTCGGAATCCCTACGCGGGCCTGGAAGGCCCGCGCTTCCACGGTTGTCGTACGGGTGATCGCGCGCGAAACTTATCCTGAAACCATGCAGATTCGCACGCCGGATCCCTCGCGAACCTCGCGATGACGTAGTGTGGCTGCAACTGCATCGTTTACCTCCCTCGACTTCGCTCCCGACTCCCACCCTCACTCGCACAGAGTGCGGCTGCAGTGTATCTTCACTAGCAACGTCTTCCTACACAAAAAGGCAGAATCGGAGGCACGCAGATGGGGTTTGATCTTTCAGGAAAGCGAGTGGCAGTTCTCGGCACGGGCAAGATTGGCAGCATTCTGCTGAAGGCTCTCCTGGAAAAAGGGCAGCTCACGCCACAATCGACGTTCGCGACGGTCCAGCACGAGGAGCGTGCCCGCGCCCTGACTGAAAAATTAGGGATCCCGGTGGGCACGGACAATCTCGCCGCCGTCCCCGATGCGGACATCATTTTAGTTTGCGTGAAGCCCCAGGTGGTTCAGGAAGTGATCGAGCAGATTCGCCCTAATATTTCCAAGAAACAGCTGATCATCTCCGTGGCGGCGTCGGTTCACACCAGCCAAATTGAAAGAGCGTTGGCCAGCGAAATAGCCGTGGTGCGGGCAATGCCCAACACACCCTGCGCCCTGGGTTGTGGGATGACCGCGGTGTGCAAAGGGAAGTTTGCCGATACCGCCCACGTAGCAGCCGCGTGCGCATTGTTCGACGTCGTGGGAAAGACGGTAGTGGTCGATGAAAAGCACATGGACGCGGTCACTGGACTCTCGGCCAGCGGGCCGGCATTCATCTATATCATCCTGGAATCGCTGGCCGAAGCTGGAGTTAAGGTGGGCTTGCCTCGCGATATCGCCACACTGCTCGCAGCGCAAACCACCCTCGGAGCGGCCACCGTAGTTCTCGAGACTGGAGACCACCCAGCGCTGTTGAAAGACGCAGTAACTACGCCAGCCGGCTGCACAATTGACGGCATCATGGAGCTCGAGGAGGGCAAGCTGCGAGTAACGCTGATCAAGGCGGTGGTGAAAGCCGCGCAGCGCGCGAAAGAGCTGGCGAACGGATAGACATCCATCAACTAATTTTGCGGCAGCGTGAAGTTCACGGTGATCCGGGTCTCAAATTCCCGGAGCTGGCCGTCTTGCTGGTAGGGTTTGAAGCGCCATTGGCGAACAGCAGCTGTGGCGGCAGTAGCCAATTGAGTGTCACCGCTGATGACCTTCAGTTTACGAATCCCGCCATCTTTTCCGACCAGAGCTTTTAGAACTACCGGGCCCTGAAGGTGTTTCTGTCTGGCCTGCTCGGGATAATCAGGCTCGACTCGCAGCGCGAGATGTTCCCATGCAGTCTCGGTTGAAACGGCTACCGGATTATTACCAGCCCGAGCTTCGTTCTCCGTTTTCTCTGCTGTTTCATCCGACCGCAAGCCGGCGAGCTCGGTTCCGGCGTCATGGGATTTCTGTGTCGGAGGCATTGTGTAAATGAGCTTGCCGTTCTTGTACACCGTCAGTCCGCCCGGGGCGGCTCCAGCCTTCTTCGAGGGAGTAGAAAACGGGTTGGCCGCCGGAGCGTCAACTGCTTCTTTCTGGAGAGGCGGCTGGGCACTAACAACGGTCGGATCGGGAGTCGGCATTGCTTGCGGCGTGGTCGCTATTTCCTGCTCAGGAGAAGTCGCAATCGCTTGGTCTCCAGCCAGGCTTGCGGTCCTCTGCCGTCCTACTCGGCCAACCATCCAACCCAACAGCAAAGCCAGCATTACCACGATGCCGATCAGAATCCCCGTCCAATAATCTCGCCGACGGATTCTGGTAACGGGCGGCTCCGGCCCCCCGAAGAGAATTCCGGGCGAAGCGAACTCCGCCTCAGGATGCACCGCAGCGACAGTTGCTCGTAAGGGCCTAATCTCGACTGGAGCGGCTGGCTTGGCTTCAGCGTAACGTAGATTCTCAACGATCCGGCGGGAAAGTCCTTGCATGAGCCGAATGTCGCGTTCTCCGAAGGCTGTGAGCTGCGTGGAAAAGATCTCGAAGACTCCCAGTAGTTCCTCGTCATGCAAAACCGGAACCACCAGGATGGAGCGGACATCAAGCTCGCGACAGGCAGTGGCATCCACCCGCGGGTCGTTCTCGGTGTCATCACAGAGCTGTGCTTCTCTGGTCCGAAAGCAGGCGCCGGAAAGGCCTGAACTGGTATTCAAGCGGACGCCGAGACCCGGGGCATTGACCCCGGTGGTAGCGCGACAGACCATCTCGCGATCACGGGCCAGCGCGATAGCGGCTCCGCTGGCATTCGTCGCCAGACACGCCTGTTCCACGACTTCATTGAGCAGCAGATCCAAAGCAAGATCGGCGGACAAGGCGCCTCCGCCATGAGACGCCAGAGTGGCGGCCAGCTCTGCCAGATAAAGCCCGGATTCGTCGTCTAACCACTCTGGTCCCCGATCGGTCGAAGAGATAGGCGGAACGCTGGGCCGGGAAGGCGGGGATGGATTGGGCCGAAATATCGGTTGAGGAGGCACTATTAACCCTTTGCGATCAGAGGGTTGGTCGCTTACCGTCGCCGGGGCAGTGGGGCCCACGAAAATAAACTCCGGTACTAGTTCTTTTAGTGTAAGTGAGCGGAGTTTCCCCCGAAAAGGGCCACTTGTCAACAGAAATGGAGGGGCCGATGGGGTCTGGACTTGCCGTATTCGGATCAGCCAAATGCTCCCCCTGCGTTTGCACAGGCGGTCCAATCATGGTCTTATGGCCGCATTCGAAATGACAATTCCTACCGGCACGAGTCCCAATGCGGCGGTCTCACGCTCTGACCAGTGGCATGCGGTAACCGCCAGCTTCCTGGGTTGGACGCTGGATGCTTTCGACTTCTTCGTCATCGTGTTCCTGATCGACACGCTGGCAGTCCAGTTTCACGTCCCCAAGAGCGCAATCGTAGCGACCATTGGCTACACGTTGGCGATGCGGCCCGTGGGAGCGGTGGTTTTTGGTCTGCTCGCGGACCGCTACGGCCGGCGTAAGCTGCTCATGGCGAACGTGGTTTTCTTCTCCGTAGTCGAACTTTTGTGCGGGTTCGCGCCAAATTACGCGGTATTTCTGCTCTTGCGCACGATCTATGGAATCGGCATGGGAGGCGAATGGGGAGTGGGTGCGTCGTTGGCCATGGAGAGCGCACCCACCAAATGGCGAGGCATTTTGTCTGGAGTGGTGCAGAGCGGATATTCCATCGGCTACCTGCTCGCAGCCGTGGCCGCGCGCTTTGTGCAACCAGCGTGGGGATGGCGGGCCATGTTCTGGGTGGGCGGCGCACCTGCGCTGCTGGCGTTTTACATTCGATCCAGAGTCCGCGAATCGGAAGCCTGGCAGCAACATCGCGCCCCGACCGTCGGAGCCATCTTGCGCACAGCCAGCGGGCACTGGAAGACATTTGCCTATCTCGTCCTGCTGATGACCCTGATGATGTTCCTCTCGCACGGCACACAGGATCTGTATCCTGACTTTCTGAAATCAGCACGGGGCTTCTCGCCGGCCGTGGTCTCCTACATTGCAATTCTGTTCAATATTGGCGCTGTGCTGGGCGCCATTACGTTCGGATATTTTTCGGAGAGATTGGGGCGGCGTCGCAGCATGATTGCCGCACTGGCGGTTTCTCTAGCTGTAATTCCCGCCTGGGCGTTCGGCGGATCGCTGGCCGTGTTGGCGATAGGCGCGTTCGTGATGCAGGTGGGCGTGCAAGGCGCCTGGGGAATTATTCCCGCGCATCTCAACGAACTTTCTCCCGATGCGGCGCGGGGGCTGATGCCCGGCTTGGCCTATCAACTCGGCATCCTGTTTGCTGCGGGAACGAATACCATTGAGTACGCGCTGCGCGACCGGCTCGGCTACGCCTGGGCTCTAGCCGCATTCGAAATCACGAACATCGCATTGCTGATGACCGTGGTGGCGCTAGGTTCGGAACGCAAGGGAAAGAGTTTCTTGCGGACGGAGGAGGTTCAGAGTTCCACCACCTAGTCTATGGTTCTCGGCTTTCATTTTCGATTCCCATTTTGCAATTTCACACTTCGTTGCGCTTGGCGCTCCGCTCCGGGGCGCGGAAAAGCTGGTAAAGTATGGGTCGGAGCACTGCCATGCGCATTGCAGTAATTGGATCAGGATACGTGGGTCTGGTGGCGGGGGCGTGCCTCGCCGATCTGGGCCACGACGTTATCCTGGTGGACAACGATCGCGAAAAATTCGCGGCCTTGCAGGCTGGGCAAGTTCCCATTCACGAGAAGTTTCTGCCTGAGTTGGTACAACGCCATCGGGGAGGCAAGTTGCAGTTCTCCGATGACATACGAGAGGCGGTTCGCGTTTGCGAGGTAATCTTCATTGCTGTGGGCACGCCTCCCACGGAACAGGGAGAGGCGGACCTTTCCTATGTGGAATCGGTGGCGCGAAGTATTTCCGGAGCCATCAACCGTTACAAGGTGGTGGTGGAGAAGAGCACCGTCCCGGTCTATACCAGCGATTGGATTCGCAAGATTATCCTGCGCAACGCGGTCCCTCCAGATTCGTTTGATGTGGCTTCCAATCCGGAGTTTCTACGCGAAGGGACGGCAGTTACCGACTTCCTATATCCCGATCGGATTGTGGTAGGGGCCGACAGCGAGCGGTGCGCTGCGGTTCTGCGTATGGTCTATGCGCCGCTCACCGACGGCAGCTATTATCGGCAGTCGGATGCCATTCCCCAGCCGGATCGGACCAGCGTTCCTCCTCCTCTACTCATTACCAGCGCCAAGAGCGCGGAGTTGATCAAGCACGCTTCCAACGCATTTCTGGCGATGAAGATTTCATTCATCAATGCCGTGGCATCGATCTGCGAGGCGGTGGGAGGGAACGTGCAGCAGGTTTGTCAGGGCATTGGTACCGACAGCCGTATCGGGCCGCGTTTCCTGAATCCCGGCATTGGATACGGCGGTTCCTGCTTCCCTAAGGACCTGATGGCCTTTCGGTCGGTGGCGCGAGAGTGCGGATACGAGTTCCGCCTGCTTGATGAAGTCATGCGCATCAATGAAGATCAGCGGCAACGTTTCTTGCGCAAGGTGAGGAGCGCACTTTGGACCCTGCGTGGGAAGCGGCTGGGAGTACTGGGTCTGGCTTTTAAAGGCGGAACAGACGATATCCGGGAGTCCCCGGCGATTCTGCTGGTGCAAGCTTTGTTACAGGAAGGTTGCCAGGTCGTCGCCTATGATCCGGCCGCTATCGGGCGGGCGCGTGAGGTTCTTCAATCGAACGTGGAGTTCGTGGGCAGTGCGTATGACGCGGCCCGTGACGCGGACGCTCTCCTGATCCTGACCGAGTGGGAAGAATTTTCCGCTCTGGATCTAGATCGCCTGCGTAAGCAGTTGAAGTATCCCATTGTGATCGATGGCCGTAATCTTTACGACCCTGAGACGATGGCGAGGTGCGGATTTACCTACTACAGTGTGGGCCGACCAGCCACGGCATCTGAACCGCAGCCGGGCGCAGCCGCCGCTCGCTCGGGGAAACTCAAGAAATGACCGATCCGCGACGTGCCCTGGTGACCGGAGGAGCCGGATTCCTCGGTTCGCACTTGTGCGATGCCTTGGTGGCCGAAGGCCACAACGTCATCGCGATCGATAATTTGCTCACTGGAAAAGCTTCCAACCTGGACCACTTGCGCAACGATGCTCGCTTCGAATTTCGGCGGCTTGATATCAACCAACCTTTTGACTGTGGCGAGGTGCATTATGTGTTTCACTTCGCCTGTCCTGCCAGCCCCGTGGATTATATGGCTCACGGAATTGCGACCCTGAAAGTTGGTTCGCTGGGCACTTTTCATGCGCTCGACGTGGCGCGGAAATACAACGCAAAATATCTCGTCTCCTCTACCTCGGAGTGCTACGGCGACCCTCTGGAGCATCCGCAAAAAGAAACTTATTGGGGCCACGTGAATCCGATTGGACCGCGTTCGGTTTACGACGAGGCCAAGCGCTTTACCGAGGCCACAACCATGGCTTATTACCGTACTCATAAAGTGGACACGCGCATTGCGCGTATCTTTAACACTTATGGGCCGCGCATGCAGCTTAATGATGGTCGCGTCATCCCCAATTTTATGAAGCAAGCGCTCCGCGGTGAGGACCTGACTGTCTATGGCGATGGCAGTCAGACTCGTAGTTTTTGCTACGTCAGCGACGAAATCGAAGGCTTGCTACGCTTGGCGAAATCCTCGGAGCATCTGCCGGTTAACATTGGGAATCCGACGGAGTTCACTATTCTGGAATGCGCGAAGCGCGTGCTGGCGGTGACCGAATCGAAGAGCAAGTTACGCCATGAGCCGTTGCCGCAAGATGATCCTAAGCAGCGGCGGCCTGACATTACTAAGGCCAGAACCCTGCTGGGATGGGAACCAAAGATTGATCTCGAGACGGGGCTGCGGCTGTCGCTAGATTATTTCCAGAAAGCTGCAGAAGAGAACACAATATCCGCGCAGCGCTAACGCCGATGGTTTACACTTCTACCTGGCAAGCAATCAGTTGTTGAACCTGCTCGCGCTCATACGGGCTCTTCAAACTGAACTCCACTCCCATGCCAAAGCCTGGATGCATCGCTAGCACTGTGCCTAATACTTGCACTTTCATCTCGAGCGTGCGCACTACAATTTGGACGGTGGTGCCGGCCGGAAACGGCGCTGGTGACTCCACATAGCAGCCGCCGGTACTGATGTCGCTTAGCGTACAACGGTGAGGAACTTTCTCTCCTGCGCGGTAAATGTCGGCGCCCAAGCGGCAGGCATAACGAGATTTCTCTCTGCGGTTGGAGGAGGACGCGGACAACAAACCAAATCCGGCATTGGCCCGTGTCGCGGGCTGCTGTGAAACGGGAGGCAGGCTTGGCTCAACTTTCACCTGTTGGGACAAGTTGGTTTTGATCCACTGGCTCAGTATCCGGCGTGAAGCCTGTGGCACATCGGCAAAACGGATGCCGACGCGCCCGGTAGCATCCTGCCAGACTACCTCGCCAGAGAGGCGAACCGCGGGCGTTTTTCCCGGCAACGTGAACTGGAAATACACCTTGCAACGAGGCGGCAGCTTGCGCTCTGACTGTAACGCCAGGCCGTCTTCACTCAAGTCCAGCAAGATAGCAGCAACATCTTCAGTGTTAGCGTAGGCAATGGAAGCCTGCGCGTGCACAGAAACCCGCTCCTTGCCGCGCTTTTCCCGCCGCATCAGGCTCCGGGCGGCTCGCAGACTGCTGCCCGCGCGCTCCGCCGTGATCGGTTTATATAAAACAAAGTTGGCGCCTTTGGCAAAGACGTCACGCACTTGATCTCGTGTGTCCACGATAGCGATGATAAGAGAGCTCCGGTTAATGGGAGTGGAACGCGCCGCAGAGATTAATTCGAGTGCCGCCTGTTGATCCTGGCAGTCGACCAGAATCGCGTCAAAAGGCTGCGCAAGCACACGGGACGCAGCCAGCTGCGCCTCGCCACAGTGCTCGGCCCCGATGCTCAACTCGGAAAGAAGCTGACCAAGGACCTGAACTGCTTTTGCGTCCGCACACACCACAAGCGATCTAAGCGCCATACTCGCAGCATGTTAGGTCTCCGAGTAAGCTGCGACAAGTTACCACGGTCATCGCTGGGAAAATCGCAGTGAGATGTCAGAGTGACTTTCGTCATCTGGAGATCAACCTGACAACGGGATATGGTTGGGTTTGGCGGTTACGAGTGGGTTCCTGGTAACAAAATCTTGGCCGTTGCCGTAAGGAATTAAGCATGACGTCACGGGCTGGCAACTGGATCATCGCGGCGGGGGCGTTGGCGGTGCTTTGCGGAATTTGTGTCCTCCCCGCTGCTCTGGGCGAGCATCACGATGCCTCTCTATTGGGTTTAGGCGCATCCCTGTTGTCGATCGGCGCGTTTTTGGCCGCTGTGGGAATCTATTCGAAGGCCCGAGCGTTGCAATCCAAAGAGGCAGGGGGGACCCCGGGGAACGAAAGCAAATCCTCGAACCGGCGGGCTCGTGGCGGTTGTGAGCTATGTGCCAGCGAAACCCCTGTGATTCAGTGTCGTGTGCACCAACTTCAGTTGTGCCCCGCATGCTTGGCGGAGCACTATGACTCGCGCTCCTGCGCCTATGTGCCACCACCGCGCAAGCCGGCCAAGAAATTGGGCAAAAGTATGGCCGCGAAACGTGGCGCCTGAAATTCGCCGGAAGAACTGCCCTAACTGCTTCCGGTCGGCGAAGTGCCAAAGTGACCAGAGTTATTTCCCTCGATTACGTTACGTAGGTCCAACGGTGCAATCTCCTACTTTGGTGCTTTGACGCCTCCCCACCCACTCCATACGATGAGCGTTGATGCGGGCAGACCGCAGGCCCGCCGATTGACGTAGAACCTCCCTCTGATCTGCGGTTAGGAAGCCTAGCTCACCCCCGGGGCGATGGCAGAGTGGAATTCTTCATGACCTCTTTTCATCAACTCGATGGCGGCAGAAGTTCTCCCCAGAAAGGGCACATGCTATCCAGCAAGAGCCGTGGCTTCACTCTGATTGAGCTGCTTATCGTTTTGAGCATTTCGTTTGTAATTAGCGCATTCGCGATCATGAGCATCCAGGGGGCGCTGAGGGACGGCCGCGTGACGACGGCTTACAACCTGACCTTGGAGACAATGCGAAATACGAGACAGTTAGCCGTCGACAACCGTAAGACGTACTTCGTGACCTTTGCCCTGCCACAAACCATGCAGGTATGGCGTCAGGATCAGGGTACGCCGGCATTGCCACCGCCTGTATTGCTTAATACGTACCAGCTCCCGTTTGACGTCAATTTCGACACCGAACCAGGGATTCCAACCACGGCGACGACTACTCCGGACGGTTTCGGCACTGCCCTCTCGCCGCTCGACTTCGATCAGGGAAGCGGAGGTGGAGGTACAACGGTCTACTTCACGCCGGACGGCGGAGCCTACGATCTGGCCGGCAACGTTAACAATGGCGTCGTCTACTTGGCGCATCCGGGTGACCTGTACACCTCACGCGCTATCACGCTGTATGGCCTGACGGGACGCATGCGCGGCTGGCGTCTTTACAAGAACAATGTCTCCGGGACATCACAATGGCAGACCAATTGATCATGGCAAACAAATTTCGGCGTAGTTCGGCGGCTCGCACAGCGCAGCAAGGCTTCACCTTGATTGAGGTCATGATCTCGACCGTAGTTCTGACGGTTGGCCTCGTCTCCATGCTGGCTGTTTTTGGCTTGTCGTTGGCTTCCACTCAGACTGCTCAGGAAGACATGATTGCCAAGCAATTGGCATCGCAGACCCTGGAGAGCATCTTTACAGCACGCGACACTGCACAGATCCAATGGAGTCAAATCCAGAACGTGGCGAACGGCGGCATCTTTGTAGATGGCTTCAATCAGATCTTGGATCCGGGACCGGATGGCTTGGAAGGCACGGCGGACGATTTAAATGCCAACCCACTTTGTCCGGGACCCAGCAAGTGTCTGATCAGCCCTGGCCCGGATGGAATCCTGGGAACCGCCGATGACGTGTACTGGCCGCTCAACAACTACTCGCGGCAAATCGTAATCGGGCCCCTGAACGACGCTAGCGGGAACCAATATTCCTCTCTTCGTTCGGTCACGATCACTGTGCAGTACAACGCGAGTACAGGCAACAAAGCCCCAAAGAATTACGTGATGACTGCTTACATTTCGCAATACCGGTAGAGACTAAGGGTGAATATGCGACGTACACGAACCATGCAGACTCGCGGTTTTACCTTGGTGGAATTGATGATCGCCATGGCAGCAGGGCTCATTCTGATTGCCTCCGCGACGGAACTGTTCACGCAAGCCCTGAATGCGACCTACGTGGTCAGCCAGCGGGCGGAGATGCAGCAGAACGGCCGGGCAGCAGTCGGCCTATTGTCTCAAGACATCAGCCTGGCCGGCGCCGGTCTTCCTACTGGCGGAGTGCAATTGCCCATTGGCGGCCCCACTAACCCAATCTATGGTTGCGATCAAACGAAGTGTTACGTCGCAGGCACCGCGCCGGCGGGCATCGCCTATCCCAGCCAACATCTCGACGGAATAGTTCCTAGCCCTGGAGCGGGCATACCGCTCAGTGCTGGCGGCGCGAATACGGACGTTATCACCATCGCTTACGCTGACACCACTGCTTCCATTAATCAATACAAAGTGACGGCGTTTGGGCCCGCGGGCAACAGCATTACCCTGGCCCAAATCACTCCCGGTCCGAGCGTTCCCGCTCTTAACGATCCCGCGATCGGAATCAAGGTCGGTGATTTGATCATGGTGACCAACGGCGGCTCCGCTATCGCGGAAGTAACCGGCGTGACCAGCACGGTCATTAGTTTCGCCGACCTGGACGCTCTGCATATCAACCAGAGTACTGCGCCCAGTGGCAACATGAACGCAATCAGCACTCCACCCCCGCCCGGGCCACCGAGTACGATCGTTGTTCCTGCTGTCCGGATTCTGGTGATCACTTACTACATGGATCTTAACCCCGGGCCGGACGGAATTCGCTACACCGCGGACGACCTGCCCCCTCGCCTCATGCGCCAGGTGAATGGCCAGACTCCCACGCCTGTCGCAGAGAACATCGCTGACCTGCAGTTCAGTTATGACGTGAGTAACAGTGCGACCATCGACGCCTCCAACATAAAAGACATCATTGCCCTAGGGTACGCCCCCAGTGACATTCGCAAAGTCAACATTGCCAGCATGTCGGCACGCAGCCAGATGCACGGCAAACCGGGGTTCCAGGGCATGGACCTGTCGACTTCGGTGAGCGTGCGGGACATGAGTTTTCGCGACCGTTATCAGTGAGGACGGAAGAGGAGAAATTGAGGAGACCAGCAACTATGGACGCTAAACAACATCGGTCACAAGGATTCACCCTGATTGCAACCCTGCTATTGCTGCTCTTGCTGTCCGGGGTCGCACTGGGCCTGATGTATATGGTAAATACCGAGACCCGGGTGGGCGGCAACGACCTGGAAAATGGTCTGGCCTACCACGCCGCCGAAGGCGGCATGGAAAAGATGACCGCTGATCTGGCCAACCTGTTCTCCTCCAGCCAGGCGCCCAACGCGGGCAATATCGCGGCATTGCAGGCTTTTCCTCCGACCATTCCCGGCGTCACCTATCCGGAATACACCATCACCCCCACGAACGGCACGAATCCGGACGGTAGCTACGTGAGCACCACCAACACGATCTCCTCCGGCAACAACAAAGGTCTGTATGCTCAGATCATCCCTATAACGCTTGCTGTGACCGCGCAGCGGCCCCTGGGCGATGAAGTGCGCATGGTCCGCGGCGTCGAAGTGGCTCTGATTCCGGTATTCCAGTTCGGTGTGTTCTGTGACGGCGATTGCAGCTACTTCGCCGGGCCCGCCTTTGATTTCGCGGGCAGAGTCCACGCCAACGGCAACCTCTTCCTCGCGGGCGGAGCCACCCTCACCATGGAGGACCAAGTTGCCGCCGCGGGTGAAGTGATTCGCGAGCAGCTAGCCAATGGCTACCCCACTGCTGTCAACTACACCGGGTCGGTTTTGATTCCGAACGCCCCAAGTGGTTGTAGCCCTCCAGGACCCAGTTGCCTGAACCTGGGATTGAACCAAGGCAGCAAGGTGGCAGGCCCTACTAGCGCGACTAACAACGGTGCGTGCCCTGGTGGCCCCGCGTGCTGGTCGCCCTGGGTCGTGAACAACTACCACGGCTACCTTCTTAATGGCAGCGCAGGAGCTAAACCTTTGACCCTGCCTTTTGTGGGCGCTGGCGTCGGCGCAGTTCAAATCATTCGCCGCCCTGCGCCGGGCGAGGTTTTGGGCTCGACCTTATCTGCATCGAGACTGTTCAATCAGGCCCAGATACGGATTCAGATCAGCGACGATCCAGCCGAGAACCACAATGGCGACGTCACTAAAATCGACGCTCAGGACATCCAACTGGCGAGTCTCGAGGATGCCAACTTGCTTCCCCTCCGTCCCGCCGACATCGGAAGCGCTGGCACGGCGCAGGCCGGTATCGCCGTAACGGGAGTAGGCACCAGCTACTTCGGCGAAGCCAAAACAGCCACGGACCCCAACTTTGTAGCCCCGCTTCACATTTATGGGAACAATTTGTATGCCGGCACTGGTGCTACCCACTGGCCGCTGGTTGACGGTTGGCTGAGAGTGGAGATCCAGAAGGCAGACGGAACCTGGCTACCAGTGACGGCAGAGTGGCTATCCCTTGGATTCGGCCGCGGCACTACCATCCCGAACACAGCTATTGGCGCGCCCAACACCGCACACCAGAGGGCAATCCTGATCTTCCAGCAATTGGCGGTTCGCGGTAACGGCGCAGGCGTGAGCGCGCTTGCCGCCACCGGAGCCAACTCGCAATACAATTGGTACCCAATCAATTTCTACGATCCGCGTGAAGGCGAAGTCCGTGACACTGCCCAAGCGGGTTGCACCCCCAATGGCGTCATGAATGCCGTCGAGCTGGACGTGTGGAACCTGAGGCAGTGGTTGAATGGCACGTTCGGCGGAAACGGCGCCTTGACCGATAACGCCAAAGAAAACGGGTACGTGCTCTATTTCTCGGACCGTCGGGGTATGCTCCCTGACGCGAACGTCGTGCCACCCACCAAGACGGGAGAATCCGGCTTAGAGGATGTGATCAATTCCGCCGACCCGACTGGCACGCCCAACGGAACACTCGAGCTGGCTGAGGACGTGGACGGTAACACAAAGCTCGACAACTGGGGGGGAGCCAATATCGGTGATGGTTTTGGGGTCAACACCAACGTCGTCCCCGCCAAGCCCAATCCTTTCTTACCGCGCATTGCTTGCTCAACCTTCGCCCGAGCCAACAGGGTGTCGGGTGCCCGCCACGTGCTTCGACTGATAAACGGCACGCGCGGCAACCTGCCCACCAGGTCTGGCTACACCGGCGGCTTCACCGTAGCGTCGGAGAACCCCGTGTATATTTTGGGCGACTACAACGCTTCCCTGGCCGATCACGGTTGGAACGACACCAGCCACGCCGCCGGTGCCGTAGTTGCGGATGCAGTCACTCTGCTTTCAAATAGTTGGAGCGACGTGAACGGCTTTACTAATCCCACCAGCCCCGGCAGTCGCCCCGGAACCGAGACCTACTATCGCCTCGCTGTCGCCGCCGGTAAGAACATCGACTTTCAGCAGCCGACGACCTGGGGCGCAGCCAACGACTATGGAACCGATGGTGGAGTACACAACTTCCTGCGCTACATCGAGGCTTGGGGAGCTCCGCTGCACTATCGGGGTTCGCTGGTCAGCTTGTATTACGCGCAGTACGGCACCGGGATCTTCAAGTGCTGTACTACGGTCTACTCGCCGCCCACGCGTGACTATTCTTTTGACAAGCTGTTCCTGATCCCGTCGAACCTGCCGCCAGGAACGCCCATGTTCAGGGACGTAGACAACACGAGTTTCCGTCAGGACTTCCGTCCTTACTAAGCACTCGAGCAAGCGCCCCGACTCTGCTACGCAGAGTCGGGGCTTTTTTCTTTGTCTGATATAAATCAATTATTGCGATTCGATCCAGCGTTCTATATTTTTGCTGATTGCTGCAGGCGGAGCCCCGGCGAGTGGTACGGAGACGAAGGATCTGAATGGAACTCGTCGATAGCGGCGCGGTGAAGACGAAGAGCGGACGCATGATTCCCAGCCTGGGGTTTGCGCTGCTCGTTGCCGCCAGCTCCAGCCTTTTTCTTATTCCGGCTTTCATCATCCGCCCGTTCCGGTTTCAATCTCCTCGTGGACTGATTTTGGCGATGGCCTTGCGTCAAAACGCCCCACTCTGGACAGCCGTGTTCACTGCAGGGGCGATCGTGTTCGCTATCTTCTTGTGGCCGCGCATCTCGATCTGGAAACGAATTCCGCTGGTGCTGGGCCTGTGCCTGGCTTGCGGTGCCGCGGTGATGTCGCGGATCGATTATTTCGAGTGGATGTTCCATCCCGTGCCGGTCCCCGGATTCGAATCCGCGGATCACACAGGGTTGGACTCCTCGGAGATGGTGATTGCGGTGCGATTCGGCAATGACGCTCGTGCCTACCCGATTCGCGAAATGGCATATCACCACGTGGTGAACGACGTCGTGGACGGAGTGCCCCTCGCGGTGACATATTGAACGCTCTGTCACACCGGTCTGGTGTGGAAACGGACCCTGAACGGAAGGCCACTGCACTTCCACCTGGCCGGAATCAACAATCAGAACTTCCTGATGCGCGACGACGAAACCGGAAGCTGGTGGCAACAGATCACTGGGAAGGCCATCTTTGGGCCACTGAAAGGCCGGCAGCTTGATGCCGTACTCAGCGATGAACTGACCTTCGGTCTGTGGAAGCAGGAGTCGCCCGCGGGAAAGGTGCTCGCTCCGGTGACTAAATACCAGGATGAATACGAAAGCGAGTGGGAACCAAAGGTGGCCAAGTTGCCAGTCGTCATCAACTTCCCTCGAACTCCGCTACAGTCGCGGGATATCTTGATTGGGATGGAAATCAGCGGCGCCAGCCGGGCCTATCCTATGCCCGCGGTGCTGGCACAATCGCCAGTTCAGGACCGGCTCGGCGGAACTCCCATCCTGCTGGTGGTTGGGCCTGACGGAAAATCGGTGCGCGCTTTTGTGAGCCGTCTGGACGGAAAAGATATTGAACTGTTCCGCAAGAGTGGAAGTGAATGGGTGATGGTGGATTCGACCTCTGGGAGCGAATGGAATTTTCAAGGGTGCGCCATAACTGGCCCGGCCCAAGGAAAATGCTTGCAGCCACTGCCCGTCCTCAAAGATTACTGGTTTGATTGGCGGAATTACCACCCCGAGACCAGCGTATACCGTCACTGACCTCGGCCTGCGGCCCCGTGCTCCTTGACGTTCTGACCTTGCCCTTCCGACTGAGCAATACATCTTGCCGTGATCACCACGCCGTTGCAGATGAACTTGCCATCCGCCTGTTGCATGCATGGCTGGGTAAAGCTATGAACGCTGATACCGATGCAACCGGTGGGTATAACCAGCTTCGTACGTCGAACAGGGGCGCATCCAACCGACGAAAGCAGAACGACCAGGAGCACGGTCTTCCTCATTGCGATAACGCTCCCACGTTCTTTTTCGCGGTCACAATTATCTATCCACTGCAAGAATTCATCGGCAGCACTTATGCTTCCTTTAGTCCACAACGTTTAGTGTGGCAGGCCCGCGAACCAGCTTCTCCCGAGGCGGACCTGTGCAGCCAGCCCGTGTATGATCAACTCACTTCGGTAAAAGTGAGTCGGGGGGAGGATCCTGTTGCCTCATATCAGCGCAATTTTTTGGGATGTGGGCGGCGTGCTTCTGAACAATGCCTGGGACCGTGAAGAGCGAGAACGAGCCTTTCGTCAGTTCAACCTGGACGAGAAAGAGTTTGCCGACCGTCACGAAATGGTGGTGTCGTCGTTCGAACGTGGCAAGATTAGTCTCGACGAATATCTTGACCGGACGATTTTCTATCGACCGCGGCCCTTTGCACGGGAGGTTTTCAAAGAATACATGTTCTCCCTGTCGCAGCCTTACCCCGATACGCTGGCCCTGGCGCGAGAGTTGGCGAAGTCGGGCAAGTATCTGATGGCAACCATCAACAACGAATCGAAGGAGCTGAATCACTATCGGATTCAGACTTTCGGCTTGCGCGAGGTCTTCACTCTTTTCGTGAGCTCATGTTTCGTGGGATTGCGGAAACCGGAACAGGAAATCTACCTTCTGGCGCTCGAAGTGACCCAGAAGCCGGCGGAAGAGTGCTGCTTCATCGACGATCGTGCTCTGAATCTTGAATGCGCCCGCAAACTGGGCATGCACACAATTGAGATGAAGAACGCGAAGCAACTGCGAGAAGATCTGAGCAAGCTCGGAGTGGGCGGCGCATGACTTGGCTAAATCACGCTGCCGTCGTCAGGGCTTGCGCGGTAGCCGGGGCGTTGCGCTGCTCGGATTCGGCGCACTGGGCTTCGCCGCGGGCTCACTCGCGATCCCCAAACTGAGATCGCTTGACCAGCAGTCCGCGACGATCTTCCATTCGCCACCGGCTAGGCGGTTGAGGATAACCAGGTACTTCCCCCGCTCTTCGCGCCGTTTTCCCATGGCAACTGGGACTAGCATCTGGCAGCGACCGGCTTCGTAAGCGAGATCGCCAAAAAGTTCGACCCGCAATGGCTCCAGTTCCACCTCGCCCAATCCAGCATCGAGCACGGCAAAGAAGAATTCACGAATAGCTGCCGTCCCGCGCACCGCCGGGACATTGGAGCGCAACACCAGCGCGTCGGCTACGTAGAGTTCCACCAGATCATCCAGTTGTTTGGTGTTGCAGGCCTGGACCCAATCCTGGCTCAATTTGCGAACGGCAGCTTCAGCCCGGCTCAAGCCGACAGCACCCGCAGGAGCCCGCCCTCGGGCGGCCGGTTCGCGCCCAACGGCATCGGCAGCAACGCGGGGCTCAGCGCTCGCAGGCCGCGAAGCGCCGTCGGGCGCGGGAAAATAATGGTGATGATAATGATGGTGGTAGTGATGCTGCCCTGGGGCAGGCGCCACGTTCGACTTGAACTGTGCTGGCGCGGATGACGGTTCTTCCCCTGCTTCCACCAGCGGGACGCCGCAGGTGGCACAGAACTTGTGCTCCGCGCGGTTCGCGCTCCCACAGGCAATACAGGTGCGTGCCGCTGCTTGGAAGTCGGTGTGGTCCACGGATTCTTCGCTCTCAGCCTCAAGCGCCATTCGTTGAACGACCTGGAGGGCGGCAGCAATCGACTCCGTCCCCGGCCGGGGATGACGCATGTCTTGTTTCAGTCGTGTCAAAAACTCATCGACCGCCGGGTCAGGAATAAGTTCTCCCTTCGGACCGATTGGCGAATTTTTGGGCGGCCCGGATTTTTCTTTGTGATCCACGAAGGTATGTGCTCATTTTAGTCGAAAAATTTCTTAGCGGCTGGAAAACTCGACCTTCGCCTCAGCGTCGGTAGGAACTCCGTTGCACATTGCGGGGCGATACCGCCAGGTGCGCACCGCGTCCAGTATGGTTCGGTCCTCCGAAGAACCAGCGCTCGCTAGAACCAGCGGACTGTGGACCCGACCGTCGGTGCCCACAATGAAACTGACGGTGACTTTTGCATTCGACTTTGGTTCGTCTAAGAGCGGATCGGGCGTGGCCAACGCTTGCGGCAGCTGTGTGGCTTCGCAACCTGGACGTGCGGCGGGGTGCTGCAAGGCGGCAAATTGGGAATCATGCGGCGCTGAAGTCCAGACTTGACGCTCGTGACCGGAAATCGATGGTCGAGCCAATCCCTGGGGCGACAGACTCTTTACGGAAGCCAAACCTACTGCCGAACCGATCACCACAAGCAGAAAAGACCTCAGACCGCGAAGCAGCATATTTCATCCTCGGGAGCGCAGGTGAAACGCGAGAGACCACTCCCAATATGCCAAGCAAAAGGGCAATCAGCATACCAGGCGGACAGCTCGTACCTAATTCACAGCATGGTATTTATGGAGTCGACTCTAGCGTGCGTCCCAAGGCGAAGTGAAAAACATTGCAGTTAAAGGCATTGTGAAGGAACCAACGTCCAAGGGTGCTGAAAGAGCCGCGACCTCAACTAGCGGGGAGCATCGTGATTTGTTGAAGAGATGCGTGTTCTGCCCACATAAGGATAGGTGTAATATCGGCGGCGGAATCGGCATAACCGATGTCTAAAACTTCACTCGAGACTCTGACCCACTCGCATCGCTCGTCGGCCTTGGCCGCGCGCAGGTTCTTTCTGCTGTTTCTCTTCCTGTTGGGATCTCTGATTCTCTATCCTTATGCGGAAACCAGCGCTTTCGGTTACTACTCCTTCCGCGTGCTTGGAAGCGCCGCTATTCTGTTCAGCGTGTACGCGGTCAGCTTCCGGCGGGGCCTCATCGTTTTCGCCCTACTTCTAGCAGTTCCCGCATTTCTGCACCGCATCATGAATTTCCGTGCTGACGCCAGTTCCCTTTCGATCCTTAACATCGTCCTCAGCTTTGTGTTTGACGCGTTTGTTGTCGTTGTCATTTTCCGCCGCGTCTTTTCCCATGACCAGCCCAACTCGGAAACCATCTTTGGAGCACTCTGCGTCTATCTGCTGGTGGGATTCGGCTTTGCCAGCCTCTACGGGATGGTGGCCACGCTCCAGCCACACGCCTTCTATCTCGATCCGGTGGCAAATCTTCACATGGTTCCCGAACGCATGGATTTCATTTACTACAGCTTTGGAACCATGACCGCACTGGGAGCGGCGGGGATTACTCCTGTCTCGGCTGAGGCACGTTCTCTTTCTGTGATTGAAGCCATCCTCGGTGTGCTGTACCTGGCAGTTCTGATTTCAAGACTGGCCGGCGCCTACCGGCGCCCAGGGGCTTAGCGGCAATCGCCAATCGTCGCGCTTCCGAAGTAGAATCAGGCGCGTACCGGAACTCGCTTGCGCCGCTCTTTCACGCTCACCGGATTGAGGAAAGTCATCATAGCGCGCAAGCGCCCGCCCACTTCCTCGATCTGGTGTTCCTGCTCGTGTTCGCGGGTAGCTTCAAACCATTCGCGGCCGGACTCGTTTTCCGCAATCCACTTGCGAGCGTAGGTTCCATCCTGGATTTCTTTCAGCATCTGCCGCATGGTTCGGCGCGTCTCGTCGGTGATAACGCGAGGGCCGCCGGTGTAATCCCCGTGCTCGGCGGTATCACTTACCGAGTAGCGCATGTAGTTCAGGCCGCCGCGATACATGAGGTCCACGATAAGCTTCAATTCGTGCATGCACTCGAAGTACGCGATTTCCGGTTGGTAGCCAGCCTCGACCAAAGTCTCGAAACCCGCCTTCACCAGCGCACTCACACCGCCGCACAGTACCGTCTGCTCGCCGAAGAGATCGGTTTCAGTCTCTTCCGCAAATGTGGTTTCGATGACACCGGCTCGGGTCGTGCCCAACGCTTTGGCATAAGACAGCGCCAATTCCTTGGCCAAACCGCTGGTGTCCTGATGAATTGCCAGTAACGCTGGTGTGCCACCGCCCTCAACAAATACCTCGCGCACACGGTGACCCGGCGCCTTGGGGGCAATCATAGAAACGTCGACGTTAGTCGGCGGCTTGATGGTCCCGAAGCGGATATTGAAGCCGTGAGCGAACATCAACGTCTTCCCTGCCGATAAATGAGGAGCGATGTCCCGCTTGTAAACTTCGGGCTGTGTCGTATCTGGCACCAGCATCATGATGACGTCGGCCCAGGCTGCGGCGTCAGCGATCGAACTCACACTCAGTCCAGCCGCCTGCGCTTTAGCTCGTGACTCACTCGTGCTTGGCAGCCCGACGCGAACTTGCACTCCGCTGTCCTTCAAGTTCAGTGCGTGCGCATGTCCCTGGGAACCGTAGCCGATGATGGCCACTTTCTTCGCCTGGATGAGGCCTAGATCAGCAGAACTATCAAGATAGATTTTTGCCATGGGAATCCCTTTCGTCCAAAAATTGTTATTTGGTTACACCGAGTATGAGACGTCGTCGTCGAGCGCAACCTGCGGCATCGTCTGAGTTGGTGAGACTCCAACCGAAGACTTGCTTCCGCGGCGCATGGCTACAATACCGGTGCGCACCATCTCCAATACGCCATAAGGACGCAGCACCTCGAGCAGCCCGTCGATTTTATCTTCCGCCCCGGTGATTTCGATGGTCAGCGATTCAGGCGCAACATCCACCACGCGCGCGCGAAATACGCTGGCCAACTCCAACACGTGGGAGCGTCCCTCCTGGGTTGCGGCCACTTTAATCATTGCGAGATCGCGTACGATCGACGGCTGATGCGTAATGTTTTCCACCAGCAGGACGTTGACCAGTTTGTAGAGGTTGGCCTCGATGCGGCGGGCCTGATCGCGGTCGGCATCAACCGTAATGGTCATGCGCGAGACCTCGGGCTTTTCCGTTCGTCCCACGGTGAGCGAATCGATGTTGAAGGCGCGGCGGCGAAATAGCGATGCCACCCGGGTCAGCACGCCCGGCTTGTTTTCTACGTAGACGACAAATGTGTTCATCATGTTCGTTTTAGTCCGCGACTCGACCTCTACAGCTCATCGGCCAACTTCGTGTACCTTCGTGTCCTTAGTGGTTTAAGTCTTTTTTGTCGAGCTAACCACACAGGGCACGACGAAGGATCACGAAGGAATCCAACGCCCCTACCGTCTCATTCGTCGCTCGCAGTTTCGACGATCGGACTTGGGCGGCGAATCATTTCATGCAAGGACGCTCCCGCTGCCACCATGGGGTAGACCGTGTCCTCCTGCTCGACCTGGAAATTAATCAACACCGGCCCATTGTGTTTGCGTGCCGATCGCACCGCTGGAACAACCTGAGAGCGTTCGGTCACGGTAACACCCTGGATGCCGTAAGCCTCGGCCAGCTTGGCGAAATCAGGATTCAGCAGAGGTGTTGCCTGATAGTTGCGCTCGTAAAAGAACTCCTGCCATTGCCGCACCATCCCCAAATATCCGTTGTTGATGATGGCGATGTTAATTTTGAGGTTCT
>JABCYV010000025.1 GCA_013290025.1 Acidobacteriota bacterium
AAGATGACCGGCAAAGTCGTGGTGCAGTGAGACTCGGATGGAGCGAGTAATTATTGATGTCGTCTTTCTTTCCAACGAGGGGCTTTCTCGGAACCGGCGCCACGTTTGCGGCAGATATCAACCTTGTGGTGCAGCTCATCATGGGAGCCGCACTGATCACAGGGTTGGTCTTAGCGAAACAAAAGCGCTACCAGGCCCACGGCATTTGCCAGACGACAGTGCTGCTTCTGAACTTGTTGATGATTGGACTCGTGATGTGGCCGTCGTTTCGGGAACAGGTGAGACCATCACTTCGCAAGGTTGTTCATAACTGGTATTACGCGGCCGCTGCAGGTCATGCGGTTTTAGGGATAACAGCTGAACTTCTGGGACTCTATATCGTCATTGTGGCGGGGACCGACATTCTTCCGCTCTGGTTGCGGTTCAAACATTGGAAGCGATGGATGCAAACAGAGCTCGTGCTTTGGTTCATTGTTCTGGTAAGCGGCGTAGGGACTTACTACGTGTGGTATATGGCGCCGGTCCGGTAATTCCCGGCAAAACAATACCTGTGCGACATAAGGAGCACTCATGTTTGAGGGACTGTTTCAACCGATGCACCTGCTGGTCATTTTCGGAATTGCTTTGCTCGTGTTCGGGCCCAAGAAGCTTCCTGAGTTGGGCAAAGGAATTGGAGAGGGTATTCGCGGTTTCAAATCAGCGATGAAAGATGAGGAAGAGAAGCCAGCCGCTTCAGGCAGCACGGCTGCCAATGCGCAGAGTCTGAGTAAGCAGTGATGTATAGGCTCGGTACGCTGGACGAACCATCTTTGGGAAGGCACAGGTCATCGCATCGTGCTCCTCAGGGGCACGATACCGTAAAGCGATTCACCGACGCCCCAGTCCAGCCGGCTCCAGTGTTGGGGTAACGAGTGTAGAAGACATAAAACTGCTTTCCTAAAATAGCGGGGTCATCTCCCATTCCAACGAAAGTGACGTAAACGCTCGGCTGATCCTGTTTATTGCGGAAGTCATACAGTAAGCTGAGGGCCGACCAGTTCATACCGTCCGGGGACTCCGAGTAGTAGACCACAACCCCGGCGTTGATGAGCATCTGATAGCGCTGCAGGCCGGCGTTATAGGCAACCTGAAGATTCCCGCCGTATGGGGTCTGGGGGTCGAGATCTCGCGAATAACCACCCAGGCCCTGTTCCAGATGCCATCCGTCATAATATTTCTGGAAAGCCAACGCATGGGGTTTGGCGCCGAAGGCGGCCTCCAGCACGGCGGCAATTGGCGCACGCGCGACAGAAACCGAGGTGACTGTGTTTCCCCAGTGAGTGGTGCCATTGGCCCGCCAGTCCGGAAAAAAGATGTAGAAGTACTTGTGGTCGGGAGAGATGACGAGAGGTGAATCGCCGATATCAAAGCCGTCCATGTCCGTTCGATAACCCTGATTGATGCGAATGATCTCTCCCAGGTCGGTCCAGCTCAGGCCCTGATCGGTCGATGCGGCCAAGGCTAAGACCGCGTAGAAACTCCGGGTCGTGACGGTCGGAATCTCGGCGTGGTAGACCAAAAGCAGATTACCGGCTCCCGGCAGACCAGCGGGAACTTTGTAAACTGGCCCACCGCCCATGTAGTCATAGCTTTGATAGTAAGGATTGACATTCGAATCGGGATTGGGACGGATGGTAACGTCGATCGGAGGCGCGGAGCCGAGTGGATTGTCGACCGTGCCAAGCGTGCGTGTGATGGATCCATACTTGTTATTCCCGTAAAGGTGCCCCCGCCATTGTTGACGCGAATGCAGGCCGCCATCGCTGCCGAAGAACATGTAACCCTGATCAGTTTTGACTACGCCTAACGGAGCGTCCGGCCAAGCGAAGCCGTTGGCCTGGTCGGTGAGCGGTGGCTGCGCGATATCTCCGCCGGCTTCGCGCTGCGCAGCGGTCGTTAGTACTTGGTTAGCGATTATCCTCGGCGTACACAGTGGAGTCACGCTCTGCGCGCTGGCTACAACGACGGTTAGAAGGCAAACGGGGATTAGCAGGCTTGCCAGATAAATCAATTTTTTAGTCGGCATGTAAGCGGTCTCTTTCGAATCTCGTCGGGCAAGGTCGCAGACCACAAACACCCACCCGGAGGAAAAGTCGCGGACCAGAGCAGTGTAGCGAACTAGGGTTAATGTGTTGTTAATACAACGGTAACAATCTGGGATAGTCAGTTGACGTCCAAGTAAGAGCTGACGGGGCTGCCCACACGTGCGGCCTTGAGCAGCTTCAGACTTTGTGTTCTCATGGTTGACGAGTGTCGAACCACGTGCGAGCAAGGTGCACCCGTGGCCTCAACCCTCAACCTGCATTCTGAAGGAGAAAAAATCATGAGCAAAGTCTCGCATATTCCCCAGGGCTACAACTCCATTACACCCTACCTCGTCATCAACGGCGCCGCTGAAGCCATCGAGTACTACAAGAAGGTTTTTGGCGCTACCGAAGTCTTTCGCATGGACCAGCCCGATGGCAAAGTCGGTCACGCGGAGCTGCAGATCGGCGACTCACGTATTATGCTGGCTGACGAAAATCCCAGCATGGGCCAAGGGCACACCAGCGCTGCCAGCATCGGCGCAAGCCCGGTGAGTCTGTATTTATACATTCCCGATGTCGATCGCGTAGTCGAACGTGCGGTCTCTGCCGGCGCGAAGATTCTGAAGCCGGTGCAGGACCAGTTCTATGGAGACCGCTCAGGTTTCATCGAGGATCCGTTCGGCCATCTCTGGGGCATCGCCACCCACGTTGAAGATGTAGCACCGCAAGAGTTAGAAGAACGCGCAAAAAAGGCGAGGCAGGCTGCTTAATCGGATTCGACGAGAGCGGCAGTTCCTCGCCGCTCTCGTTTGTTAGGCTGCGGTGGTTTCTCTAATCGCGGTTACTTCTGGCCTTTTCACGTGCTCCGGACGGACGCCAATCCCAATCAATCGAGCAGGAATTCGCCGCAGAATTGGCGATCGGCGCAAGAGCCTGAGCTGCCATGGAAGAGTGAGGGATCTCGGACTGCCAAGGACGCGGCCAATTACTCTGTTTTGGATCGCCATTTGAAGCCGCTGCGTGGCCCAAGTCGGAAAGCTCCGGCGCTGCTGGACCGTCTGAAGCTCCTTTTCGGTGGGGGTCCCGTGGAGAATCTTTTCGCCGAGTAGGTTTGCCGTTGCAACTGCATCTTGAATCGCAAGATTGATTCCTACCCCGCCGATAGGCGACATGGCATGCGCCGCATCACCGATACATAACAGTCCGAGGCGGGACCAGCGCACCAGTTGATCCACGGCAACAGTCAGCAGACTGATGTCCTTCCAGTCGCATAACTCCTGCACGCGATCGCGCAAGAACGGAGCAAGACCGGTTACTTCTTCGCGAAAGGAGGACAGCCCTCTCTGCCGGATTTCATCGGCCGTGCCCTTGGGGATGACAAATGCGCATTGCCAGTACTCTTCACGATTGATCAGAACCAGAATCCTGCCCCTATCGATGTGGCCAAATGTCTGTACTGGGTCATTAGGACGGCGGCTTATTCGCATCCACATCACATCCATCGGAGCGCCGAGATTTCTTACTTCGAGGCCAGCACGCTGACGGACCACGGAGTGGCGTCCATCAGCGCCAACGGTCAGTGACGCACGAATTTCCAGATTGCCGTCGGGAGTCTTGGCGCGTACCCCCGCCACGATGCCTTGCTCGACGATCAGGTCGGTAACCTCCGCCTGCATTTTCAAGTGAAACGTGGGATATCGCCTGGCCTGCTCCACTACAAAGTTCAGGAAATCCCATTGCGGCATCAATGCAAGGAAGTGGCAGTGGGTCGGCAGATGAGTAAAATCACCGATTGTAACAGTCTCTTCGCCAACCTGCCCAGCGAGCTCGCGTACTTCCTGGTGCGGTCGTTTCAGGAATTCTTCCAGAATACCCAATTCATACATGATCTCGAGAGTGGACGGATGAATAGTGTCGCCGCGGAAATCACGCAGGAAGTCGGCATGCTTTTCAAGCACAAATACGTCCACGCCGATGCGCGCAAGCAGCAAAGCCGACATCATGCCGGCGGGACCGCCTCCAGCAATACAACAGCGAGTGTGGGCCACGTTGTTCATGTGAACGATGAAGTGGCGGCGTTCCGCAAGAATAATATTTCAAGCCTCTCGAGTGTTCTTTAGATGCGCGGGCACTCGATTGGTTGACTCAGAAGTGGTGTAGTTTCCGATGCGGATTTATGATGGAACACCGTGACGGTCGCGGTACGAGGAGGCGAAAAAATGACAGGCTAGAAACTTGCGGATTCAGTGCTAGACCGCTCCGGGGCTAGCGGAGCTCGTGCCGGGAGAGACTACGGCAGCGTAATGCTCGCAGTTCCGACATCCCCGAACCGGCAAGGCGCACCCGGCGGCAGCTGGAGCTGATTCGAAAAGCTGTATTTCCCAGCCAGCGAAGTCCCATCGGCGCTGGCAGTCACGTTGAAAAACTGCCCCAATGCCGAGCCATCGGCAGCAGTAATAGTCAGTACCACAGTCGTTCCGCTGATTACTCCGCTGAGCATCGCGCTACTGAAGCAAGACGAATCGGTCGAGGTGACTGTCCCCGAAAGGAGCGCACTGCTCTGACCGTTGTTCGGCCCCTGCGTGATCATCCCCGAAACATCCGAAACGATTCCGCTAGGTCTGGTGGACGTCAAGGTTCCATGAAAACTGCCGGAGAGCGGCTTCACCCGCGTTGCCGACCAAGTCCCGGTTTCCGAATTGCCGCAGCCAGAGGCCAAGATGGTGTAGGTTCCGGTCATCGTGGAGCCATCGGACGAAACTGTCCCGCCGAGGTTCAGCGCCTGCCCGGTTACGGTGGCGTCGAGCGAAATATTTTGTCCGGTCATCGTTCCTGTAGCAGAGCCTACCCCAGCGCAGCTGCCTGAGAGCATCAATCCACCAGTAACGGAGTCGCTCAATTGCAGAATGAAGCCCGACAGCGTCTTCGAAGATTTTGGGGTGCGTTGCAACGCGATTTGCCAGTTTCCCGAAACTTGGCCGTTGGGATTTATCGAACTTGGACTTCCGCCCCCACAAATGGTTAGTACGGCCAGGCACGCTAGAAGCGCCGCGATAGCTACGACCTTCATTATTCCTTGCTCCTTACCAGCAAATTTACGAAGAGGCCCGGTCCGGTAAGTCATCCCGGGCTCGAGGCCAAACCTCATTCCTGATTGAGTCAGAAATCTTACCCTTGTGCCTCCTGTCGTGGCGCCATACTTTTGTGAATTTTCGATTAAAAGCGAAGCTGAGACGGGCCAAAAGTTTAACTAGTAAAACCAGCTATCGGCCATAGAAAAAGCCCCGCTCAAAAATGAACGGGGCCGATATCTTCGCGTCTTTAAGTCGTAGGGCCGTCTTAGGACTTATTCCGCGCTTTCCTGCGCCTGGCAATTATCGCAATGCCGACCATCCCCGTCCCCAGAAGACTCAGCGTTCCTAACTCAGGCGTCGTTGCGCCCGGGATAGTCGTTGTACCGGCGTTAAGGTTGATTTTCATCTTACCGCCCGTGAGAAAGGGATTGCCTTTGGTTGCGATGGTGGTGACCTGAAGCGTCCCCCCAACGACGGGCGAGCCATTCAAGGTACCACTGACGGCGCCGCTTAAGGTCCAGCCAAGCTGTCCCGGGGGCAGTCCCGTAGCGGCTGTCCAGGTGGCGTTTGTGAAGGTGCCTTGGAAGACCAGACCAGTGTGCGTGTCGGTGATCTTAAAAGTACCAGCTCCAAAAGTGGCATTGGACGACAGTGCACCCGTTGCAAGTGCTCCCGTGGTGAGAACCACAGATCCGGAGGGGGAGGAATCGCTGAACGAGCCCAATCCAGTGACCGACGTCAGGGCTGAGCCCGACAGTTTGAGACCTCCACCGAACGCGGAGATAACTCCGCCCGCATTCGTGAATATGCTATCGGCCAACGCCAATAGCGGCAGACAGGACAAGAAAGTAGCCAACGCGAAAATCTTAAGCAGTTTCATCCCCTCGCCTCCTTCAAGTGTGCAAAACTCGAATCGTTTCTTTGACGTCCTACAGCTCCGGCGATTTTTTTCGGGTTGGGCGATTCTTACTGATAACCAGCACAGCTTCAGGCCAGATGATCGCCCGAACACGTAAACTCGATGGCGAAGTTTAGCCCGCCTTGTGTTACGCCTTGATGACCGCAAAATGAAATGTTCGCGACAGAATCACCCGCTGTCACACAGTCGTAACAACCTGTGGAATTTTTTTCATTTGACAGCGTCTCGTTGTCGGCGGAATATGCGCTTACACCACAAACAGCAGCCGTCACGCAAACCGAGATTCCAATCGTTGTTGTCGAGTAGCTGGCACTGAAACCATGACTGGCGAAAGGTAGGAGAGACTCTATGAGGCAACTCATTTTAGTCGTAAGTAGTCGGGGGGAGGATTGCGGGTTTCTCGAGCAGTGCCTCGAACGATCAGGTTACAAGGTGCGCCGATGTTTGAACCCCGGCGACGCAGTAAGGGAGGCAGAAGTTTTGCGCCCATCGCTAATATTGGTCAATTCAGTGATGCCGGATAGCGCTGGCCTGGAGTTGTGCCGTCGCATCCGCCAGACCCGTTCCTTGGCAAGAACCGCCGTGGTTTTGGTGGCCGCGGGTACAGCGGAAGACGACTGCGTTCTCGGACTGGAGTCGGGAGCGAACGATTACATAACCATGCCATTCAGTTCTCGCGAGTTGCAGGCGCGGGTGCAAGCCGTGTTGCGCCGCTTCGAACGACCGCAGCTCACTGAGTTTTATGGACCGGTCACAACTGTCGGAGACATTAAGATTGATAGTTCCGCGATGAAAATTTCTGTCTGCGGGAATGAAGTCACGACTACCACCTTGGAATTCCGCCTGATGGATTACCTTGCTCGCAATCAGGCGCGAGTTTTCAAGCGCGATGAGCTTCTCGATGCAGTATGGGGTGACATGCAGTTCGTGACTCCCCGCACCGTAGACGCATGCGTGCGCCGGGTGCGGCGCAAGATCGAACCGGACTGCACACGACCCACCTATCTGAAAACCATTCGCGGAGTCGGGTACCGTCTTGATGCGGGAGGCCCCAGGATGTGGGATTCGCGGGAGCAATATCTACATCCGGCGTCAGCACTGCTGTCGGCGGATAGATTCGAGCCTAAAGCGTAGCAGCGAAGATAAGGGGCGTTGCGCACAGCTGGCATCCGCCGGTTCTTCGTGGTATTTGCATCGCTACTAAAGAAATTTCGGACGCAGGGGGCTGCCAGGCTCTTGCCCTTCGCTGTCGGCGAGCAAGATAGCCACGGTACGAAGGGCGTGGATCTCCTTCAACACTTGCTTGATTTGTAGATCGGTTTCGTGCAGGGCCGTGAACACTCGCTTCGGAGAAGGAAGGCTGATGATTTCAGGCGCTTTGATGTTGCATGGCTCGGTGAGCGCTTCTCGTCCGACGGGCCAGGGCTCAACCATTTCACGAGGCTCTGGCAACAGTGCATTGAGGAATTCCACCCCGAAGCAGTATCCGGCACGACTCCGAACCAGGCTTATTAGCCGCACGTACTGCGGCATCTGAAACTCGATCTCCATCAAATCGCCGGGTTCGAAATAAATATTGGCTTGCAGGGCCATTCCCCCCTCGCTGATTGTGATCACGCGCCCTGGCACAGCGGCTTTAGAGACCCGCCGCGAGGGCGTGATGCGAACGGGAAGATCGGCCTCGTATCGGGGCCAGCGACGGCTGTTCATGGAGTAAGACATTAAGCGTTACCGGATTAAGCCTGGTTCAATCAGATAATAGGAATGGTTGATGATTACTTTCAAATTACGAAGGTAAGTCCCTCCAGGCTGGCACGCTTCGTGGCAAAGACAAGCAACTAGCCAACGGGCACGCTAAAATAAAAGACGGAGCCGTGTCCGAGTTGGCTAGTCACTCCAATTCGGCCGGAGTGCGCTTCAACAATAGCTTTAGCAATAGCCAAACCCATGCCGGTTCCCTGCACGCGAAGCCGTTGATTCCTTCCTCGGTAAAACTTCTCGAAGATTAGGGATTGCTCGAAGTCGTCAATGCCAGGACCGCGATCCGCCACGCTGATAGTCAACACTCCGTTCTTGACCTCTCCGGTGACGTAGATCGGGGCTTCCGGTGGAGAGTATTTTGCAGCATTTTCCAGAAGCTGCATCAGGACTTCTTTGATTCGTCCCGAGTCGATACGGACCGGCGGCAAATCGGAAACAAGACGCACCTCCACCGGACGCGCACTTAAGAGCTGCTTGGATTCGCGGACAGCTTCCTCGATAACTTCCTCGATGTTATGCGGCTCCAGTCTCAACTCAACCTGGTTTGCGTCGAGTTGGGCCATCTCGGCGGCTTCGCCCACCAATCGATTGAGCCGGTCACTCTCTTCGTTGATGACGGTCAACAACTCATGGCGTGGAGCCGGGTCGAGGTTCGGGCTGCCGAGCAGCGAAGTAACCGAAGCTTTAATGGCAGTTAGAGGAGTGCGGAACTCGTGCGTCACCGAATCCAGCAAGATGGACCTCAGTTGCTCACTCTCGCGCGCGGCCTCGGCGCGGCCCAGTTTCTCTATGGCCCCGGCCCTTTCGATAGCGATTGCAATCAGGCTGCCCAGGGCTTCAAGAGTTTCACGAGACAGCAGCACGCCGGAGATGCCCATGCTGCCAACCACGCGCGCACCCATCCGCAGAGGCATGAAGGCGACCTGGTTCTGCGCGTCAACCCTGGGCTCACCCCGCATACAGACCATCTGCAGATCGTGGAGTTCGAGACCATCGGTTCCGGGACCAGAGCGATAGACGTCGGGGCGGTTCGGGAGTGAAACGGCCGCGGCCTTTCCCCCAAAAGAATCCAGAATATAACCTGGTATCGCGTTCAGAAGTTCAGCCACATTGTCACTTGAGAGCAGGTGCTGACTGAATCCGTAGAGGCGTTCGACGTCGCGACGTCGCTCGTTAGCGTTGCGAGCTTCCCGGCGGGCGCGCTCCGACAAATCACTGGCAATCAGTGCGGTCACCAGGAAGGCAAATAGTGCCACCCAATTCTGGGGATCTGCAATCGCGAATGTTCCAAAGGGAGGAAGGAAATAGTAATTGAATGCTGCAGCCGCAACGATCGCCGTGAACACGGCAGGCCGCAAGCCCCAGGTCGCGGAAAGGATCAGAACGCCAAGCAGAAAGGTCAAAGCCACTGTCGTGGGATTTACTTTGACTATTGTGTGATAGGCAAAAACGATTACGAAGACCAGGGCTGCCGACGTGGCATAACGCAGAACTGACTTGATCACCTTCTGTTGCACGAGCCGATTGTAGCTGACATCGACAATTCCACGAGGCTCGACGACAATAAGCGCGATGCCCAAAACTCCTGAGCAATGGCTGGAAGCGGCCGCACCGACGAAGAAGGGTGGCATCTTAAAGCTGTTTCTCGGATATGCGCCGGGCGTGGGCAAAACCTATAGCATGCTGAGCGAGGCGATCCGCCGCCACAGCCGTGGTGAAGATGTCGTCATCGGCATGATTGAAACTCACGGACGTAAGGCGACTGCGGACCTCGCGGGCCAGCTGGAGACCATCCCCAGAAAGAAGCTGGATTACAAGGGCGCAATTTTTGAGGAGATGGATGTTGACGCCATCCTGGCACGCAAGCCGCAGGTCGTATTAGTCGACGAGTTGGCCCACACCAACGTTGAGGGCAGCAAACACCGAAAGCGTTACGAAGACATCTACGAACTTCTCGACGCCGGCATGGATGTACTTTCGACCATGAACATTCAGCATCTGGAGAGTGTCACTCCGACGGTGCAAAACATTACCGGAATCCAAGTGCGGGAAACCGTGCCGGATTGGGTACTGAAGCGGGTCGATGAAGTGGTGATGTCTGATCTGACACCGGAAGCACTGCAAAACCGGATGCGGAGGGGAGACGTCTATCCCCTCGATAGAGTGGGTCGCGCCTTGGACAACTTCTTTCGCCAGGGAAACCTTATTGCATTGCGAGAACTGGCGCTGCGCCAAGTCGCCCACGCGGTAGACCGGAGTCTGGAATCCTACCTAGGAAAGGAGGAGACGGGCAGGACGGTTGCGGTCCGAGAGCGAATTGCAGTTTGCATCAGCTCCAATCCAGCCGCTCAGTATCTGATCGCGCGGGGAGCGCGTATGGCCCAGGCCATTGATGCCGAACTATACGTCTGCTACGTAGATCTGGGCCAGGACGGTGCGGACGCGAACCAGAAGACGCTAAACGCCAACATTCTGTTCGCCGAAAATGTGGGCGCCACGGTGGTGCGGCTGAAGGGCAAGAGTGTTGGTCAGACAGTAGCTGAGTTTGTCCACGAGAAGCACATTACTCAAGTCGTCTTCGGCCGAACCGCGACCCGCGGGTGGAAAAGATATTTTTACCTCTCCGCTATTCATCAGTTCTTGCGTGGCGCTCCTGCCGTGGACGTCCACATCGTCACGCAGGATCCAGACTGATTCCCCCCATGACCGAACACCGGCGCATCTTAGTGGTTGACGACGAACCCCAGATCACTCGGGTTCTGCGCACTGCCCTTTCCAGCCAGGGATATGACATTCGCGTGGCGAACGACGGTGAAACCGCGCTGGAGATCATGAAGGACTGGACCCCCGATCTGGTAATCACCGACCTGTCGATGCCCAACATGGATGGGTTGGAACTGTGCCGCCGATTGCGGCTTTCAACCAAGATTCCGATCATCGTGCTTTCCGTTAAGGGAGAGGAAAGGACCAAAGTTCAGGCGCTGGACGCCGGTGCCGACGACTACGTTACCAAGCCATTCGGGATCGAGGAACTGCTGGCCCGTGTACGTGCCAGTCTGCGTCGCCTTCCCCTGGACAGCGAGCAAGCGTCGGCGATTGAGATTGGTGATTTCCGAATCGATTTGGCTGCCCACAAAGTCGCGGTTCGTCGTCGCGAGGTGCACCTCACTCCCAAGGAATTCGATTTGCTGGTTTACCTTGCGCGCCATCCTAGCAAAGTAGTAACCCACCGGACATTGCTAAGCGCGATTTGGGGTGGCCAGAGCACAGAACAGGTTGAGTATCTTCGAGTATTTGTTGGTCAGCTCCGCAAGAAGCTGGAACCGGAAACGTCGTCCCCCCGCTACATTGTTACTGAACCCTGGGTTGGATATCGCTTCGAGCCCGGCGAGTGAACTTCCCATTTTCAGCCGGATGCCTCTTTGACGAACATTCTACGAAGTCTTTATTCAATCCTTACGGGTTTTATTATCCAATCAGATGAAGTTGAAAGGAATCTTATGTCATCGATTCACAATGTATCCGCGGAAGATTTGGCTAAACTTTTTCATCACTATCACGAGGCTCTTGAACATGACTTCCACGGTCATGCGAGCCGGCAAGCGGATTTTTCCTGGGAGCAGGTTCCTCAAAACGAACGCAGACTGATGATCGCGGCGGCGCGGTTGACACTGCTGGAACTGGCTGCGAACTCTGAGATGGAGCAAGCCAATCGCCAGTATTTCGCCAAACCCGGCGAAGCGGATTGGGGTTGCTAGATTCCCAAGTCGGTTTTCTTTACGAAATCCTTACAAACCGCTTAGCCCATTTTTACGCCTGCAATTGTCAAATGATGTTTGCGGAGTATCCGTCAAAATTTGTGTCCGGGCGGTCACCATGAAACTGGTCTTCGCATCTTTATGTGTAGGCGCGGCGGTTTTCATGCTGCGCTTTCTGGTCGCCTTGCTGAGAGAAGTAAGGAACCTCTCGCAACGACCGGAAAGAGTTTATTTTGCGAAGTTCAATCCATCCAAGCGACGAGGAGAACTTATGGTGATGAATCCTGAGGCGTGTAAAAGCAAATCTTCCATAAAAGCTGGCAAGCGAATGGCCCTCATTGCGCTAGCTGCGACGTGGCTCGTGCTTCCACTTCATGGTCAACAAGCAAGCGACGCCGCTTCTATCAACGGAGCGAGTTCAGCCGAGCCGCAGGGGACCGCTACGGATCAGCAGTCGCAGCAAGAGATTATGGACGAACTGGCGGCGATGAAGAAACGCATCGAACAGCTCGAAGGGGAACTCAAGAAGCATGAAGCAGAAGGACAACCCACCACGGTCGTCCACACGGCCAAGGCGGGCACACCGCTGGCCGCCCCTCCGGGTACTTTTGCCGCGACCGCTGCTTCCGCGGAAGCCGTAGCAGTGGCGGCGCCGCCCGCCACTTCGGAGACCAAGCCGGCCAAAGCAGAGCCATTCGCTTTCGCCGACTGGACCTGGCTGAATGGCAACCCACGAACCAAGGAACCCGCTTTTGACTCAAAGTTTTTCACTCCCGAAATCCGCGCGGACGTTGCCTACCACTACGACTTCAACCATCCCAAGGACGATACGATTGGCGGTTCAAGCGAAGTATTTCGCTCGAATGAAGTTAGCCTTACGCACCTGGGTGTGGGTGGAGATTTTCACTACGACCACGTTCGTGCACGCGTGCTCAGCCAGATAGGTTTGTATTCAACCGCAACGCCGCGCAACGACGCCAGCACTGCGCGGGGGCAATGGGATCTGGCCAACGCCTACCGGTATGTCAACGAGGCCTATGGTGGCTATCACTTCGATGCGCTGCATGGCATCAACGTCGATGCCGGCATCTTCCTGTCGTACGTAGGCCTGTTCAGCTTTTATCAATTTGATAACTGGGCTTATCAACCTTCTTACGTCTCTTCGAACACACCCTGGTTCTTCACCGGAATGCGCATCCAGGTATTTCCCACCGAGAAGTTGAAGATCGAGCCCTGGATCATCAACGGATGGCAGTCCTACGGGCGATTCAATGGCCGGCTGGGTTTTGGTGGGCAGATCCTATATCGGCCTACTGGTTGGCTTGAGATTCTTTCGAACAATTACGGGGCAGGTGCGGACGCGCTAGGCATTCCCACCCGCACTCGCTATCACACGGACAACAGCGTTGAAGTGAAGTACTACGACCATCCGGAGCGCTTCTTGGACAAGATGGCCTTCTCGCTTACAGGTGACGCAGGCTGTGAGAGCGGTGGTGGCGTGAATTGCACGGGCAATCGCAAGAATGCGCAAGGACAGGTCGTGGCCTTCAAGCAAAGCTTCCTCGGTTTCATGCTTTACAACCGCTGGTGGTTCCACAAAGATCGTTACGGCTTTACGCTGGGCGGCGGAAAGATCAACAACCCCGGCCGTTACCTCGTGCTGCTGCCGCCAATCAACGGCGCAACCGCAGCTTCGGGAACACCTTACTTCACCGAGAATCCCGGCGATCCGTTCAAGGCGTGGGATATGTCCGCGACCTATGACTACATGCCAAGCCAGTACATCACCTTCCGGTGGGAGTTCAATCATCGCCACGCCAATGTGCCCTATTGGAGCGGCCCGGGCGGGATTACGCCTGCGGGAGGCAATCAAGGTCCGGCGGGCTCGATGGTGACTGGCTTCATACCGGATCTGCGCCATACCGAAGACCGGGCCACTATGGCGATCCTGGTGAAGTTCTAAGCACGGGAGAGAAAGTATGCAAGACCTTATTTGGATCGCTGTCACCATCGCATTCTTTCTGATTGCGATTGCTTATGTGCGGTTTTGCGATCGGATTCACTGAGGTGAATGTCATGAATCTTGAATCAATTCTCATGTTAGTTGTGAGTGTCCTGTTGATGATCTATCTGCTGTATGCCCTGTTGCAGCCGGAGAAATTCTGAACATGACCGCGAACGGCTGGCTGCAGATCATTGTGTTCCTGGTGCTGATATTCGCGGTCACCAAGCCGATGGGGGCATTCATGGCTCGGGTCTTCAACCGCGAGCGCACGTTCCTTGATCCTATTGCCCGGCCCATCGAACGTTTGCTATACCGCATGACCGGCGTCGACGAGAACCAGGAGATGCGCTGGACAGAGTATGCCGTCGCTATGCTGCTGTTCAGCGGCGTTTCCATGCTGGTGCTGTATTTGATCGAGCGCCTCCAGCAGCACCTGCCCTGGAATCCGCAGAGATTCGGGGCGGTCGCTCAAGACCTGGCCTTCAATACCGCTGCATCCTTTACCACCAACACCAACTGGCAGAACTACTCTGGCGAGACCACGATGAGCTATCTCACCCAGATGGCCGGTCTGGCCTATCACAACTTCGCTTCGGCTGCTGTCGGTATCGCGCTCGCTATAGCTTTCGTTCGCGGCGTCGCACGGCGAGAAAAGGAAACGATCGGCAATTTCTGGGTCGACATTACGCGCGCCACCCTGTGGGTCCTGCTGCCGATGTGCATCGTCTACGCCATGGCATTAGTTTCGCAAGGAGTCGTGCAGAACCTGAAATCCTATGACACCGTGAAGCTGATCGAGCCGCAGCAAGTGCAGAAAACTGGGTCCGACGGAAAAACCACTAGCCAGACCGTGACGGAACAGGTCATCGCGCAAGGTCCCGTAGCGTCGCAAGAAGCCATTAAGATGCTAGGCACGAACGGCGGCGGCTTCTTCAACGCCAACAGTTCCCATCCCTTCGAGAATCCGACACCGATCAGCAATTTCCTGGAGATGCTTTCTATTTTCGTCATCCCCGCCGGCCTAACCTACACATTGGGGCGAATGACCGGCTCACAACGTCACGGCTGGGCGGTATGGGCAGCGATGGCGTTCTTATTCCTGGCCGGAGTCACGACGGCTTACTGGGCGGAGGCGCGTGGCAACCCGCTGCTGACGGGGGTGGATCAGCGGGTGAGCACTTTACAGTCGGGCGGCAACATGGAAGGCAAAGAAGTGCGCTTTGGCATTGCCGATTCGGCACTATTTGCCACGGTCACTACGGACGCGAGCTGCGGTGCCATTAATAGCTGGCATGATTCTTACACTCCGCTGGGAGGCATGGTTCCGCTGGTCAATATCATGCTGAGCGAAACCGTGTTCGGAGGCGTAGGAGCCGGACTGTACGGCATTCTGATCTACGTGGTCCTGGCCGTGTTCATCGCCGGCTTGATGGTAGGTCGAACCCCAGAGTACTTGGGCAAGAAGATCGAAGCCTACGATGTGAAGATGGCGATGCTGGTGACGCTGGTTTTTCCGCTCGTGATTCTTGCACTTACGGCCATTTCATCGGTGAAGGGGTTTGGAACGTCCAGCATCAGCAATCCCGGTCCCCACGGTCTCACGCAAATCCTTTACGCCTTCACCTCCATGGCAGGCAATAACGGCTCCGCCTTCGGAGGACTCAACGGGAACACGCTCTGGTACAACACGGCGGGCGCAATGACCATGCTAGCGGGCCGATTCTTCATGATCATTCCCATGCTGGCCATTGCCGGAAATCTGGCGAAGAAGAGATATATTCCGCCTTCGCTGGGCACGTTTCCCGTGACTACGCCACTGTTCAGCGTGTTGCTGGTCGGCGTGATTCTGATTGTAGGTGCCTTGACCTTTTTCCCGGCGTTGAGCCTGGGACCCATACTCGAGCACTTGTTGATGTCGGCCGGCAAGACTTTCTGAGGAGCTATGGCGGAGAGAAAAAAATCGAAAGCCATCTGGGATTTGAAGATTGTGCGCCGGGCCCTGCTGGATTCATTCCTCAAACTGAATCCACGAACCATGATGGGCAATCCGGTCATGTTTGTGGTGGAGGTTGGCAGCCTAGCCACCAGCGTTCTGTTGGTACGAGACCTAACTCAGCATCAGGGAGCGTTTGGTTTTAACCTGCAGATCACGCTCTGGCTGTGGTTTACGGTGCTGTTCGCCAACTTTGCCGAGGCCATGGCCGAGGGGCGCGGCAAAGCCCAGGCAGAGACCCTCCGCAAGGCGAGGTCGGAAACCATGGCCCGGCGTCTACTGCCCGATGGCGGCAGCGAGATGACGCCAAGCGCCAAGCTGAGATGCGGCGACGTGGTGTTGGTCGACGCCTGCGAGTTCATCCCGGGTGACGGTGAGGTAATCGAAGGCATCGCCTCGGTGGACGAATCAGCGATCACTGGCGAATCCGCTCCTGTAATTCGCGAGGCCGGCGGCGACCGGTCAGCAGTCACCGGCGGAACTCGGGTGCTTTCTGACCACCTCAAGGTCCGGATTACGTCGAATCCGGGCGAGACTTTCCTCGATCGGATGATCGCTCTGGTAGAGGGCGCCGAGCGCCAGAAGACCCCGAACGAGATCGCGCTCAATATTCTGCTGGCTGGGCTCACTATCATCTTTCTGCTAGCCGTCGTGACCCTGCAGCCGTTCGCTATTTACTCGGGTTCGCCGCAGACGGTATTCGTGCTGGTTTCACTGCTGGTGTGCCTCATCCCAACAACCATTGGTGGACTTCTCTCGGCAATCGGTATCGCCGGCATGGATCGGTTGGTCCAGCATAACGTTCTGGCGATGTCGGGCCGCGCGGTGGAGGCCGCAGGAGATGTGAATACGCTCCTACTCGATAAAACCGGCACCATCACCCTGGGTAACCGCCAAGCAGCAGAGTTTGTCGCCGCGCCGGGAATTACGGATGCTCAAATGGCCGACGCCGCACAACTATCCTCTCTAGCCGACGAAACCCCGGAAGGGCGCTCAATCGTAGTCCTCGCCAAGGAGCGTTATGCTCTGCGCGGCCGGGAGTTGGCATCACAAGAAGCCGTCTTCATTCCTTTTTCGGCGCAGACTCGCATGTCCGGTGTGAACCTCGATGGCCGCGAGATTCGCAAAGGAGCAGTAGACGCGATCACTAAGTATCTCAACCAATATGACACGGTTTTGCCTAAGGAGATCCAAAGCACAGTGGAGACGATTGCCCGGTCAGGCGGAACGCCGCTGGTGGTTGCTGAGAATCGGCGGGCACTAGGAGTGATACATCTTAAAGATATTGTGAAAGGTGGAATGCACGAACGCTTTGATCAACTGCGCGCTATGGGAATCAAGACGGTGATGATCACGGGCGATAACCCGCTAACGGCCGCTGCCATTGCGCGCGAAGCAGGGGTCGATGACTTTCTGGCGGAGGCAACTCCCAAGGACAAGATGGATTTAATTCGCCGCGAGCAGTGTCAGGGCAAACTGGTGGCGATGACCGGTGATGGCACTAATGACGCGCCCGCACTGGCCCAGGCCGACGTCGGCGTCGCCATGAACACCGGCACCCAGGCGGCGAAAGAAGCTGGCAATATGGTCGATCTCGACTCGAATCCCACGAAGCTCATCGAAATCGTTGAAATTGGAAAGCAGTTGCTGATGACCCGAGGCGCATTGACCACGTTTTCCATCGCCAACGATGTCGCCAAGTACTTTGCCATCATTCCCGCGATGTTTGCCGGGACTTTCCCGGTGCTCAATGCGTTAAACATCATGCATCTCAAGACCTCCCAATCGGCAGTGTTGTCCGCCGTCATCTTTAACGCATTAGTGATCGTTGCCTTAATTCCGCTGGCACTGCGGGGGGTGAGATACAGGGCGATGGGGGCTGCGGCTCTATTGCGACGGAATCTTTGGATTTACGGTGTGGGCGGAATCATTGTTCCGTTCCTCGGAATCAAGCTGATCGACATGGTCATCACCAGCGTCGGAATGGCGTAGAGGGTTGTTATGAAGAAGAATCTGATGATTTCGGTGCTCATGACCATTGCGACCACCTTTCTGCTCGGGATGGTCTACCCGCTGGTGGTGACCGGCCTGGCGCAGCTTTTATTCCCAGGGCAGGCGAAAGGTCAGCTCATCACACGCAACGGTGTGGTGGTGGGATCGCGATTGATTGGGCAGGCTTTCTCTGGTTCAGGCTATTTTCACTCGCGGCCGTCAGCGGCAGGAGACGCTGGTTATGACCCCACTGCCTCAGGTGGTTCGAACCTGGGACCTACCAACCAGAAGCTAATCGATCGCCTGCAGGCCGACGCCGCTCGCCTGGAGAAAGAGAATCCACATGCTCCGGTACCAATTGATCTGGCAACGACATCAGGTTCGGGGCTCGATCCTGACATTTCGCCGGCAGCCGCAGAGTTTCAGATTCCACGCGTCGCTCGGGAGCGCGGAATATCAGAAGACCGGTTGAGATATCTGGTTCGGCAGCATCTGCGTGCTCGCCAATTGGGACTATTCGGAGAGCCACGCGTGAATGTACTGGAATTGAACCTCAGCCTCGACGCTCAGGTCGCGCACTAAGGAAAGATGTAAGTGGTGCGCGCCAATGGGCCGGGACCAGACCGGATCCGGAGCGGTCGGCGCGATCCGGGCGGCAGCTATCACTGCAGACGGTTCGACATCTTGGCGTCGAGGTAATCCAGTACGTCGTAAACGTTCATCACCTTCAGCAAAGCGACAACGTCATCCGTCGCGAACCCACCTTTTTCGGCTAAACTCTCTAAATCCTCCAAGGCCCATCGCACTGCCTGATCTTCTTCCTGTTCCTTTGTATCAGTTGTTGCCAAGGCTTTGTCCTCCCAGTGTGACGGTCACGAGCAGTGTCGCTCGCCTACCCATCAATAAATAATTGCCCAGGAGTAAGTGTGGAATGGCCCGCTCGTGCGAGCATCTGGCACACTCGTGTAGTCCTGCTCAGGATGTAGAGCGTTTCCAAAACAATCTCTTTACACAATCTTGACATCCGAGCTCTATCCGCAGTTCCAATGCATGAATCAAATACTTTAGTAAGCACGGAACAGTAGCGAGAGTAACGCAGAGCCCGTGGGAGCGAACCTGCTCCCATGGGAATGCGGCTAGCCGGTTGCGAGCCAGGAATGTGCGAGGGAAGCGAAACCGCGGTTGTTAGACTATGTCTCCGTTGGCACAATTAGATCGGGCGTTGGAGGACATTATTCGCGAACTTTCTTTGCGGATTTTAGTCCCCCGCATGGGGAAATTCGATCAAGTGTGGGAAATCGCCAATCGGGTCTGCGACCGCTACGAGATCACGCAGCTTCACTAATCACAATTAATGTAGCCCCGCTAGTCCAACCTCACCAGGAAAATACTGCCTTGCGTGGTTTGCGCGGCGTGGGCAACTTCTTCGGCGCGCCGGCGATCGTCATTTTGCACTCGGATGCGCACCCACCAGTCTCCGACCGGACTGCTAAAACATAGAACCTTGGCGGTGTGATAACGACGGGACAAGCCGTCCGCAACGGAGTTTGCAACATCCTGCTCGCCGAAAGCTCCAATCTGCACGGCCCAGCGGCCGCCCTGGGTGAGTGGGACGGGACTACGTAATACTTCCATGCGCACGGCCGCAATACCCGGCTGCCAGACATCCACCTTCTTCGCCGCCGCAAGTGACAGATCCAGGATTCGTCCTTCAACAAATGGTCCGCGATCGGTGATACGGACGATCGCAGAATGCCCGGTCTTGACATTCGTCACCCGCACAATCGAGCCGAGAGGGAGCGTGCGGTGGGCGGCCGTCATGGCGTTCATGTTGTAGACTTCGCCATTCGAGCCATGACGATTGTGATACGGCGCGCCGTACCAACTGGCTAAACCGGTGTCGACAAGAATGGGTTTAGCATCGGCGGGAATCGGGAGAGCGTCGCTCTCCTTCTTCCGTCTTTCCAGTACAGGTCCAGCCTTCCCAGGAAGAGGTTGGGATGACGCAGAGGTGCCTGGGACTGGCGCTGACTCAATCGCTGGCGGAGGTGGCACCTTCGCACCGGTCTGCTTGTGCCCGCTGCAATCAGCCAACAACAGAACAAAAAGCAGAACGAAGACCGCATGAACAGCAGATCGGAGTTTCACTTGGGACGTTGGGTCTCTTCCATGTAGCCGGCCAATCGTACAAGCTTTTCAGCCGCAACTCGTAGTGCTTTGCTGGAGTGCTGACGGACAGCGGGGACCACCTCGTTGTTGAGGTAGGCGATAAGTTCCGCGCTTTCCTTTTCTAAGCGCTCGGCAGCTTCCGCCACGGATCTGTTCACATGCGCCGACGCACGATCAAAGTTGCTCACTTGTCCCTCGAATTCTTGAACGCGGCGAACCCTCGATAGTGGATGCTGAGCCCCGACATTATTTCCTGCCCCAGCGGCTGTGGTCAACCCAGGGGCATCGCCTATTACACCCCTTCCCTGGAGTCGTGAGTCTGGGTCGTCACGGACAGCAAATTCGCTGCAAATTCACGACACGCGAGATTTGACGATTGAAGACTTCCTGCCGAATAGCAATTACGAGTTAGAATCGCGTCATGCGAAATGGCCTGGTGGTTTCGGTCTTGTTGTGCTTGGTCATGGAACTTCAAGGCTGCTCGGTATGGCGCGAGCACGCCGTCAACAACTGGTCGGACGTAACTGGCGGTGAGAGCTTGGAACGCAACTTCTGGAAAGAGGTAAAAGCCAAGAACTGGAATGAACTTAGCCGCCACCTGGCAGGAAACTACATCTCGGTGACCCCAGAGGAGGGCCGAATGGACCGCGCGGCCACGGTCGAACATTTAAAGCAGTTGCGGTTGGACGACTACTCCCTCGGGGACTTTCAGATCGAGTTGAATGGCCAAACGTTAGTAGTGACCTATACGATTGCGCTGCGTGGGACTTACGCTGAACAACCTTTACCTTCGGTACCGGTGCGCATGATGACGGTGTGGCAGCAGCAGAACGGGGGCTGGATGGCTCTCGCGCATTCGGTGATGGGACCAGTGGCGAAATAGTTGACTTCCCTCCTCGACAACGCTGAAAAGAGACGCCATTTTCGCCAAAGTCTGCTGAGTTGGTATGACCACAGCCGGCGCGATTTGCCTTGGCGTAAAGATCGCGATCCGTATCACATCTGGCTGTCGGAAGTCATGTTGCAGCAGACGCGCGTCGGTGCGGTGCTGGAACACTATCGGAGATTCCTGCGACGGTTTCCGACAGTGCAGAAATTGGCGGCAGCTCGAGAGTCTTCAATATTGGCGGCATGGAGCGGCCTGGGATACTACCGGCGCGCGCGGATGATGCATGCTGCCGCAAAAGTAATTGTCAAGGAGCAGGCCGGAAGATTTCCGGCTAGCGCAGAACAGCTGTCGGCGCTTCCGGGGATTGGTCGCTACACAGCAGCGGCCATTGCCAGCATCGCATTCGACGAGCCGACGGCCGTCGTGGATGGAAACGTAAAACGGGTTCTCCGTCGGCTGGTGGCTGACAATCTTAGCGATGAACTCTTGTGGGAAACCGCACAGGAATTGCTTACCCAGGCGAGGCCGGGCGACTTCAACCAGGCCATGATGGAGCTCGGCGCAACCATTTGCCTGCCGCGCCAACCGCGATGCTCGGTGTGTCCTGTGTACGAACAGTGCGACTCGCGCGGAAGTCTGCCGAAGCCCAAGACGTTGGGTCGGCAGAACAAACGCATGATTCACTACGCGCTCGATTGCCACAATGGTTCGGTCTTCCTGGTCAGGCGGCCTAAGGATGCATCACTGATGCCGGGCATGTGGGAACTTCCGGAGATCCCGGGAGCAAACGGCGTGTCCCCCTGGCTTACCTTGCGGCATTCGATCACAGTAACTGATTACCAGGTTGCTGTAAGTCAGGTCTCAGCGTCTGACCAGTCTGACGGGAAATGGATATCCAAGGGACGCCTTGCCCGCCTGCCCCTGACCGGATTAGCCAGGAAAATCCTGAGAGCTGCGAAACTCATCTAACTGCTATGAAATGGCTTCACCGTATCTTCGGAGGACGAAAGATGGCAGCTCTCACTAAGGGACCTTCGGCTCCTTATTTCACGCTACCAACGATGGACGGAAAGCAGTTCTCATTACGCGACGCCCTGGCGCGAGGGCCGGTGATAGCGGCGTTTTTCAAAGTGTCATGCCCGGTTTGCCAATATGCCTTCCCGTTTCTGGAGCGGATCTACAAAGCGCATGGGAACCAGCAGGTAACGATGGTAGGCATCTCGCAGAATGACAAGCCACATACAGCGGAATTCACAAAAGAATATGGCTTGACCTTTCCCGTGCTGCTCGACGACACCAATACCTACCCAGTATCGAATGCGTATGGCCTGACCAACGTGCCTACGATTTTCTGGATTGCCTCTGATGGTGAAATCGAGATCTCCAGTGTGGGCTGGATGCGGAAAGAAATCGAGGAGATCAACCGGCGAGTGGGGGAAGCGCAAGGTGGCATGCCAAAGCCTGTATTCCTTCCCGATGAATCTGTGGCCGATTTCCGCGCTGGTTGAAGCTCGAAAAACTAGTCCGCGGTCGCGGACTGCAAACGGGAAGCCGGACCTCACATGTTGGACGTCTACCTCAGATTCCGGCGACCGCTATGAGTAACTACAGATCCCTCGCTGCGCTCGGGATGACAAGAGAGGCTTCCGCGACAAGGTCTAAAGGATTAAGTGCTCGTTCCGACGACTGAGCCCTACGCCTGACGTTCTCTTCCCGTACAATAGACGGTTCTCATTTCACTTTTGCTTTTCTTTAGGAGCGCTTCTGCATGAGCATGAGAAAGCGTCTGGCGGGGTTGTTCGCCGTTCTTGTGGTTACCGGCGTTTGGGGGCAGGATTCACCGAAGAAAACGGGGCCAGGCGCAATTTCGGCGCGGCTTCCTGGTCCGGCCATTGCCGCCCTGCAAAAGATTGATCCCGAGCGCATCCGGGCACACGTGCGCTTCCTGTCGCATGATCTTCTCGAGGGTCGCGGAACCGGGCAGCGTGGCGGTGATATCGCCGCCGAATATATTGGGACGCAGTTCGCGCTGGATGGCCTGAAACCCGCCGGCAACAACGGCACTTACATGCAGAAGGTACCTTTGGTTGGAGTTACAACGCTGCCAGACGCCAATCTTTCGCTGGTTTTGCCGCGCAATCGCGCCATGATTCTTGTGCCCCGGGATGAATATGTCGCCTATGACGAAACCCAGGAGCCGCAATCGGAAGTAGATGCCGATATCGTGTACGTGGGTTATGGCATCGAGGCCCCGGAATATAACTGGGATGACTACAAAGGTGTCGACGTCAAAGGAAAGGTGCTGCTGATGCTAGTGAATGAGCCGCCTTCCGACGATCCCAAATTTTTCAAGGGAAGGGCCCTCACTTACTATGGGCGCTGGACCTATAAGTTCGAAGAAGCTGCGCGCAAGGGCGCCGTGGGCGCGATGCTCATCCACAAGACCGAAATGGCAAGCTATCCCTGGGAGGTGGTTCGGAACTCGAATTCAGGCGAGAAGGCATATCTGAAGCTCGACGGCACGCCCAAGTTGAAAGTAGCGTCCTGGGTGCATCTTGACGTAGCAACCAAGTTAGCGGCTGCGGAAGGACTCGATCTGGACAAGATGATGTCCGACGCGCGTTCGCGTGACTTTCGTCCCGTCCCCCTGCGCACGAAGTTGTTAGCGCGCATGGTGAGCAAGATTCGACCCTTCGAATCGAACAATGTGATTGCCATGCTGCCTGGCTCGGACGCCCGATTGAAGAACGAAGCCGTCATTTATACAGCACACTACGATCACCTGGGCATTCGTCCCGATATGCCTGGAGACAACATCTATAACGGAGCGAATGACAACGCCACCGGTTGCGGCATCGTGCTGGAGTTAGCACGTACTTATGTGCTTTCGGCCCAGCGGCCGAAGCGATCCATCCTCTTCGCCTCCGTCACGGCGGAGGAGCAGGGACTCCTGGGCTCCGAGTATCTGGGCAAGCGTCCTCCTGTGCCCGCAGGAAAGATTGCTTTGGATCTGAACTACGACGATGTGCCGCCTCTGGGCGCTCCGGAAGAAGTGGAAGTATCGGGCTCAGAGCGGACCACGTTTTACCCAATGGTGGAGGCACTCGCGAAAGACTTCCGACTGGCGATCCGTCCCGATGCCCGCCCCGAAGCCGGACACTTCTATCGCTCCGATCACTTCAGCCTCGCCCGTGTTGGCATTCCGGCCTTCTCTATCAATGAAGGGGTGAAGTACAAGGGACACGATGCCGCCTGGGGCGTCCAGCAGGCGGATGAGTTCACGACAAAACATTACCATCAGCCAAGTGACGAATATGATCCTGACATGGACTTTACGGGTGATGCCGCGATGGCGCGGTTTGGTTTTGCGCTGGGGTGGGAAGCGGCGAATCTACCGAGACTGGTGGGTTGGCAAAAAGGCGATGAGTTCGAAGCGGCGAGAGTGAAAAGTATGGTGGGAAACTAAGGGCCTGTCATCTGATCTCTTAATCAAATTGTCATCCTGAGCGCAGCCTGTCCATTCGTTTTCTACCAATGGGCAGGCGCAGTCGAAGGTCCTCGCGGATTCCATCCGATGCGCTGAGAACATCGCAGCGTCCTCAAAGGCCTTCTTGGGCAGGGATGGATGCCGTCTTCAGCTTTCCATTGTTTTCAGATCTGGGCTTACGATCAGAGTGGGCTCGGTTATACGCTGCACGTCATCAGCGGTTAATCCGGGCGCAATCTCCTCCAAGACCAAGCCGGCGGGCGTCACTTGAATAACGGCCATCTCCGTCACAATGGTGTTCACTACTTTCACGCCGGTTAACGGTAGAGTGCATTTCTTCAGAATTTTTGGGTGAAGGTCTTTAGTTGTGTGCTCCATAGCCACGATGACCCGTCGCGCTCCCGCCACCAGATCCATGGCGCCACCCATGCCTTTGACCATTTTGCCCGGAATCATCCAGTTTGCGAGATTGCCTTCTTCATCAACTTCCATCGCGCCAAGCACGCTCAAGTCAATGTGGCCACCCCGGATCATGGCAAAAGAATCGGCACTGGAAAAATACGCCGTGCCCGCCATCTCGCTGACTGTCTCTTTGCCGGCGTTGATCAGATCAGCGTCTTCCTGACCCTCAATCGGGTAGGGGCCGATACCTAGCATGCCATTCTCGCTCTGCAGGATTACGTCCATGCCAGGCGGCACATGGTTGGCGACAAGTGTGGGCATGCCGATGCCGAGGTTCACATAGAAACCATCGCGCAGTTCGCGTGCGATCCGTTTGACGATGCGGTCGCGCTTGTCGATATCTTTGGCGGGTTTGGTCATGGTCGTTGGTGGCTCGTCGTTGGTCGTTGGCGTCGGTCGCTTATATCTAACTCGGACGAACGGGAATCCAAGGACTCCGTCGTTTAACTCTGTGTCCTTGGTGGTAGGGTTGCGCCAACGGGCTATGAAGTAAGACCGACGACCTACTACGCCCTTGTTACTGTCCTTCTCTCGATTCGCTTCTCGAACAGTTCTCCCTGAAAAATGCGTTTCACGTAAACGCTGGGCGTATGAATCAGGTCAGGTTGGAGTTCGCCGACTTCGACTAGATGCTCGACCTCGGCAATCGTCACCTTCGCCGCAGTCGCCATCATCGGATTGAAATTTCGGGCGGTCTTGCGATACACCAGATTGCCCCACTTGTCGCCCTCCCACGCTTTGACAAACGCGAAGTCGGCCTTTAGTGCGTGTTCCATCACATACATACGTCCGTCGAACTCACGCGCCTCTTTGTTTTCACTAACCATCGTACCAACCCCTGTGGGAGTGAAAAAAGCGGGAATGCCAGCACCACCGGCGCGGATACGTTCAGAGAAAGTACCTTGAGGCACGAGATCGAGTTCAACTTTGCCTTGCAGGACCATCTGCTCCAGCAATTTGTTTTCGCCCACGTAAGTCCCGATGTGCTTGCGGATTTGTCCCGCCGCGAGTAGCAACCCCATACCAAAACCGTCGACACCAACGTTGTTGCTGATGGTTGTCAGGTTTTTCACGCCCTTGCGGACTAAGGCACGGATCAGGTTTTCCGGGATACCGCACAGCCCAAAGCCGCCCACCATGATGGTTGCGCCGTCAAAGACATCGCGAATCGCTTCGTCGGCGCTAGCTACGACTTTGTTCATGAGATTGCGATTCTAGAATAACTCACCACAGAGACACGGGGTCACGGAGAAAGCGCCGATAATTCCCGCAGGCAATTTTCAACTTTTTGTCTTCTCTGTGTCTCTGTGCCTCGGTGGTGAGATTTTTCTCAAATGGTGTGCTCGTTCAAACTCCATGGCTAACTCTTTCGTGTCTAGATTTTCCCGGATGTGGGCCAGTCGCTGTTCCATGGTTAACAAGGCACGCTTGAGATTTTTTTTATTGGTAAGCACGACGTCGCGCCACATTGAGTACGAACTGGCCGAAATACGCGTCATCTCGCGCAAAGCCCGTCCGCCGACCTCGAGCAGCGGAGCATCCTCGCCATATTCGTCAACCAGCGTGGCAGCCAGCGCGGTCGAAATCATCTGTGGCAAGTGGCTGATCCATGTGCAGAGTTGATCATGGGCATCCGCGTTCATGGCGGCAACCCGAGCGCCGATGTTCTCCACCCATTGGAGAAACTCGCCGCTCAAACCGTCGAATGTTTTCTGGGCCGGAACCGGCGTCACGAACCAAGCGGCGCCCTGGAAGAGATCAGGATCGGCGAATTCCACACCGGTCTGTTCCTTGCCTGCCATGGGATGACCGGCGAGGAAGCGACGACCGGTCTCTTTCCCGAAAACGGCCTTGGCGCGAGTAAGAATCTCGGACTTGGTGCTGCCAACGTCGGTGAGCAAAGTCTTTGGCGGAAGAGCGGGGCCGAGGCGTCCAATCAACTCGACAATCGCGCCTACGGGCGTGGCCAGAAGAATCACCTGACTTCCGCGGACAGCATCAGCGGGATTGGTCTGACCTGCATCAATGGCGCCCTTGCCGCGCGCACGCTCCAACACAGGCGCACGGTCGCAGCCCACGATCCGGCCCGCGTAGCCGTGCTTCTTGAGAGCCAACCCAAAGGACCCGCCGATCAGGCCGGTGCCGATAATCGTGATCTGGCGAATGGGCATTCAGATTAGCCGCCGAGAACACACACGAGAGAAATCGTAAACGCTGCGTTCGCGTTGCTCGTGATAATCAAGCCAGCTTGCGACCTACCGCGGGTGCGATCATGCGCAACTCATCCATCAGCTTCGAGAACTGTTCCGGATAGAGCGACTGTGCCCCGTCCGACAGCGCCCTGTCCGGATCATGATGGACCTCGATCAGAAGAGCGTCTGCGCCCGCTGCCAACGACGCTCGAGCCATGGGCGGGACCTTGTCGCGTAAGCCGGTGCCATGGGACGGATCCGACGTCATGGGCAGGTGCGAGAGCTTCTTGATGATCGGAATGGCCGAAACATCCAGAGTGTTGCGGGTGTAAGTCTCGAAAGTGCGGATGCCACGCTCACATAGGATGACGTCGTAGTTGCCCCCTGCCATGATGTATTCGGCGGATAGCAGAAGCTCCTCCAGCGTGGCCGCAATACCGCGCTTGAGCAGGACCGGTTTTTTGACTTTACCCAGGTCACGCAGCAAATTGAAATTCTGCATGTTGCGCGCACCGACCTGGAAGATATCGACGTAAGGCAGCATGACGTCAATCTGCGCGATCTCCATGACCTCGCTAATCACCAGCATGTTGAAATGGTCGCCTACCTCGCGCAAGAGTTTGAGACCTTCCAGGCCCATTCCCTGAAATGAATAGGGTGAGCTTCGCGGCTTGAAGGCACCGCCACGCAGCACGCGCGCGCCGGCCTTCGAAACCTGTTCAGCCACAGTGAAAAGCTGTTCCCGTGATTCCACCGAACACGGGCCAGCCATCACCACTACCTGGTCACCGCCTATCTGCACTCCATTGGCAAATTCAACGATGGTCCCGTGGGGGCGGAAACTTCGTCCTGCCAGCTTATAAGGCGCACTGATGCGGTGGACATGCTCGACTCCGGACAGGACTTCGAGATTGCGGGTATCGAAATCGACCCGTGCGCCCACCGCGGCAAGCACCGTCTGCCGCTCCCCAGTGGTGCGGTGTACTGAGAAGCCCATCCGGATCAGGTGTTCGACCACCTGCTGGATCTGCTCCTCGGTCGCCGAATCTTGCATGGCAACAATCATAAGAAAACTGTTAGTTGCCTCTCAGTCATTCACGTCCGTATCCAATTCCGTATCGCTGGAGCCGTCTCTGGTGCGGTGCGGCGCGATTTCTTCCTGCTGAATCTGGCGCATGATGTCCATGACGCGTTCGTAGATTCGCAGCAAGTCGCGGTCAGGCAACGGACCCTGGTTTACGCTTCGCACATTGCTAAAAACTGTTTGCTCACGGTCGGGTTCATAAATCGGCATGCCAGCATCACGCTTCAGTTTGCCGATCTCATGCGCAGCCTGTGCCCGCTGGCTGAGCAACTTCACCAGTTGGCGATCCAGGTCGTCAATTTTCTTGCGCCAATCGGAAATGTCCATAGGCGTCAGGAATTAGCCATAGCCACGTCGTCAAGTCGTGCGAGCGGTCCGGCAGGCGCAACTTCCCTGTCCGAGTCCGCAGCTACCTATTTAGTGACTGAAAGCTGATGGCTGACGGCTGAAAGCTTCTGGACAAATTGTGCCACACTCTCTGCTTCTTTGCCCGGATTGCGCTCAATAGTCTCGACAATCGCGCTGCCCACCACCGCTGCCTCGGCGAATTTGCCGACGGCTGCGAACTGCTCTGCGGTGGAGATACCGAAACCGACCGCAATAGGAAGCCTTGTATGTTTGCGCAGTCCCTGAACCAGTTTCTCCACATCTTCGGTCAACTGCTTACGGGCTCCGGTGACGCCGGTCCGCGATACTGCATACACGAATCCGCTCGAAGCCTTCGCGATCTGCTTCAGCCTCGTGTCCGGGCTTGTCGGAGCCGCCAAGAAGACTGTCGCCAAGCTTCTCTTTCGCATCTCCCGGAGATAGTCGTCCGCTTCTTCAACCGGCAAATCGGTGATCAATGCGCCATCGATGCCTGCTTCCTGCGCAGCGGCAGCAAACTTTGCCAGGCCCATGCGCAGAATGGGATTCAGATAGGAAAAGATAATCAAGCCCGCTTGAGACTGGCTGCGCAACTCCGTTCCCAGATTCAACACCTGCTCAAGCGTGGTTCCCTGACGCAGTGCTCGCTCGCTGGCACGCTGGATGACCGGGCCATCGGCCAGCGGATCGCTGAACGGAACGCCGAGTTCAATCACGTCTGCGCCGGAGTCAATTGCCGCCAGCGCAATTTCCCGAGTCGTAGCAAGATCGGGGTCGCCGCAGGTGATGTAGGCGACGAGGGAAGGCCTCGAACTCAAAGCTATGCTCACGCGGCTTTTCTGACTATTTCACGCCGATCTGATACGGGTACTCGATACGTACATCCCGCCAATCGCTCTGGTGATGGTAGTTCCCTTCTGATTCTGGAGATTCGATCTCTAAGTGCCGCGGTCCTGACCAACCAAAACGCACTCTGCCCTCGTTCCTTCTCGCTACGGTGAAAACCTCTCCGGACGTGATAGTGCCATCAAAAAACTCAGTATTGAACTTCATGGTTGCCAATCTCAAATTGATGTGGTCTACGTAGGGCGTTGTGGCCCCGCAGTTACGCTCGAACAGTACTGCGATATAACGGCCATCCGGTGAGGTTTCTTCCGAAATAACATCTTCACCACATGGTGGGTTGAAGTGCAGGAAAAGCGACACAGCCGCAACAATTACGACGACCGTCCCGGTGGCTAAAATCAAGAACTTACGCATGTGCGTGGGGAGGTCAGAGGCTCAATTGTTCCTTCAAAATCCCTATATCTTTGTCCCCTCTTCCGGACACATTTACGATCACGACATCCGATTTCTTCATTTTCGGCGCTCTCTTGGCCACTTCCGCCACGGCGTGAGCGGACTCAAGGGCTGGGATAATGCCTTCCGTTCGGGCGAGCAGGGTGCAGGCTTCAAGAGCCTCCGCGTCCGATGCGGATACATATTCCGCGCGTCCGATCTCTTTCAGCCAGGCATGCTCGGGGCCAATCGAGGGATAGTCCAGCCCTGCCGATACAGAATGCGTCGGGGCAATTTGTCCAGCCTCATCCTGCAGCACATAAGAGTATGTGCCCTGCAGCACACCTGGTGACCCGCCGTGGAAGCGCGCCGCGTGTTCGCCTAGTCGCTCGCCGCGGCCGCCGGCTTCGACGCCGATGAATTTCACCTTCTTATCTTTGATGAAGTCGTAAAAGATGCCGATGGAGTTCGACCCGCCGCCAACGCACGCGATGATGACGGCAGGCAGTCTGCCTTCCGCCCTTAGAATCTGCGCGCGTGCCTCACGTCCGATCACTCGGTGAAAATCGCGCACCATGGTGGGATATGGATGGGCGCCTAAGACGCTGCCCAGCAAGTAATGCGTGGTGCGAACGTTGGTTACCCAGTCGCGCATGGCCTCATTGATGGCATCTTTCAGAGTACGTGAGCCTGAGTCCACGCCGCGAACCTCCGCCCCCAGCATCCGCATGCGGAAGACATTGAGTTCCTGGCGGCGCATATCTTCGGTACCCATGTAGACCACGCACTCGAACCCCAATAGCGCACAAACCGTGGCGGTTGCAACGCCGTGTTGCCCTGCGCCAGTTTCCGCGATAACACGCTGCTTGCCCATGCGCTCGACCAGCAGCGCCTGTCCCAAACAGTTGTTGATCTTGTGCGCTCCGGTGTGAAGCAGATCCTCCCGCTTGAGATAAATCTTCGCGCCGCCGAGTTTTTGGGTGAGCCGACGAGCCAGGAACAGTGGAGTGGGCCGACCGGCGTAAGTTCGCAGGAGTCCGTCCAGGCGACGTTGAAAACTGCGATCGCGTTTCGCTTTTTCGTACTCGCGCTCCAATTCTTCGAGCGCGGCCATGAGCGTCTCGGGGACGTAGCGTCCTCCGTAAACGCCAAAGCGGCCGGGGACAGCCTTTATCGCCGACTTCTTGGCTTTCGTGATGACTGCGGTCGCCATTTTTATGCGATCTTCTCTAGTTTCCGGACTGCCGCGATGAAAGCTCGGACTCTCTCGGGATCTTTCTTGCCAGGTTTGGCCTCGACACCCGAGGAGACGTCGACGCCCCAAGGTGTCAATGTATGGATCGCTTCGGCGACATTATCCGGAGTCAGGCCTCCAGCGACCACGACGTTGGCCAAGCTGCTGATTGTCTTCACGGCCTGCACACTGGCGGCCCAGTCGAACGGCTTTCCGGTTCCGCCAGGTTGTGTAAGCGAGCCTGTGTCCAAGAGAAAAGCGTGAACCGCATCGGGGTTCCACATCATGGCAGGTCCTTCTGGTCGATCCCTCGACATGGACAAGGCAGGGATCAACTTCATTCGTGGTTCCCTCTCGGCGAGCTGTTCGAAGCAGTAGGCGCACTCCGCCTGGCCTTCAGCTGGGGCTACGTCGAGATACGTCTGAATTGCCGTCATCCCGCTGCTCGTTGCCGCGGCTCCGACTTCTTCGACGGAACCGCTAGCAAATACACCAACCTTTTCAACTCGCTCAGGCAGCCGTTCTGTAATTCCGCTGGCAACCGCCGGGGTCACGTAGCGTGGACTCTTCTGGTAGAAGACAAATCCCAGCGCATCCGCGCCTTCGTCGACGGCGGTCAGCGCATCTTCGAGATTCGTGATACCGCAGATCTTGATCCAAGTCATGAAAACCGGTTGTCAGTCGCTAGTATTCAGTCAGTCGCCCCACCTGGCACTCGGCACCACGGACTCGCTACTCGCGATTAACGATCGCAGTGCTTCGCCCGGGGATTCTGCCCTCATCAAGGACTCACCGATTAGAAACGCCTGATACCCGGCCGCGCGCAGGCGGATGAGGTCTGCTCCTGTGTTGATGCCGCTCTCAGCCACACCGATAACATTCTTCGGAATCAACCCAGACAGGCGAATTGCCGTTTCCAAATCAACTTTGAAGGTACGTAAATCGCGGTTGTTCACCCCAATCAGTTTGCAGCCGGCTTCGAGCGCACGCTGCAACTCTGCCTCATCGTGAACCTCACACAGAACATCGAGGCCATGGCCGCGGCTCTCCATTGCCAGTCCAATCAGCTCCGCCTGGGATAGCGCCGCCACGATCAACAAAATCGCATCCGCGCCGTACGCCCGAGACTCCACCACCTGGAACTGATCGACAATGAAATCCTTCCTCAGGCAAGGCAAGTTTGTGACGTTCGACGCTTGACTCAAATTATCAAGCGATCCCTGGAAGAACTCCTCGTCAGCCAGGACTGACAGAGCAGCCGCGCCCGCCCCTTCCAGTTCTCGAGCAAGGCTGTCTGGATTGAAATCGGCCCGAATCAATCCGCGTGATGGCGAAGCCTTTTTCAGCTCTGCGACGATGGCTACGCCTGTACGGTTTTTCGTCTCGAGGGCCAGCCGAAAACCGCGCGGCTCATGCTTTTGCGCCCGCTGCTCAAGATCGCGCAGATCTACCCTGCGCCGGGATTCTGCCACTCGGCGGCGGGTTGAGGCGACAATCTGCTCAAGACTGACGGGCATTTTCAACTGCGACGATTATACGGGAACGTTGCCGCGGCTCGGTCAATGCCGACGTCACGAATTTGTAATTTCGGGAAACAGAATCGCCCAGTCTCCTACCCGTTACCTAAGATATCTTGCCTATCCGCGAGTCCGGAATACTCTTGAGCCAACGAGCCCGGAGGACCGCCCACATGAGATGGCCAACCAGCTTTGATCATGCAACCAGGATGTCATGCGCGAGAAAACCCGTTCCGAACGCTGGTCTTCATCGTTGCTCCAGCCTCGCTGCGAGGCCATATGTGAAGCGATGGCTAATTTGCGCATTCACGACCGTCATGGTGGCTGGCCTGTACTCTAGTGGTGTCGCGCAGAGTTCGCTTCCCTTTGATGTGTCGAACCCTAAACACAAGAAGTGGCCGGGGGATGAGGCGAGCAGAATTTACCTATCCGCTTGCGAACTCGTCGCACGGACTATCAGGCCCGAAAA
>JABCYV010000026.1 GCA_013290025.1 Acidobacteriota bacterium
TTTCTTTGAACTTGTATTTCGGGGCAGAGCGGGCCATCGTCCATCAATCCGCCGATCGGGGGTGACCGATCTGGAGTGGACGTTTGTCGACGGTTCAATAGAGCTCGTGATTAGCGCCTGCGACAAGCTAGGCGTGTCATCTGCACTGACCAATACAAAGCTGAGGTGGTTATTGCGTTTGGCGTCTCTTTGGGGCTGACATCCCACTTCTTGCTTTCAAAAGAAAAGGCCGCCGAGCCGGTCGAAACCAGCACGGCGGCCTCCGAGAATTTCGGTCAGCCGCAGAAATACCGCTGCTAGGGTATAAACTTCTTCTTGGCCGCTTCCTCCGAGAGGGCGGGTAATCCGCCCTGAATCTTCAACGTCTCGATCTCACCGTACCCGACTCGGCGCAGGGGCGGAAGAAAAGCGACCCTGTGCGGAGTGGAAGTCCGTGCTTACAAGATGCGGCTTTGGGCCGCGCGCTGGCGCCTCCCGTGCTGTGGCAGGCATGGAACTACACGTGACTCTGGCATTGAGCTAAGTCCTGCTTGTACGCGTACACAGGTCGGCAACACTGCCGGGTAATTACTTCCTTACGTTTAGGCAGACTGGTTCTCATCGTCAAAAAAAATAGGCCGCCGAGCCGGTCGAAACCAGCGCGACGGCCTCCGAGAATTTCGGTCAGCCGGGGGAAAACCGGACGTGCTAAGGAGTGAACTTGATTTTCTTGACCGCTACTTCCGCGAGGACGGGTAATCCATCCTGTATCTTCAACTTCTCGATCTCACCGTGCCCCAGCTCGGCACAGTAGCGTATGAACTGCAACCACGTGGGATGAATGCTGGTGCCCACGAGGCGCGGCTGCTGCTGTCCGACAGCTGGCCGGATCGCGATTTCACGCGCTTCTGCCATGGAATCAATCTTAATTGCAACAGCGCCGCGCTTGTCTGCCGCCACCCAGATATTCGGGCAAGGACCTTGTTGTGAGGTACTACCCGCTGAAACGGAATCTATAAGACTTACATGCCCATTGAAGTTTCGACGGTTTGTTGCTCGTTGACTTTGGCCTTTTGGTAGCCGTAGCAGCGGTAGTAACTTCCAAATCCCCGCGAGGAGAGATCCACCGCGTTCACCACGATGCCGGCCACTTTGGCTCCGACGATGTGCAGCAGATCGCACGCGCGCAACAGCGCATCTTTAGTGGTTTGACCCGAGCGGACGGTGAGCAAAACTGCGTCGGATTGGGCCGCGACGATGATGGCATCAGAGGCGATCAGCACCGGAGCAGTATCAATAACGATGTAGTCAAATCTCATCCGGAGTACGGCCAACAGGCTTTTCATCGCTTCCGAGCCCAGCATGTTGACGCTCACATCCGAAATGCGCCCTGCGGGGAGTACGGATACTTCGGGGAGAAAATCCGAGTGCAAGATGCACGCCTGGGGGTTGCCTGCGAAACCCGGTTCGAGGAGCGTGCTCAGTCCGTGATCACAGGGAAGATGGAGCAGCAAGTGTATTGTTGGTGCTCCGAGGTCAGCATCGACGAGCAGAACGCGCTTGCGCGTCTGTGCCAGCACGGCGGCCAGGTTCAAGCTTGTCGTAGACTTACCCTCCTGGCTGAGTGGACTTGTGACGACTATCACTTTGACCGGCTCGGGAGAAGCTAGCAGTAAGGTTCGTAATGCCCGGTAACACTCCGCGAAATCCGATCTGGGCTGCAGGGATGTAATCAGCGCAGCGGGAGTATTTTCACAACTCCCCGCTAGAGACAGGCGCGCCGCTTTGGCCGAGGTTGTGCTTTCGGCAGGAATTGCGGGGATGGTCGCGAGCGAAGGCAATGCAACCAAGGCCTCCGCCTCAGCGGGGGTACGGATTCGGGTGTCGAACCGATCGCACAAGAAAGCCAAAACAGAGCCGGTGAAACACCCCAGGAAAAGACCGAGCGCGAGGTTCAGTGGTATGTTCGGCGTCGCGGGCGCGTTTGCCACGCGGGCCGAGTCAACTACGGTAAAATTGCTGGAATTCAGACTCGCGGAAACACCCGCCTCCTTCAGTTTTTGCAGCAGGCCTTCGTAAACCTGTTGGTTCGTTTCCACGTCGTGCTTAAGGATACGGTAGTGAATGGCATCCTCATGCATCCGGTTGGCTTCCTGTTTCTGGTGCTCGACCGCGGAACGGAACATGTTCTCACGGGAGCGAGAGATGAGATAGGCGGTGTGATCACGTTCCGGAATTTTCTTTATTTCATCTCCCAGGGCCGCTTCTACCTGCGCCAGTTGATCGCTGAGCTGGACGACTTGTGGGTGAGCGGATCCCAGCTGGCTGGTCGCCTGCGCGAACTGGTTTCTTAGGTCCGCTTGCTGTTCCTTGAGGTGCCTCACGTTCGGGCTGTCTCCTGTCTCCAGTACCAGATCGGGAGCCTCGGAACTAGTTTGTTGGTACAACGCCTGCTTCTGGATACGCTCTCCCTCAGCGAGCGAAAGCTGCCGATTCAGTTCATCCAGCCTCTGCATAACAATGCTTTGTTTCTCATCCAGTCCCAGAATGCCTTTACTCCTTTCATATTGGACCAGCTTCTCTTGAGACTGCTCAAACTTGGTTTTCAGCTCCTGTAGTTGTCGCGACAGGAAATCAGAAACATGCGTGGTGGCGTCATACTTGGCCTTGAAGTTGTGATCCACATAGGCTGCTACCAACCCGTTGACAAACTTCGCGGCTATGACCGGATCCGGTCCCAGGAACCTGATGGCGATAATCGGAGTATGAGCAACGCGCCATACTTCCAGTCCGCTCTGGAACTCGCTGAGCAGTTGGGCATCACTCTTCGAGAGCTTTTGAACGCGTGCATCCTGCGCAAACACGTCGCCCTCGGGTTCCCGGGGATGCGCCAGGCCCAATCTCACGAGATCGTCCAGAATGACACTATCACTCTTTAGAATATTGACTTGTGCATCGAGTTCGATGCTGTAGTCCTGCTCGTCGGCCGGGGCACGGTTCATATCCTTGAATCCAAGGAGGTTTGAGTTCTCCCTGCCGACCGAGATGCGGGCCACGGCTTCATATTTTGGTCTCATAGTAAAACTTGCTGCCGCCGCCAGCACCAGCATGGCCCCGGTGACGAACAGCACTAACTTCCAGCGCCTGAGAAGAATTTGAAAGTAGTGCAGTAGCGCCGGCGGGTCGTGGGTCGGGGAAGCGGATAGTCCGAAACCAGAAGGTTCTGTCGGCGTCAATTCAGCGAACCTGTCCCGGAATCGCTGCGCATCACGGCGCTGGAGCGCGGATTCGGTTTTGGGGACGCTCAGTTTGATCAATTCATGAAAGGAACTCACTTGAAGCCTCCTTGAACTGCGCTCCGTTCGCCGCTCTGCGGGCTTTGATCTGCACGGCTAATTTGCCGCAAGTTGCATTACCGATAGACAACTGAGGTACAGAGGGGAGGTTTAGCTTGCTGTCGGTTGGGAAAGGTGCGGGCGCAACTCAGACGCAATAATCACCATCACCACGGCCAACAGCACGAGGGAATAGGAAATCGAGGACACCACGGATGCGCCAGTGAGCCCGAAACGCGGTATTGCCCAAAAGTTCAACACAATATTGAGCACCGTAGCGCATGCCCAGATCCATATCACGACGGGCGGATAGCCGATGCTGTTGAGAAATTGCACGACGGCAATCTGTACGCCCATGGCGAAGATGCCCGGAGTAAGCCAGAGAAATGGACTCACCGCAGGCAGGAATGCAGTTCCAAAAAGGACATGCACTACTGGCTCAGCGGTGAGGGATGCCAGGACAAGTGAGGGGATCAACACCAAAGCAGTGCCCATTGCCACCTTCTTTGCCTGGCGGAGTTTCTCGTATCGGTCAGCCATAGCCGAAAGCCGTGGAAAGAGGATGAGGCCGATGATGGAAGGCAACATAAGCAGGTAGTCGGCCATTGTAGAAGCGATCGAGTAGTAGCCGGCCTGCTCCGCCCCCAGGAAATACTTCACCATAAGCAGATCTATCCGCAAGAGCAGAAACCCGAACAGTGCAATCAGATATGCCTTAATGCCGAGCCGTATGTGCGCACGCAGCACGCGAAACGAGATTTGCGGCCGAATGTGAGCGAAACCTTGCAACAGGCGGTAGGTCCAACCCGTAGTTAGTGACGTGCTCAATAGTGCGGCGGCAAAGACCATGCCGGGCGTCGTTCGGCCGGACAGAATAACCAGTCCCACCAGGGACAAAGACAGCAGTCGATTCAGTAGTTCAACCTTGTTGAACGAGCGGACTTGCTGCAATCCCAGCAGCAAGTTCTCCGTCAATACAAAGGCCAAACCTACCGGAATCCACGCCAAGCCCAGGGCTAAAAGATGCCCTTGCACGGGAGCTAATCGTGGCGCCACCCGAAATGCCAGCCAAACGATCGCTGCGACGGCTCCGCCAAAACCAAAACTGACAGCGAGAGAGTTTCCGACTAGCTCTGGCAGCAGCGAACGATCCTGGGCGAGGTAGAAAGTATTTGAGGCATGCAGGCCAAGGTTTCCCAGTTGAACGCCAATCACTCCTATGGTCATGGTTACGGCGTAAAGACCCCGGCCTTGCGGCCCCAACGTTCTTGCTACCGCGACGCTGGTTACCAGGCCGAGTCCGATCAGTACGACTTGTGTCGCATAGGTCTCGACAACCTTTCGCACAAAGTCTGATTTTGCAAGATGCCGAACTTGATGCTGAAGCCTTTTCCCGAGAGTTCTGGCCGAGGTAGCGGTATCCTCTGCGACATCGTGCCCGGGCAAACCCGGGCCGTGCGTGCGAGGCAACGGCGTGTTGGTAATCTCGATGCTCATTAACGCTCGATTGGGCAACAGATTTCTGCTTAGCAGCTCTTGCGAGCCGGCTTTGAGCTTCGTTGGGTTGATCTCGCGGGCATCATGAGGGCTTGCGGATACGTGGCAGGACCCAGTGTGTCTCGATATCAAGCTGCAGCGGACCACTGCGCATCGCCGAGCAATTTCGCTACGTTCTGCCGCCACGTGTGCCGCATGATTGCGGTTTCTCGCGCTTGGCAGCCGAGGCGGCAGCGCAGCGCCGGGTCCTGTGCCAGCAAGCGAATCGCACTGACCAACTCCGCCACGTTCCCAGGTTCGACGAGAAGCGCCGTGTGTTGGTGCCGAAGTACCTGCGCTAATTGATCCATATTGCTAGCCACGATTGCCTTACCCATTGCCATGTATTCGAATAACTTGGTCGGCGAACCGAAGAAAGGCCGCCCGTCGGGCATCGGCACGTGGGGCGAAACGAGAATCTCGGCGGCATCCAGATAGGCTCGCACCTGATCGTGCGGCACCATCCCGGGAAAGAGCACTTTTCCTTCTTTTTCAAAGTTCTGTAGCGATTCACGCATTTCCTGGTGCAAAATCCCGCTGCCGACAAGCAGGAACCGCAAAGGCAGTTCGCTGTCTTTCAACAGCTCACGGATTGCCTTTTCCAGGAGTGGGATGCCGTGCCAATATGCGAAGGTCCCGACAAAGCCTATGACGATTTCTTGGGCCGAAATTCCGAGGAATTCCCTTAGCTTTTTGCCCCCGCAGCCGGGATGGAAATGGTCGGGATCCACGGCATTGGGATTAACCAAGATCTTCTCGACAGCGACGCCGCGCTCCACTAGTTCATTCCGCATCGGTTCGGAGACCACTACGATCATCGTCGCCGAAGCCAACATGGCTTCTTCGCACAAGCGCAGCCACGCGCAAAAGCGAGTGGGATCCCAGTATTGCGCCATCCAGAGTTCGGAGCCATTGTACTCGAGCACAAAGGGGAGCCGCATCCATTGCGCCAGCAGGGCCCCGGCGATAGTAAAACGGCCGTGGCGTTGATACACCATCCCGGGCCGAAGACCACCGAGCATCCGTCGTACACTCCGGGCAAAATGTATGCTGTAGGACAGCATCATTGTCTCCCAGAACAGAAAGAGTCTCCTCGGGGAGGGGATTTCCTGGACTAGAAATCCTGGGATGGGCAGCGGGGCTCCAGAGAAGATCTTGCAAGTCGCCGCGTTGGCGGCTATGCCCCCGAGGACACCCCGGATGTGACTGATACTGCCGCCAGCAATGTCGCGAGCGAGCGGATAAGGAAACAAATACGCCACAGCCAACCCGCTCGAGCCGCGTTTAAACTGGACGGGACGAGCCATCCGTTTCCACACAGGCAACAGGAGTAAGAAGAAGAGTAGCAGGGCCACATCGGCTAACGCACTGGCAACGGTTCGCGGCAGCAACCAAAGCCAGTCTGCGCGATGATAAGCACGAAACACTCCACTGGAATCGGCAACAATTGTTTCCCGGCAGCGGTGGATCAGCCCTGACCACAGCACCAATTGCAATTGCGGAGCTTCGTTGAGCGACTTAAAAAACACAATCAGTGCCTGGCCACGAAGCGCCCGCAAGCTCCGTAGCTGCCCTCTCCATCCCCCTGCACGCAGGTGCCGATGCGAAAGCTCAACGATCGTCGCGCCAGGACGATGTTTCTGGACTAGATCACGTGCCTGCTGCGCGTCTCCGGTCCAGACGTGAAGATAGAGGGTTTCCGGTGCAGTCATTATGCCCAATCTTTCGACGTGAGCACGCGTTCACGGAACGAACAATCGAACATCCGAACGTAAACGTCGCTCATGGTTATCATCACGCAGGCACTAGTCGTAATTCCTGCAACGATTCCACTGTCTACTCACCAAGCAGCCTTTTGAGCGGTGTTGCATAGAAAGATTGCTGCTAGGTTACCCGAAGTGCCCGCTTGCAACCTTGCAACCCGTCAACGGTGCCAAAGACGGAATGGGCGAGATCGTGCAGATGAAGAACTCGGTGAGGCCGGCCGCCGTCCAGTATGCACGACCTTTCCTGCTTTTCCGCCAGGCTCATGGGAACATCCTTTTTATCCTCGCTGTCACCGGTACTTCGTCTTTCATTTCATTTGCTTCCTTGGGCTCGATCTCGCGGAACTGGTGGAGCGGTACTGGTAATTCTTCTTGGGCTGGCATTTCGAACAGTTTCGGGCCCTGGCCTTTGTCGGCCAAGTGCCCGCCCGCAACTTCCTGTAGCCGGGCCATTGCGGATTTGATTGCCTCGTCACCCGAGGTCAAAGTCTTTCGAATAACTCCACTTGCCCGTAGGGCCTCCTCGTAGGCCTTTCGTGCCTCGGAGAGACTGTCCATGTAGGCGGCCACCTGATGGTTAAATCTCTCCATCGCCTCGGAGTAAATATCCAGTGCATTGGGCATGTTTTCCTCCTCTCGTTTTTTCGCTTTCGGGCTCACATCTCATGTGATCTTTAAAATTCGGATGGATCTCACCGAGCCTCCGAGCGCCGCACAAACGAGTCTGCCATCAGCGATTCCCAACCGACAGGCAGCATGCACGAGCAGGGACTTTCGCGGCTACACAGCATTTGGCCGCATGATCCTTGGTCTGGCTTGTTGCGCCATCGAAATGATGTCCATGGGCGTGTCCCGCTTCGATATAGCGCGATTCGGCGCTGAAGTATTCCGGCCTTCTTCCCGACAATCGGACCTGATGATAATTGCGGGCCGAGTTTCGAATAAGATGGCTCCTGTAATCCCTCAGCTATGGGAACAAATGGCCGAACCCAAAATGGGTGATCTCGATGGGAGCGTGCGCGACTTCGGGTGGAGTCTTTAATAACTACGCCCTGGTGCAGAGCGTGAACCAGGTAGTTCCCGTCGATGCGTACATCCCTGGCTGCCCTCCCCGTCCCGAGCAGTTGATCTACGCCATCACCCTGTTGCAGGAAAAAATCCAAAGAGAACGCGGAACTTTGCGGCGGGCGTTGAATCTCTCCTAGTTGAAGCCTGCGGCCCGGACTGTTTCTCTCACTTAGGCATTTTGAAGTCGATCGAAATATCCACCTGTTTTTGTATCGGTTTACCGTTCAGCAGGAATGGACGGTAACGCCACTGACTGACCGCTTCAATTCCAGCCCGAGCCAGCATTGGATGCCCACTCGTAACCTTAAGATCCCGGACTGCGCCATTTTCTGCAACTGTCGCTTGGAGAAGCACGGATCCCTCCAGACGCAAAGGAACCGCCTGACGCGGATAGATCGGTTGCACCTTGTGAACTAGGACGCCGCCCGAGAATCCCTGTGAAATTGGGCCCGCGAACTGGGGTAATGGAGTTGGCACGGAGAGCACGCTCACTAGCTTGCTGGCGTCCGTGGCTGGGCGCGCAGCGGGGGTGGCATGTTCTCCCAAACGAAGGCTGTGTTGGCCGGGAGCAAGCCTCAAAATTTTCACCCGACCGTCCGAATCTATTGAAGCGGTCAACTGGCCGTCTACAAAACTGTGTGCTCCTAGCGGCGCTCCTTCAACTATAAGCGCTGGGGAAGCTGGACCGGCAACTTCTGTGTCGTCACCTTTCTCCGCTGGCGTCTTGGAGTCTGTCTGGGCTGCGGCCCGTCTGCCACCCGACTGGGGAAAGGGGGTAAACGCCAGAGCTGTGCCCTGCTCCACGGGCACCGCCCGCAACTGGGAAGAGCTAACTTCGCCTTGTTCTTCGGCCTTAGACAAAGACGTTACTGCCGGAGAGACTTTAGCGCGCGACGAAGGCTTCGAGGTTTTGAGGTTCCGCGTCTCAACGGCGTCCCCAGCCCTCACCCTCGATCCCAACACCGAATCGCCGGGTCTCGCCGCACTCGCACGAGGCGGAACCGCGTCGCCAGAGGGCGCCTTCATCGACTTGTAGTAGGATTCTGCGAAAATGCACACCAGCAACAGAGCTACTCCAGCGGCGGCGAGCCAGCCTCGCGATGCGGTCCGCCCAGCGGAGCGAGAGGAGGGCCCTCTCTTTCCCTCTTCGGCCCCCATAGTCGGCTGCGAATCGACCATGCGCACCGGAGGGCCCGGGTTGAGGGCTTGTTGGGCTAGCTGCTGCTCTTTAATAGAAATAGAAAAGGGCGATTCTGCCTGAGCTGCGACAAGGGACCGGCAACCAACGGGTTGTTCGCGCTGCGCCGCCAAAAGAGGCGCGAGCGAGTCGGCGATACGCTGCAACTCGGCCACATGTGTGGTGTCAAAGGCGGAAGGTCGGGAAGAGAATACCTCCACCACACCCAGAATGTAGCCTTTTGCCTGGATGGGCACAGCCACTGCCGATCGCAAGTGCAAGCTAATAGCAGCCGACGGTCGTACGCGTGAATCATTTTCGGCGTCGTCACATAGCAGTTCCTGACCAGTCTCAAAGCATGCTCTGGTGAAGCCAGAGTCAGGTTGTAGTCGTGAACCCACATCAGGAGCGTCGCCCGTGCTGGCTTGGCAGAGGACTCCCTGCGAGTCGCAGAGAGCAATAGCGGCTCCGTCGCCACACATCAGCGAACACGCCCGTTCGACCACGCTGGCTAAAACAGCAGATATCGGCTGGCCTGCAGTGCCGGCTATCTCGTGTTCAGGTTCGCATATTTTCTGTTTCAGTTTTGTCCTAGGCATGGCAGCATCCACCGAGTCAGAACGACTTCTACATGTCTCTTCGATTGAGGACAACAGCCACGTCTCGGAACTTGCCGTGAGGGGACGCAAGTTCAGCAACCTGGGATGCAGCGGCTCCGGAATACACAATTCAGCACGACCGGTCACGGCGAATTTGTACAGCACGGCAGTCACGAACAGATACCAAAAGTTCAAATCAGATTCGTAGCCGCTCGTCAGCATCAGCCCGTTGATCCAATAGGAGAAAAACACGTAAAGAAAGAACGTCGCGGCCAGAATGGCGTCGGGACTTCGCCGTTTCCGCAAGGTCCAGAACGAGCGGAAGAAATACAATTGCGCCAGGAGGTATGGCACAAATCCGGTCAGGCCGGTTTCGGCTAGAACAGCAGCCAAATTGTTGTGCGCCCAACCCACCGAAGCCACGCCGGTATAGAAGGCATCGGGAAGTTGTGCCGCACCTTGGGAATAGTTTGCTAATCCGACACCATTTATGGGATTGCTGCGAAACATATCAAGCGTCTGTTTCTGCTGGGCAATGCGCGCATACAAATCTCCGAGATCGGCTACGCGCCTGGTAAACAGCTCGGGCGCTGCCATTCGCAGTAACAGGAAGCTGGCGGCGACGATTAGTATTAACGTGACGACGCCAACGCGAACACTGGCTTTCTTGGTGGAGCACAATTCAAGAATGAAGACCAGCACTAGTGTGGCTACCATGGAGCGGAACATCGGCATGACAGCAATGGCAAACGCAGCTGCCAGTCCGACAACGTGCAGCACGCGTATCCAACCAGTTACCCGGTTGGCTAAGGCACGCCCAAGGAAAACCAAGAACCATAGCGTGATCAGGCCAATAAGACCAAAGGAGGCATTGCTGGCGAACGGTCCATTGACCCGAGACAGAGTGCCGGTTTCCTCGGAAATGAACACGCCACTGGGAATTGGCAGCAAATCTTGCCCGGTCCATAGTTCGACGGCGCCAATCAGCGCCACGTAGAGAGCCATTACGCATGTGAGGACGTGTATCGTGGGAAGCCATTCGCGCAGGCGGAAATAGCGGATGACATAATAGGCGAGAAGCCCCGGAAGAATGAAGGCGTCGATAAGCTGCTTCGTGCCGCCTAAGGGGTTCTCCAGGTTCCGCAGGGAAACAAGTGCTGCCGCGAGGAAAAAGCCCCATGCCACAGCTGTATTTCTCAGGGCCCCGGGCAGGAACTTCCCAGCATGCGGAAACCCAACAATCATTGCGACTATCAGGAGACCAATGAAGCCGCGGTCCAAGGACATGAGCTTCGATGCTCCACGCCACCACGTCAGGTAGTAGTAGCCTAAAGGAAAAATCAGAACCCAGCCGAGCACGAACAGGTCGGTTTGCCCATAGATTGCCAGGGCAGCTACACAGACCCCTGCCGCGAGGACTATGAGGGCGGCCACTCCAAGCGCCAAGAGCCTTTTCGGCATGAGCAAAAAAGCGACTCCGCTGACCGCTAATAGCGGCAACGCATACCACACATACCCAAGGTTGGGCCGGAAGCTTTTCGCCAGCGTAATCATATGCAAGCTTCTTGCTGCTGGTGCCGCTACCTTCCTCAACTAGCAATCCGAAGCTGCGCGTCCACGGCCGGGGCGGGAGATTGGTGCGAAGGTCTGATGTACTCCTTCCACCAGAGGGCGAGGTTGAGCAAAAACCAGGCCTGGGGGGCTCGTCTAGGGTCCTGCGCCAGGTCCAGGACTGTCTTACGATCCAGAAAATCGGTTTCCTCGCAAAATGCCGCCAACTCGCGACGGGCGTAGTTGCCGAGCTTATCGTTGAACCATTCATAGACCGGCACTCCGAACCCTTGTTTCTTCCGGTCGATCAGTTCGTCAGGAATGACCCCGCGCACAGACTTTTTTAAAATGTACTTTAGCTGGCCGTCACGCGTTTTCATCGCTGCGGGCACGCTCATTGCCAGTTCGACGAATTTGTGATCGAGAAAAGGTACACGACACTCGAGACTGACGCCCATACTCATCTTGTCCACACGCATGAGGAGTAATTCGGGAAGCCGCATATTGAGATCCAGGTAGGTCATCCAGTTCAGATGTGATTTCTCCCAGGCCTTCTCATCGAATCTCTGTCGAATCGGAAGCAAGGCGCGCCACGAGGTTAAGTCGACGAACTTCTGGCGAAGCCTGGGTGAAAGCAACCGTTTTTTTTCATTTTCGGTAAAAGCTTCGGTGCCACCCCAGAACACTGGCTGTCCGTCGACGCCGCGGCGCAGCCATTCGTAAGGCCAGCTTTTCCCTTTCCCCAGCAGTCGGAGTAAGCCTATACCCAGGCTCTTCAACCCGCGGGGAACGGGAAGGTCATCGCATTGTTGCAGGCGAAGCTTAAGTTTCCACATAGGGTAGCCCCAGAACAATTCATCTGCGCCCTCCCCGACCTGACACACGATCACGCCATGGTCCCGAGCAAGTTTGGAGACGTAGTAGACAGGAACACAGACCGGGTCGGCAATAGGTTCATCCTGTAGCCGGACCATGTCAGGCAAGAACCCGATCAGGTCATTCTGGGTAAGAATTCGCTCGTGATGATTCGCGCCAACTTCTTCAGCCATGCGGCGGGCAAATTGCAGCTCATTCGGATAGCTCCCGTAATCACCATCGTAGCCGATGGAAAAGGTTTGGACGGATTGGTCCTCACCTTCGGAAAAGAGCGCCGCATTCGTACTCGAGTCGATGCCGCCAGAGAGGAACACACCGGCGGGAACGTCGCTGACTTTGCGAAGTTGTACCGCGACACGCAGTTCCTGAAGAAGAAGGTCCGTAATCTCCTCCTCGGAGACACCCACCAGCGGTCTCGTATGGTCCCAGACATCCCAATAGCGGTGCTCTTGAATATGACCGTCATCTCTCACCCGTAACCATGTGCCTGGCGCAAGTTTCTGAACCCCTTGGAACAACGTTTCCGGGACGGGTGTTGTGAGGAAAGAGAGATAATGATACAAAGCCTCTTCATTTACCGCTCGTTGCTGGCTGGGATCAAGAAGGAGAGCTTTGATCTCCGAAGCAAACACGATGCGACCATGGTGGATGCTGTAGCACAGTGGCTTGACGCCGATACGATCTCGGATAAGCCAGAGTTCATGATTCCGCTCGTCCCACAAGGCGATCGCGAACATCCCCCGAAACTTATGGACACAATCTATTCCCCACTGCTCGAACGCATGCAAGATGACTTCCGTATCAGAATGGTCGGTCTTCCAGTGATGGTTACCGATACTGTTCAATTCTGTACGAATGGCGGAGTGGTTATAAATCTCTCCATTGAAAACGATCCACAGGGAACCATCCTCGTTGCACATGGGTTGTGCCGCGCGATTTGACAAATCAATGATGGACAAGCGCCGATGGCCCAGTCCCACCCGATGATCCTTGGAAATCCAAGTGCCCGCTCCATCCGGTCCACGGTGTACCATCGCATCTCGCATGCGCGTAATGTACGGTTCTGTAACTTCAAAACTTGAGTTTCTGAACGAAAGGGCGCCTGTTATGCCGCACATATGTACCTACCCCGTCTCAATGAATTTCGTCGCGAATATTGCTGCGTATCTCAGCGCCGACCGGCGCAGGTCAACGAGCAACTTCTTGGATTTCTCAGGCTGCTGATAGCCGCCCCGGTGCGGTTTTGCGCACGAGTCCGTTTCGTGTGCGAATCAGGTACACACCTTGGAGTAGGCCTTTCGCCAGGTCCGTCAGGGTGATTGCATTCAGGTCCGAGGCCGCAGCCACCAAGTCCAGAAACTTCTCGATGTGGGAAAAATCTCGAATGTCCTTAGTGTGGTTTGTCAGTACAACCGGGACTCTCGGCAAGTGGCTCTGGCGTGCTCGCTCTCGCATTTTTTCCAGCATTCGCGTCAGCTGTGCATAATTCAATTGCGCGATATCAGAGATGTAGAGTGCCTTGAAATGGGCCTGCACACGCCGCGTGAACTCTACCAGGGCCGACCTCTTGGGACCGGCGTACTTCCATTCGTTGTAACCCGCTACACGACCATCAACCGGCGCCGATGCTCGCAATCCTCCGCCGCCGAGTCCCAACTTCAGCTTTGCCCTGGCCCCAAGCCTGCAGATGTCCTGCCCGATCACAAACAGCATGCCGGCACGAAATTGGTTTGTCGGTATGCAAATAATTGGCTGTGGCTCTTGCGCCACTTTGCGCGCATCATTCATTACCGGGAAATATGGTAGGAAGGCTTCTTCGCAGCAGGTGTAATCGCATTCAATGCGGCGCGTGTGGTACCTGACGCCCGCTACCACGCTTGTGTCGAATAGGATACCAAGATCCGCCAGTATCGGCAGGATGTACTCACTTGGTGCAATGACCCACGAACCCGCTCGGAACGACACACACTTGTAGTTCGGGTTGAGGGGGCGTAGAAGCTGTTCAAGGTAAACCTTGCCGGCGGCAACCATTTCACGTATATGTTCAGGGTCGTGTTTCAATAGGGACCATTCGCTCCGCAGTACCCACTTGCCGTTCTCAAAAGTGGCGTTCTCCCATTGCGGATGCAAATGAAGCTGAACGTCATGTCGCTGTAGAAAAGTTTCTCGGACTACCTCGTCCCACTCATCTGCGAGTTTCGCCAGTTGTGGATGGAGGCCCTCCCATCGCCTGAATGTGAGCTGCTGCATCAGTTCAGCGTTAAAGGACGCCCGCATTCCCCGTTCCTTGAACAAGCGGGCCAAATGTCTAATCGGCTCGAACTGGAGCTTCCAGGGATCCCCGGAACCGTCACCTCGCAGTTCCCAATCGTCGACGAAAGCGATATCAATGGTTGGCTGTGAATGCACTGGAAGGCCTCGAGTCCAAACACCAAGTGCGCCACGTCACAGCCGGTCTCTCTCGAAGAGGGGCTCACGGCACCGACCGCGTGTGGTGCGGAGTGTCAGTGGATTACCTGGTACAGGACTGTATTTGCGGACGATTGGACCGGCCGAAGCATGCGAGGTACGGGATAACGAAAGTATTGCCTGTTCACCATCAGGAGGAAATCATAACCGCCTAAAGGGATACGCTCAAACGGGTTCGCTGTGGCGGTAAGGGGCGCCTTGCTGACATCCACCTCGTACAACTGACTATAGACCCCCGCCGGCACCAGACTCTGGTACTCGGGTTTTACTCCCAGCGGCTGAAGCCCGTCATAAGCAAACAGGGAGTTAATCAAGACTTGTCTCCTCACGACTGCCATATTCGGAAAGTGTCCAAGAGGAGGATTGTTGAGTTGTGGAAAATTCAATTCGCCAACTGCGGCCGCTACTTTGGCACCCCGAGGTATTTGATCAATCACGGCGAGGTTCTCGCCAAAAACCGAGCTGGCGCTAGACCAGTTTTGAACGACCACAACCGTTCTGACAAGAAAGGCCAATGCGATGACGGCGAGAAAATATCGCTTAGGAACATTCCATTCCAGACTGCACGCCAGGATCAAGAACAATGCCGGTATCAAACGACGAGCCACACCTTGCGAGCCCAGGAGCTGTGAGTTGATAACCCAATAGAGTAGGGAAAGGGACACAAGCGCCACGTACATTCGGGGGTGTAAGTGTGCCTTGCGCAGCAGGAGCCCCAGTCCAATTGCCGCCATGGCCAGAAGAAAGGTCGCCGCATCGAGCGCTATCGCATAGTTATTAAAAGCATCCACTAAGCCGATGAGGCGATTCTTGAGCTCCCAGGGCTCGAACGGGGTAACACGATGACGGGTGGGGCTGAACAGCACAAACAGCAGGAGCGGCAAGCCAAGTGCGGTGATCGCGGCGATCACGGCATTCCGCAGAGCACGATAGTCCTTCTCTTGCGCAAAGCTATTGACCTCATATCCGAAGATGAGTATCCCGAGAATCCCAAATCCGCCCAAGTGGCTGATAAAGACGGCCATCGCGAACATGACCAAGATCACGCAACGAATTCCAAGCGATTTTTGGCGGGTTGCGACCCAGAGGGCAAAAGTAACCAGCGCTAACCCAACCGAGAAAAGATAATTCAGCATACCCCAAAGAAACTGCCGGTTGTAAAGCAGAAGAAAACACGAAAAAGGAGCGTACGAAAGACCACCAAAGAGCACCCGGTGTAAGGCAAAACAGCCGACGACGAGCAGCACGAGCGTAAGCGCTGTAAATATGAGCATTGCCCGCTCTACCGACATGAAGTGCGCGAGCTTCGGTACGATGATATCCAACGCAAGGTTAGGAATTAAGTGCCAGTGGATCTCGTAGTAGCGTTGCAGGGGAGGAGAGTTATCGAAGGAACTGATGATGTACATTCGAGCCAAGTGATTTGGGTAATCGGCGAGAGGTAGCGGAGAACATGTGAATAACGGAGAGAAAGCAACCGCCAGGAATACCGTGAGCAAAGCCATGACTGTCGCCGGCCGGACTTCTCTGCCTAAGTTAACTCTTGCCGAATGCCGAGGCGTATGACGAACCGGACCGTGGCCGCATTCTGTGGCAGGGCTGTCGATAGCTCGAGTGTCACTGTGGCACGATGATAGATGCGTGTAGCTCAATATGGCCACTTAGATTCGCCGACTGTGCTGATACTCGGCTTGTCGCCTCACGATTAGGAACACTTAGTGAACAAGCACGAAGCAATCCGAAGCGGGATAGCTCCCTTTCCGTCACTGGGCATAGGGCGCCACCTGGATGGCGCTGTTGCGAGAATGTACCTGCGTATCATTGGACACGTACAGGACCAGCGCTACGCGTTCACCGTACCCGTGAAATTCATTCTCCTGCGCTTTGCGGTAGCTTGCAGCAAGTGATGCCATGATGTGCTGTCTCAGTTCGGAAGTGAACGAGAAGTTATCGTGGAACAATACTAGCCAGATACGGTGGTTGTGCAAAGCGCCAGACGTGAACAAGTTGGCTGGCGGGGGGGGCATGTAAGCCAATACATTTGGATCGTGGTTCTCGTCTCCGAACGCTGGATAGGTTACTTCTATATCCTGACCTGCAGTATTAATCCACCCGTTGTACCTCTCGCGGTAATAATCAAACAAAAGCCGTCCAGGCGCGACAAAGAAGATAATCGAGTCTCCTGGACGGGCTTGAGTCAGAAGGCAATCGGTCGCCATTCTCCATTCATGGTTGCGCGAGCGGAACTGGTAATAAGTTGGCAATGCGTACAGTGACAGGATGACGATGCCGACAACTGCAGTAGCCGCGGTCCATCTAGGCATTGAGTTAAGTCCAATGGCTACCAACAGCGCCAGACCCGGCAGGCAGACGAGAAGGTACTTAGACACAAAAATAGGCTTCACTATCGACACGGCAACAGCCACAGCTATCGGGACAAGCAACCAGGCAAATGGTACCCCGGATCGCCACGCCGCACATGACCTGCCAGACCGCCAGACTTTGACGCTGCACACGAGCATAACCAAGCAGGCTACGAAGTAGCTTATGAGCAGCGGTGCGCCTGGAAGCGCCTCCCTGAAGGTGGGGCGCGGGGAGCTGGGGCTGGTGACGGAGCTGATGTTGCCGGCAAGCAACCAAAAAAGACCAGCTATATCGCGCCACGTCGGCTTGGGTACCCAAGCGAGAGGCGCCATCGGCTCTCGCATTCTTGCGAACAGAAGAATGCCTAGGGGTATTACGAGGACACCGATCGTTGCAAAACTTGTGACAACTCGCCTCCAACGGCGTTCTCGCTTCGGGAGGAACAGCAGAGAGACGCAATGGGATGCTAAGACCAGTCCGGCAAACGCATGAACATACACCGCCAACACACTGGTCAGAACATAGGCGCACCAATTCCGCGCTGTTGGCTGTTCCACGCTCTTGACAAAAAACAAAGACGAAAGAGTGATCAGCAATACAACGAGGCTGTAGGCTCGGGCTTCCTGTGAAAACCGGATGTGAAAGCCATTGACGGCGATTAATAAACTGGCCATCAGTCCTACTTGAGCGTTCACAAGGCGCTTGCCGAGCATGTATAGCGGCGGTATTGTGGCGAGGCCCAGCAGCACAGAGAGGAGCCTCACAGTTGCCTCGCTGTTGCCGAGGCGCATCCATGCGTGCAACAGCGCGTAATACAAACTCGCATTCGAGTCTTGATGGAATACCACCCAGAGGACTGAGGCCCACGGCATTCGAGAGGTCCCTATGCTCCACATTTCGTCGAGGCAGAGGCTCATGCTGCCGAGAAACGGAAGCCTGAGCAGCAAGCCCGCGAGCAGAACAGCTCCCAGCAGCAGAAACGTTTTGTTGTGCAGCGCAGTTTGTGTAGGCATCGAAGTCGGCTCTGGACAGCGCACGTTTTCCCCGCATCCCATGTTTTGATTGCACACCGGTTTCCGACTGGCTAAGCTTCTTAATTCGCGCCACTACATCTCTGGTGATACTAATGCGCGGGGCTTGCTGTGGCAGCAAGCTCATGCATCGATTTCTACCTGACGGCTGAAAGCGCGAAGCAAGTCGACCCCGTCCCACACGCGAGAAAACATTAACGACTTGCCAAGCGCGACAACTCTGTCAATTGCGCGTGTGGGCAGGCTGTGCGCGAATTCGTCCAGTTCAGCACGGTCAAACCCAAATACTGACATGGTCTGGTCTTTTGGTTGGATGAGCGGCAAAAAGTCCTGAAGTCGTTCACACTCGCGTTCGAGGAACATTCCGCCTCCGCAATGCAGCTCGCGAAACCGTTTCGCGTCGCTCTTGAGGTGTGCGCGTGAGGGTACCTCGTCGACTGAAGAAAGAATCGTATCAACCTCGCCCTGCGCGGCATAAGCGTACATTGTCGTCAATCTTGTAATGCTGGCGGCTGCGGGACGATGTACTCCGCGTTCGGCCACGTATGCCTTGAGGGCCGGCCAGAACCGCTGCTTGGCGTCGTCAATTTCCCACGACGCACCGATCCACACGATCATGCGAGGTGATGAACATGCCATCTGATCGAACCAGAACGAGTCCGCAAAGAAGTCCCTTATCAACTGGCGGAAACCTGGCTCATCCTGTCGAAGCACCGCCCTAGCTTTCATGGCAGCAAACGAAAACCGGTCAGCGAAAACGATTTCGGTAGCAAGCGGCGGCAACGGCACCTGCCGCAAACGTGAAATCGCCTGATCGCCGCCCCACAGTACACGGATCTGACACTTTGCGGATAAGGCCTGCGCCAAACCCTCCTCGTGCTCGAAAGACAAGACTAGGCTGCGGTCCCGAACGGCGGCAAATTCCGGACATGCAAGGAGATGGTTCAAAGTGGCCATCAACCGCATCGCTTGCTCTCCACGACGCGTTGAGACGCGTACGATGTTCAGATTGCCGGCCAACAGCGCCAGAAACCACGAATATATGAAGATCGAATCGACGTTTGACGGCGCAAAATGCAGAGCAACTCCCCGGGGCAGGAACACCCGGTCGCCGCGCTCGGCGTTGAACTGGTCCTTCATCTCGGCAATGCGTGTTCTTCGCATCCAATGTCCGAGCGCCATTAGTTCGGGATGCGAACGCATACTTGCATCTCTTAGAATCGCGTGGGAGAACGCCGCGATGAAAGCGACGACCTCGGGTGCGAACGGCTGCAGGGGACGCATATGATCCATCCGCTGAAGATGTCCCGTCCAATTTTCCTCGGAAGGATACGGTGCCAGAATCTCCACGGGTCAGAGCCTCTCCTGATAAGTATCACTGCAGCCCCTCAATTCGGCGTGCGGAAGACGGCCTTCCACCATAAAATACTTACCTTTGCGGTCACAGGGACAATCATCCTCCCCTAAGATGAGGCCGAGATCTTCGGTAAGAAGCACGTGTCCCGGATAACTCCTGGGAATATTACTCATCAACTGCAACAGCCCGCGGGCGCCAAAGGGCAACGGCCGGAATGTTTCGGGATGCCGAATGAGTACGTCCGCGTAAGCAGGCGCATGAAGATTACCTTCTGCGCATTCGATAAAAATCGAACCTGTTTGCTCCACCAATCCGTAGTAGTTGTAGACGTGCCTAACACCCAACTGATCGCGCATGCACCTTTTGAATTCTTCATTGGAGACTTGCTGGTCTGTCAGCTTCTTCCACCCACCGCCGTGGATGAGGATTCCATCGCTCAAATCGAGTTTTCCACGCTTTAGGCTTTCCTGGTAAAAATACTGCCAAATGATGAACGTGAAGCCGAAGACGAGGAGGGTCTCACCCTTATGCCGGGAAGTGAAATCCTGAAGCGCGTCCCAGTTCACTTCCATTGCGTCGTTCAGCAAATAAAGATGATCACAGCCAAGTTGGGAGAAGCCCCGGACAGCCGCAGCGCGAGCTGAAAATGCTTCTCGCTGGTTGATGGTGTTGACATTGTCGACGATGACCATGGGAACTCGCTTAGAACCGAGCAAAGACTTCATAATGGAGAGCAGTGCTCGTGTCTGTGCTCCCGCCGTTGACATGTCAAGGAATACCTTCGAGTGTCCTTGCGAGCTAGTCCCGCTTGAGTGCATTGTCTTTACGATCTCGGTAGGCGGAACACTCACCAGATCAATAGTTTTGAAGAGACGCACAGGTATTGCCGGCAGTTCCTCGATTGAGCGAAAAAGAGTCTGACCCGCGAAGGCCGCGCTCAGAATGCGGCGATACGGCTCACAGTGTTCAGCATGCCAGTGTGTAAGCTCGTTAAGCTCATTCAGCAAACGTGCGCGCTTGCTGCTTGCAAGCTCATCATATGGAGCTGCGGCAACCGACATTGTCTCTGACGGATGAATTGCGGAGATCACAGCGCCAAACGCGTGCCCAGGCTTTCGGCAAGAGCGGGATAATCGATTTTGCCGGTGATGGTCTGCGGAAGTGGTTCGATGCAGAGTACTCGGTAAGCCGTCTGGTGTAAGCCATAAATGCCGCTCAGGACTTCTACGACGGGCGTCTTATCGCTAGCGCGCTCCAGGGCAACAAGCAAGTTATCATCACTGCCGACGCACGCCACAGAGTTGCCCGTCCTCTGCCGAAGCATGGCCTCGATGTCGTCGAGGTTGAAACGCTGACCGAAGATCTTAACGAACCGTTTCATACGGCCAACTATGTAAAAAAAGCCGTCTTGATCTCGTCTGGCCACGTCGCCAGTGTGTAGTTCACCGCCAAGTTGGTCTCCTTTGGCGAGATCGGATTCATCCTCGGCATAACCCAGCATGACATTGGGACCGCGGTAGATCAGCTCACCAGAACTCGGATCGAGGGTCATCGTGCCGCCGGGGATGGGTTTACCAATTGATCCAATTCTTGACGCCAACAGTTCGGGGGGAACATAGGATATTCGAGCTGTCGCTTCCGTCTGGCCATACATGACGAAGAACCGCCAGCCCCGTTGCGATGCAATGGAATGAATTTCTTCAATATAGCGCGGATCAAGACGGCCACCTGCTTGGGTCAGAGTGCGTACACTCGCCAGGTTGTCGCTCTTCAGCAACCCCATCCTTAGTAGCATCTGGTAGGTGTACGGAACTCCGACAAAGGAAGATGCTCGGTGCTGGCAAAAGAAGGTCCAGAAGTCACGCTCGGCTACGCTCTTGTCAGTCAGTAGAATGGCGGCGCCCGTCAGGAGGTGACTGTTGATGACTGACAGACCGTAAGCGTACGACATCGGGAGGCTCGTGATCGGCCGTTCCTCATGGTTCAGGGAGAGGTATTCGGCGATTGAGGCTGCGTTGGCGGCCACATTGCCGTACGAAAGACGCACGAGCTTAGGGCTGCCCGTCGATCCCGAGGTTGACAGCAAAAGCGCCAGGTCGGAGTGAATTAATCGCTCGCATACCCGATCTCGGAGTAACAGGCAACGATCGGCACTAACGGGGTGATACAGCGGAAGCCGGCTGTTTCCGGTGGCGCTGAAGATCCAGTCAGGCGCGTATTTCTGGACAATTCTTTCAGCGAGCGACTGCGCCAGGTTCCCGTCCAGCAAGATGACGGCATCCTGCGACTGCAAAGCAGCCAAATAGGCCACCAGCGACTCCGGCGAGTTTTGACACAGTAACAGCCCAAGCCCTTTGCAAGATCGTTGCGGCAAGCTGCGTTTCCACGACCCTATGCGGCTGCGCACATCACCATAGGTCCATACACGACCCTCTGAGCCGATACATGCGATACGATCTCCGGGGTGGTCGTTATACCAGAAACTCATACCCACATCCCGCCATCGATGCCAATAATCTGGCCGGTCACATACGACGCCAGGTCCGACGCAAGGAACGTGATCACACGCGCCACCTCTTCAGGCTCGCCGACACGCCCCAACTTTATGGAGCTCTGCAACTGCTGCATTTTTGCGGAAGGGATGTCGGCGATCATATCGGTCTTGATGATGCCAGGAGCTACAGCATTAACTCGGATGCCGTGCGCGGCGAGCTCGCGAGCCGCAGACTTCGTAGCCCCAATAACCGCTGCTTTACTGGCGGCATAGATCAGGTTGCCCTCGTTCCCGGTGCGGCCGATGAGCGAGGTCACGTTTACGATCGCGCCCGACTTCTGGCGCATCATCAGTCGCGACGCAGATTGCATGAGCCTGATGACACTGTAACTGTTGGTCCGCATAACCTCATCAAGTTGCGCGTCACTGATCATGCCAATCAAAGCTTCCTTTAGCACACCTGCATTGTTGACCAGCACGTCCAGCCGCCCGCAGGTTTTGTGCACCTCATGAAACGCGGCCTTGATTGACTGTGGATCCGAAACGTCCATTGGAACAATGTGCACTGGGCCGTTACCGATTGCGCGGACCTCCTCCGCAGGTGGTTCCAATGCCTCACGCGACCGGGCACTCAGCACAACGGCCGCTCCGCTTCTGGCAGCTTCGAGGGCCGTAGCGCGGCCAATTCCACGAGAAGCGCCGGTAATCCACGCAATTTTGTCAGCCAGTATCACTTAAAGAACCTTTTTTGTTCGTGCCGGCCCAACTCGCGGTCGCGTTTCTTGAGCGCCTAGCGCGACATGCTCGAAAAAACCGAATGTGTCGAACTCAGGGTGGCTATGAAGTTCACCTTCGGCGAATGTTGTTAAATCTGTATCCCGTACTTTCTGAGTATCTCCTTGGCCTTGCCGTAACTGCTCATCCCCAGGAGATCGTCTGTGTCCATTGTCAGGTTGAAGCTGGAATCAATGGCAGCGACCAGCGCCATGTGTGCGATTGAATCCCATTTCGTCGTTCCGTAGCTGGTTTCGTCGGTGATCTGATCTTCTGGAAGAGAAAGCACTTCACAAAAAGCAGCTCGCAGCGTCATTTCGTTTTCTGACATGTCAACCTCCTGGATTTAGCAACCGCCGCATCTCCGCCAGAAACCCGAGGAGGCGACCCGCATTTCTACCGGGAAATTGTCTGCCCGGTTTCTGCCGAGAGCAGAGACTCCGCATCCACTTCTCGTTCGGCAAGTTCGGTGATAATAGTGACGGGCAACTCTGAACGCCCCCGAACAGAAGTGCATAAGCCAAGAAAGACTGATCCGTAGCTTCGTGACATGGGGGCTGTGTCCGCCGTGAGGGCCAGGTGCACAGGGGCGCTGACGACCATTGACACCGAAGAGGGCCCCTCGAAATGACAGGAAACGGTTTGCCCTTCAGCTTGTCGAACCGCTACAGTCCAAGACGAAGCAATGTGCAGATTCAGTTCGAACTCGTGCTCTCCGGCGCCTAAAAGCATGTCTTCAATGAAGATCCTTCCCTCACACAGCCGCAAGCGACGAGAATGCGTGACCTTGCGTTCGCCGTATCCGGAGTGAGAAGCAGCAAGCGAGATGCCAGAAGATGTCAATTCCGATTCAATGGGCGAGACTCGCGCTTCGTTCCCAATGTGGAACAAGCGTTGGGGCTGCCACGAGATTCTATTTTGTTCTATTCCATCTACAAGAACGGTGTTGTGTGCCCCAGTGGACCGAAAATAATTACGTGTCTTCCAGTCGCGAGAGTACGCTCCAGTACCGGAATCGCCGAACAGCTCCTCGCCATTCACTCGCAGGACGACGCTTAGCTTGTCGTTGTGAGTGTGGGACCCTTTTCCGCCGGCCCCGTTTGGAATCGCGAAAAACAAGACTTCCAGATTGTTGTGGCGACCAATGGCAACGCCAGACTCGGGGAATACAGCAACGCTGTCATGGGCGCGGTTTGACAACGACGGATCTTTTGGCGACCTTTCCCTTAATAGTGGTCGGGGTGGTCTTGTTAGTCCATACCACAATGAATCATCAAACGCGAAAGCATCAAAGTCACCAAACAGGGCACTCCCGATGCCAAGGAAGTTGGAAATCGCTAGCGAATGCCTCCGAGAGGACGATACCTCAAGCATCTGGTCAAGATCATCCAGAAGCAGTTCCACCCGGCCATCATCACAATCCCCAATATGAGGTATCCTACCCATTGGATCGACTAAGGCCGCGGCGAATCCATACATCTTCCGTAATCGCTCGACAAATGCCGCGTCGGCATTAGCGCCAGCTTGTTTGATCAGCAGAAGGGCGCAGGTAAACATCTGGGCTACCAGGACATGGTAACCAGTCGACGCTTCGTAGTCTGCGCCATCGTCGTATGTCTGGTGGAGAATTTCCTTTTCAACAAGTGATTGATAGTGCTGTCGTCGCACTTTCATTCCGATCCCGTCGAGAAACGTCGTGAGGCACAGCAACCCGACAATATTACTGAGATAGTGATTGCTGCGGCTGAGATATGAAAATTCCAAGTGCCCTTCTATGTACAGCAAGTGCTGCCACAAGGAGCGAGTGACCTTTTCGAGCCACGCCTGCTCGTCTTCTCGGATGGGCCACAGCAGGTCGAGCAGCAAGCAAATGCTGATCGCTCGAAGCGCCACTTCCATGGCGATCGTCCAGTTCACGCCCACTCCGACCGGGTTGTGATCGATCCAATGCGACACGAGTGAAATGGCGCGATCTCGGTAGCTTCGCTCGTTCGTGAGCCGATGAGCTTTGGCGAGAACCGGCAAGAACTGCAACCGAGAAAGCTCCCAGGGAACTTTCACGTCGGAGCCGTCATGCGCGACGATTTGGATGAGCGATGCATCCATTTCTGGCCAACGCCTTCCAGATACAAAATCACAATTCCAATCGGGCAGCATGCCAAGGTTTACGGCACCACATCCCAGGACCGGGAACCGCCCTTCTAGGAGCAAATCAGCAGAACCAATGAAAGTTCTACGCGCGGTTTCACTGCAGAGTTGGCCCGATGCCCGGAAGTAGCCGATGGGGCGGAAAAGAACTGGACAGGTTCCCTGCTTCAGCTTTCCTAGAGCTTGCTTTTTCTGCCACCCTTTCCTGGCACGCCACACCGCCTCGCGTACCAGATCAAGGGGACATTCACTGCGGAGAAGAGGATAAAGGGGGAGGCGCATATTTTCATTCGGCGGTACACCGCCTCAGAGCAAAACCAAATCAGGTTTGTGAGAAACTACGACGCTGTAGTTGGCAGTTCGTATTTCGCTGGCCTGCCGGCGGCGAGGAGCACTTCGGCGATGCGCCTGCTTGCGTGGCCATCCCACAAAGGGGGGACTTGGCCGCGCTTTCCGCGACCGCCAATGATCAACTCCAACTCTATTCGAAGACGTTCTGGGTTTCGTCCAACCAAAGTGTTAGTGCCCAAAGTTACCGTAACCGGGCGCTCGGTATTCTCGCGCACCGTGAGACAAGGCACTCCCAGATAGGTGGTCTCTTCTTGGACCCCGCCAGAGTCCGTTATCACCACAGTTGCGTCGCGTTGCAGGGCTATGAACTCCAAGTAGGGAATGGGATCCAAGAATCGGAGCCTCGGTCCATAGCCAGTCCGCTTTAGCTGCTTTCGGGTCCGTGGGTGTACAGGAAAAATGACCGCCAAATCCTGAGAGCTGTCCAAGATCGAATCTATGATCTGATTCAAAAGCATGGGATCATCAACGTTAGCCGGGCGATGAAGCGTGATCAAGGCGTAGCGCTCATGCAGTCTGTCGGGGCAATGATGATCCGCTACCGGCAAGAGGCGAATCAGCGTGTCTATCATGACGTTACCGACGAAATGAATCCTTTCTGCGGGAACGCCCTCGCCTTGCAGGTTCTCATTACCATCCGTGGACGGCGTTAGCAACAAATCTGCAACTCGATCCGTCAGCAAGCGGTTGATTTCCTCCGGCATGGTGCGATCAAATGAGCGCAGGCCAGCTTCAACGTGAGCCACAGATATCAACAGTTTGGTGCAAACGAGTGCAGCAGCAACCGTCGAGTTCACATCACCGTAGACCACCACCAAGTCTGGTTTGCGATCGAACATTACCACTTCCAAGTGACACATAATTGCGGCGGTCTGCTGAGCATGAGTTCCGGAGCCGACCGCCAGGTTGACGTCGGGGCTGGGCATTCCTAACTGCTGGAAGAACACGTCCGACATGCTGAAATCATAATGCTGGCCGGTATGTACTAGCGTCTGGCGCACGCCCTTGCAGCTATTGAGAGCTGCCATTACGGGTGCGGCCTTCATAAAGTTAGGCCGAGCCCCAACGACGTGGAGAATGTGCATAGAATCAATCGCCTGTCGAGGACGGACTGGACAACCAGAGATCCCCGCTAGTTTGGCAACAAGCTTTCTTTACCAACGGCCATAGATGGCAAGTCCCGTTGCCAGTTGTAAAGCCGTCTCCGCGCTTCGCTTGGCAATGCCCTTACTAGCGCTGCTTGGAACGAAGACGATGTCCTCTGGCTGTAACTTGACATCGGGCGCACGCGCGGCCAGGATCTTTTTCAACGCAAGAGATAGTTCCTGCGGTTTATCACCGCTTCTACGGATCAGTTTGGCGTGATTCAGGGAGGCGCTCGGGTTGGTGCCTTGCGCCATGGCGATTGCCTGCAGGACCGTAAGGTCGCCGTGCTCCATGACGATTCCACTGGGCAATCGCACGTCACCCACCACGTAGACGATCCCTGCCTTCGCCACCTCGATCGTGTCGCCCGGCATGAGTTGCAAGTTCTCTTGCATTGGGCGTTGAGGTTCGTGAGACAAAGCGATCGTAATGGCAGGCTGCGGACGATTGGGGTTTGTGACGGACACAACATTGCCGGCTCTCGGCGTAATTCCACCCGCGACCGAAATAGCTTCCAGTATGGTCTGGATGTTCACCAAAGGATAAAATCCAGGCTTCTGCACTTCACCAAGGACGTACACTCCGCCCGAACCATAATCTTTGACAAACACCGAAAGTTGTGGATTTTTATAGAAATGACCGTGGATCAGCTTCTCCTGGATCAGTTCCTGTGCTGATACTGGCGTCAGTCCAGCAACATGCACTGCACCGATAAGCGGTAGCGAGATATCCCCCGCTGAGCTGACTCGCACTTCCTGCCGAAAGTCGGTGGAGCCGAACATTTTCACTTCGAGTAAGTCACCGTGGCCAATCACCAGATCAGGAACCGCTGGTCCTGTCGGTTGCGTTGCCGAGTGGATGGTCGACGTGCCTTTCGCGTCACCGTTATTTGGCAAGGATTGCGCTTCTAGGTCGGCAGAGACTGCACAGGATAGAAGCGCTAGAGCCGTTGCCAGCATCAGTTCTGACGAGAAACAAAATCGGAGTCGCATCGCAAAAAACCTCACAACGGCAGGTCGGGTCAAGGGCGCTTTGCCGTTCCGTATTAGGCGCCGCACACTCAGGCGGCTGCTCGGAGTTCCCGGCGAGAGATGAGGACGGTTGTGTGCTAATGAATGCTTGCACCGAGCATGAATACTACCTGGCGGAAACATCTTTGGTGCAGAGTTCAGGCACAGACGAAGACGTTGCAGGAGGCGAGAGTTGCAACGGAATCGGCTGCCCCTTCACGATTGCTTCTTCAACTGCGATGGTGACTTCTGACACTTCCATAAGTTCTTCGAATGGAATCGGCGACTGATGTCCGTTGCGCATGGCATCGACCGTTCGTTCCAGTTCGCTCCTGTGGCCCTTGTCGCGCCTGGACTTGGTCCGCTGGGTCTTTCCGCCGCGGGTCAGCTCCAGTGCGCAGAAGTCGCGAATGCACGCAGTACTGCCTTCACAGAACACTTCGAAGAGCTCCTTCGGCACCGATTTGTCTCCGTTGGCAAGATATAGAATGTTAGCGATAGAACCATCGCGGAACGAGAGCGAGACCGCGACATTGTCCCGGCTGTAGCGGTTCCCATCCGGGAGCACATTCGAAGTAACGCTAACTATAGGCACTCCGGCGACAAAGCGAGTCCAGTCTACGAAATGACAGAGTTCGCCGATGACCCTGCCGCCCTCACTGCGCTGCTGTGCCCAGTGATCGCGAGGTATGAATCCGGCATTCACCCGCACATGCAGCATCATTGGCTCCCGTCGGCCATCGAAGAAGCCTCGCAACTTCTGCGTGAACGGCGCAAAACGGCGGTTGAAACCAACCATCACAAATGGATCGCGGCCGTTTTCTTTCTCCGACTCACGCGTGAAGCGGATCTCCGCCAACTGGTCACGGTTCACGGCGAGCGGCTTCTCTACAAAAACAGGCTTGTGGTTGCGCAGGGCAGTAATCACATATTGCGCGTGACTGCTGTGCCGAGAAAGGATGAACGCTGCGTCAGTTTCAGCGTCTTGAAGGCCATCGGCCGCACTCACCGCTCGATTGAAGCCAAATGATCTGCGTGCGGATTCCGACCCGACGCCGGAGCTGGTGGCAACTGAATCTAGGGCGATGCCGCGGGTTGAGCGCAACGTGGGAAAGATCATCCCTCGCGCGAAAGCGCCAGCACCGATGCAACACACTCTCAATTCGCCCGCCGTGCGTGGTCGCATAACTTGCGGGGAAGCGCTGGCGGCCGGCACTTCCATTGCCGCTTCGGTGGCGGGATATTCGAGGAGGACAGTGTACGGACCTCTGCTTCTCAATTCCTCGTACGCAGCGCCAGCCTGTTGCACGGGGCAACGTCGCTCGAGGAGAGGATCCAGTTGTAGTGCTCCGGAAGCCAGCAGGTCCAAGAATGCTTCCATGTTTCGCTTTTCCGTCCAGCGTACGTACCCGATTGGGTAGTCAATACCCTCATCCTCGTACTGTGAGTCATAGCGGCCAGGGCCGTAGGAGCGCGACAGAGTCAGTGAGAGCTCCTTAAGATACATCGGGGGCCGGGACACTCCGAGCCCCACTGCTCCAACAACGACGATTCGCCCGCGGTCGCGAGCAATATTTGCGGCAAGTTCAGTCGGTTCGGCGGAAGGCGTCGCAGCCGTGACAATGGCTGCATCGGCTCCGTAGCGCGAAAACTCGCACATCCGCGAAAGCATCTGGCTATCAGCAGAGCAAAACGCCAGATCGGCGCCCAATTGCTTCGCCCTTTGTGCTCTTTCTAGGTCAACGTCGATGGCCACAACGCGGCAGCCTGCGGCTTTGGCAAGCTGAATCGTGAGAATGCCGACCAGGCCTGCACCAATGACGGCCACAGTCTCGCCCAACACTGCCTGACTCTGTCGAAATCCCTGTAGCGCGATGGCTCCGATGGTGGTCAACGCAGCTGCATCCAACGGCACCGAATCCGGGACCCGCACCGCCAAGTTCTTCGGAACGAAGTTGATTTCGCAGTGGCTGGCATACCCTAGACCGCCACAGGCAACGCGATCGCCAGGCTGAAATTCCCGAACGTCCGGGGCCACAGCCGTGACTACCCCGGCGCAGCTGTATCCCAGGGTCGAAAGCGTATTGAGCCTAGACTGCACACGCTGGTAGGCCGCCCGGATCCCTTCCGCCCGTGCAAGATCAAGCGCCTGCCGCACAACATCGGGACGTGCGAGCGCTTTTCCGATGAGCGATTTATCCGCTTGCTCGCGGTGGGCCCGCTCCGTGCCAGTGCTGATCGCGGAGAATGCCGTGCGTACTAGAATTCCGCCCGGGCGCAGCTCTGGCTGAGGCACTTCATGACTGCTCACAGCTCCTGAGCGAAGGTCTTCCAAAACAGCCTGCATTACGATCGCCTTTTCTATTTTTCAGAAGTTGGGGACAAAACAACGGGAGTCTGGTCTAAGAGGCTGCTGAAAACGCGCCGAAGCAACAAGCGGCGCGCAAGAGCATGTGCAAGTCGGGACGTTACACCGCAAGTAATTGTATACTCAGCCTTCGTCAAATCTCTTTTGGCAGCGCTGGTTAGACGACGGGACCTAGGGGTTTCTGGTTGTGGTGAGATTCTGTTTGGCGTCTCCGGGCTGCCGCTTTGTCCAAAAGTGATGAAATCAACACACTTACCTCCTGCGTGCGGAGATCCCAAGTGCCGTTTCTGACGGACGATTGGCGGAGCTGCCGGTCTACCTCTGTATCGCGCCACAGAGCATCCTCTACAGCCGCAATAAACTCCTGGGTCGTCCGGTAAATCCGGACTCCCGAGGTGTGCAAGTATTCGTAAAGTGGCGATATGACGACTGGCTTGCCACTCGCGAGATACTCGCGCACTTTAATGGCACTTCCGTAGCTCGTGAAAACGTTCTGCTGGCTCCAGGGTAATACGCAGACATCAAAATGTCTGAGGTAACGCGGCAATTCCTTGTAGGGCCTGCGTCCCAGGAAGTGAACGTTCGTAGCAGAAATCTGGATTAAGTTCGATTTTGTGCCGATGAAAACCCAGTGCCAATCCGGCCGCAGCCTCGCCACTTCCTCGATCAGCGGCACATCTATGACGTAGTCGATAAAACCAAAGTATCCCAACACCGGTCTTGGAATGGAAGCGATGTCAGCCGCCGTTGTCATGGTTTCTGTGGCAAAGTGCTTAAAGTCGACTGCTTGTTCCAGGAAGAAGCGGTATGGGACATCTGCTTCCTCGAACAGCTTTCTTCCTGAATACAGCACAACCGCCGCCCGGTTTTTCAACTCTTGGTCCATGCCGCGGATGATCTCGCGAGACAAGGCACTATCTTCATTCGCTTCATACTTGTCGGACACCTGGTACACCAGAAGTTTGGCGCCAAGCTGGTCGACCACATCGACGGCGGCGGGTGAAGCTACCCATAGGATCGGTTTGCGCATACCGCACAGCAGCATGACGAGACGTAATTGGAGGATCAGCAGAATTCGATTGATTGCCCGCACGGTTTTCAAACTGAAAAAGGGCAGTACGAAAGGAGTTAGCACATGAAGGCCTTCAGGCACTCTGCGCAACCACCGCAAGTAGCTTTGCAGCTTCCTCCAGATTTTCAAGAAAAAATCAGGATTGGAAATAGACGGCAATCCCAATGTCAGTGAATTCACAAACAGAACCCGGTTTTGTTGTGCCAACCGCTTCATAATGTGATTCTTCGAATGGGGAAAGTGGTACCACCAGTCTTCGCCGGCAAAGCACACAATGGACTCGCCGCTAAGGCCATAATCCATGCTGCCCGCCACGATTGCCCGGTTCTCTTTTTGTGCGGAAGTTGGCATTGGAGCTATCTTGCACGACCGAGAGAAACTAACTAACTGGCGACGGTAACTCGACGTGTCGTTTTACGAGCATGGGGTGGCAAGTTTACATCCAGAGGCTTTTGCGCGGATGTTATTAGACCGAAGACGCCGCGCGCGCAGTGTGAAATAGGTTCTGCAGATCCGTGTCGATATGGCACCGAAACCCGGTACCACGCAGTCAGCGCCTTCCTGATATAGCCTGGCTGCCAGCGCGCCGCTCGCGATTCCTAGGCATTTCATGCCGGCAGACTTTGCAGCGCGAACACCAGCCGCCGAGTCTTCTGCGACCAGCAACTCCTCGGGCCTGACATGCAGGCATTCAGCCGCTAGATGGAAGACAGAAGGGTCTGGTTTTCCCTTGGAAACATCGTCTCCTGTCACAACCCCCCGGAACCGGGTTGCCAAACCGAGTCGCTCCAATATCATGTGCGCCCGATGTTTACTGGCGGACGTAGCGACCGCACTTGCCGCCCCGGCAATATCTAACTCATCAAGGAAGTTGACAACGCCCGCAATTGGCCGCAAACCTGCGGCTGACTGGCCCAAGAACAATTCGTCTTTGCGTCTTCCCAAGCGGAGCATCTCGGTGGTCGGCAAGGTGCCGAAGAAATGGCTCAGAATATCGTCGCGCTTGTGTCCTTCGAGGATAAAATCCAATTCCTCTTCCGTGACGTAGTATCCATTCTCCAGCAGCAGTTGTCTCCAAGCCTGCCTGTGAATGCTATGAGTGTCGGCGATCACTCCATCAAGGTCAAAGATCATTCCGGAGAACACAGCGTTCCCCCTCCCTGCGGCAGACCTGGCCAAGTCGCCTGAGCGATTTCGTAGTTCTGAAAAGTGCCGATGTCCAGCATGTAATCGCAGACTTCGTATGCTGACATGTTACCTATCAGCTTCGGCAGGACGTCATGGCCCAGGTCAGCCGGGCGGCCCTCGGGAATTGCCCCTAACAGGTCAGTGTCGCCGATCAAGATGCCCGAGAAAGCTAAATTACCTGGAGGAGCGGCGGGCTTCTCAACAAACTGCCTAACACGCTTCCTATCGTCTACGGTCACAATTCCGCAGCGCTCGGGATCAGGAACGCGGTATACACCAATTGTGGTGCCTGTGTTTTGCGAGCGGTGAAACTGCAGCATCGACAACAAATTGATGTTAGTGAGTACATCCGCATAGAACACCCAGAAACAAGGTTCGGAGGAGACCCATTTCCGGTTAGCGGCAAGAGTCCCAGCGCTGCCAAGGAGGGCGGACTCTTCAAATAGCGTGACAGACACTCCGTTGTGGCACTGGGAAACGTAATCTCGAACTGCTTGCGCGTGCGCATGCACGTTCACAAGCACTTCCGAGATTCCGCACCGTCGGCATGACTCCAACCAAATGCTGAGCAGTGGCACACCCTTGATCGGCGTCAGGCATTTGGGCCTTGTGTCAGTGAGCGGTTTCAGCCGAGTACCATTGCCGGCTGCTAAAAGAAATGCTTTCAAAGGACGATCTGGTCTTTCTTGCGCTCAGGAACTACAGGGCTGAGGTAGTCGTCATCAGGCCGCGTTCAGGGAGAAATGCCAACGTAGCCCACAATTGGTGTCGCCATCCAGGAACGGATCATTCACGATCACCTGTGCGCCCTCGGATTCAAACTCGAACTTCAATTCCCGAAGATCTCGCTGCGCAAAACTCTCACGGATTGCGGCTTGCTTCTTCTGTTCACAGTAGAGGATGAGGAAACCGCCCCCGCCCGCGCCTGCGATCTTGCCCCCAACGGCGCCGTGTTTCCTTCCGATTGCATACAGGTCGTCAATCGCAGCATTTGAAATTCTTCTGGAAAGCTTCTTCTTGGCCTGC
>JABCYV010000027.1 GCA_013290025.1 Acidobacteriota bacterium
TGGTGGCGATGACCGCCACGGCTGTCAGTTTTGGCCGCATGGCGACGGTTTATCCATCTGCTGGATCTGTTTACACCTATGTAAGTCGCGGGTTTAATTCTCAGATTGGCTTTGTGATTGGGTGGGCGATGTTCTTGGAGTACCTCTTCCAACCTTTGCAAAACAGCCTTTACGCGGCGCTAACCATCCAGAGACTGGTTCCGCATATTCCTTTCGCGCTGCTGTCAGCGGCCGCAGTCGGCTTTATGACCTGTCTGTGCTGGTTCGGAATCCGCACCACGGCTCGAGCCAACCAAATCCTGCTGGCTTTCATGTCCGTCGTCATGCTGGCGTTTATTGGAGAGGCGCTGTGGTACATCGTGGGGCACCATCATTTGCTAGGGCTAGTTTCCATGCAGCCGATGTACGATCCCAAGACGTTCAGTGTCCGCGCCATCGCAGCTGGTACGGCGCTGGCCGCGACCACCTACATCGGGTTTGACGGGGTCAGCATCCTCGCGGAAGAGGTCGAGAACCCGCGGAGAAACGTCCTGCTGGCATCCGTTCTGGTTTGTGTTTTCACCGGACTTTTTGCAGCCTTCCAGGTCTATTTGGCACAACGCGTGTGGCCTGACTACAGTACACTCGTCAATCCGGAAACCGCTTTTATGGATGTTGCGAAGGTTGTTGGTGGTTATGGTCTGTTTGCTGCGTTTGGCGTTGTGCTCCTGGTATCAAGTCTGGCTTGCGGACTGGCCGGTTTGTTGGGAGCGGTACGCCTGCTCTACGGTATGGGACGCGACAACCTGCTGCCGCGAAAGATATTTGGGCACCTGAACGCCGAGCGCGGCAATCCCTCCTACAATGTAGCAATCGCTGGTGCCTTGGCCTATCTCGGCACCCTCACCATGCAATGGGAAAGGTCGGTTGAGATCCTCAATTTTGGAGCATTGATGGCTTTCATGGCCGTTAACCTGGCGGCCGTCCGCTATTTTGGCTTCTCCGCAGAGTTTACGGGGAAAAGAAATATATTCCTGGATGTGATCGTTCCGAGTCTGGGTTTTCTCTTCTGCTTAGTGATCTTCTTGGGCTTGCAAGCATCTACCCTTGCCGTCGGAGCAGCCTGGGTAGTTTGTGGCGGCCTGTACGTAATCTTAAAAACGAGGGGCATGAGCACTCCCGTAGTCATTGACTTTAACGCGTCCTGATTCAGGAATTCTCGCCGACCGCTACTGGTTCTCTCCTTGAGTGCAGCATGAAGCCACAAGACTCACGCACACGGAGTTGGGGCAACAAGGTTACTGTCACCGGATGAGTGCGCTTACCTTGGATGCGCTCCAGAAGCAGCCGTACGGCTGTGTCGCCCAGCTCATATTTTGGCAATTCGATGGTAGTCAGGCGCGGCCGAAAGCACCCTAACCAGGGATAATCGTCAAAGCTCACCAGCCCAAAGTCTTCGGGACATCGCATGCCGATTTCGTCGGCCGCGCTCATGAATCCTACCGTCATCAGATAATTGGTCACTAATACCGCATCCGGACGATGTGGTAATAAAGCCAGACCAGCCCGATGACCCGACTCGATGCGATAGTCACCCTCGAAAGTGAGTTCAGGATCGTATTCAAGGCCAAATGCTTCGAGCGCCTTGCGGTACCCTTGACGGCGAGCGCGGGCGTTACTCACGTTCAGAGGACCGCTGACGAAGGCGATTCTCTTATGGCCAATGCGCGCCAGATGGGCAATGGCATCGATCGCACCTTGGCGGTCGTCGGTTTGCACCACATCGGTCTTCAGCCCAGGGCAGGTTCGCATCAGCAAGACGATCGGAGCTTTCGCTTCGTCCAGCATTCTGCGTTGGGCGACAGACAATGGAGCAGGTGTTTTGTTCAGAATGATTCCATCGACCCGCTTTGAAAGCAGCAGCTCCAAGTACACCGCCTCTTTGTCTTGCTTATCGTCGCTGTTGCAGAGCAGGACGCTGTAGCCTGCTTTTTGGGCGGCGTCCTCGGCAGCGCGGACGATGGCCGGAAAGAATGGATTGGCGATGTCCGTCACCACCATTCCCAAGGTGTGGGTTTGCTGTTTGGCAAGGCTGCGGGCAAGCAAGTTAGGCCGGTAATTCAGCTTGTGGATTGCAGCCTCGACGCGACGGCCCAGAGTCGCGCTCACCCGTCCGGTTTTGTTGATCACCGCGGAGACTGTGAATACCGAGACTCTCGCCTCACGGGCGACGTCGTAAATGCTCGGCGCTTTCGATACTCGGCCCGCCATCCGCGTTCGTCTTACTTTCTTCGGCATGAGAGATTACTACTGTATACGATGACCACAAATATGGAGCTGTCTTCGCACATCTGAAGCCAATCGCGTGATAACCCCTTATAGCTTTCAGGCCTTAAAGTACGGTCAAGCAGGCATAAAAGTCAAAAGTGTGCCTAATGAGGCCGCTATCCAAAAGATTCGGTTATATGCAAACAACTCGACGCATACCGCCCAGTTGAACCGACTCAGTACTCTTTCTAAGCGGTTTGGCGGTTCTCTTTCCTCGGCTGGTACTTCGAGTCAAATTGCAGTATGATTTCCTGCGCGCAAGTCGTAGCATTCCACCTTTACCGCTGTCTGTCAAAGCGCTAAGATTTTCGGGAGCGAACTTAGTATGCGCAAGTTGGGCATTGGCGTACTCGGCGTGGGAGAAATGGGCAAGCGTCACGCGGAGAACATCCGTCGCATGGTCCCACAGGCCCGCCTGATTGCTGTGGCTGATGTCGTTGCGACCCGAGCCCAGCAACTGGCTGCGGAACTAGAAATCGAGCACTCTTTCGGTAGCTTAGAAGAGATGCTCGAGCGTAAAGAGGTCGACTGTGTCCTGATCGCTTCCCCCGACAAATTTCATGCTCAGGCGGTTCGCACGGCGGCCGCAGCGGGAAAAGACATCCTTTGTGAAAAGCCACTAGCGACGAATCTGGCGGATGCCCGATCAGCGCTGGCAGCCGTGGCGAAGGCCGGCGTGCGCTTGCAGGTCGGTTTCATGCGTCGCTATGACGCTGGGTACGCGGCGGCAATGAGGCGGATCGAGGCTGGTGAAATCGGGGAGCCAGTTATTTTTAAGTCCATCGGCCGCGATAAAGACGCGCCACCGATCGCGGCTTATCAGTCCAAACTGAATGGCATGTTGCTTTACAACAACACGATTCACGATTTTGATCTGGCGCGTTGGCTCATGCGAGATGAAGTGGTCGAGGTGCAGGCTTACACGACCGTAGCGATTCGCCCAGAAGTCGCAAAATATGGGGACGTGGTCGCGAGTGTTGTCAACCTGAAATACCAGCACGGTGCGATCGGCAACATCGAGTCTTACGTACAGGCAGTCTACGGTTATGACATTCGTACCGAGATTGTTGGATCCAAGGGTTCGATACTTGTGGGAAGCACGCAACAAACACTGACAACTTTTCTGACCACGCGTGGCGGCGTTCAACCCCTCGCCGATCACTTCCTCACCAGATTCTCCGACGCCTATGTTGCCGAGGTCAGAGATTTTGTGCAGACCATGTTGGACGATCGGCCGCCCAGAGTTTCGGGCGAAGATGGTTTGCGCGCCCTGGAGATCGCGGTGGCGGCTGAGAGTTCTCATCTACAGTCCAAACCGTGCAGCGTCGCTCAGGCAGACGCGCTGACGGTTCAGGGATGAGTTGGAGGAATGATGGCCCGCGTAACAGACACAACCTATAAGAGTCCTTTGCACGAAATGACGCAATCGACCGCCACCTGTCTGTGGAACGATTCGGCTTCCATCCAGGAACTGACGTACTCGCTCGAACATGGCGCAGTAGGAGCGACATGCAATCCGGTAATCGTGCTCGGGGTTCTGAAAAAAGAAATCTCCTTTTGGAAGGAACGTATTCGTAGCCTGATCGAGGAACGGCCTCCCGCTACCGAGGACCAGATCGCATGGAAACTGGTGCGCGAAGTCTCGGTAAGGGCTGCCAGTCTACTGAAACCTGTCTTCGATCGGGAGCGTGGCCGTAATGGAAGGCTCTCGATCCAGACCGATCCGCGGCTTTTTCGCGATCCGCAAGCCATCGTAAGTCAGGCCGAGGAATTCGCCCGACTCGCGCTGAACATGATCGTCAAGATCCCGGTAACACGGGCTGGCGTTCCTGCGATTGAGGAAGCTACGTATCGCGGGATCAGCATCAATGCAACGGTTTGCTTTACGCTGCCTCAATGTATCGCCGTGGCCGAAGCGGTAGAGCGCGGCCTCACACGGCGACAACGTGAAGGCAAGGAAATCGCGACCATGGGACCTGTGTGCACCATCATGGTTGGTCGTCTCGATGATTGGCTCAAAGTCGTCGCGGAGAGAGACAATATCACGATCGATCCGGGTTATCTGGAGTGGGCTGGCGTGGCCGTGTTTAAAAAGACATACCAGATCTTTCGCGAGCGTGGCTACAGAATCCGGTTGCTTTCGGCGGCGTTCCGTAACCACATGCACTGGAGTGAATTCATCGGTGGCGACGTTGTTATCTCGCCGCCTTATTCCTGGCAGGTTCGCCTGAATGCGAGCGACGTCGAGGTCCGACCGCGTATCGACAAACCGGTAGAGCCGAAAATTGTGGACGAGCTCTCCCGGAAGTTTGTCGATTTTGGTCGTGCTTACGATGACCGAGGGCTGTCCCTCGAAGAATTCGATTCATTCCCGCCTACTCGCCGAACCCTTCGCCAGTTCATCACAGCGTGCCATGAGCTGGATGGTCTAGTGCGTGACTTTCTACTGCCCAACCCGGATGTGTCCTGAGATAACAATGCTGATCAATCGCGGTCGCTGGCGAGGAGGCCGGAATGGCGCAAATTATCGGGGTCGGGGTCATCGGGATGGGCTGGATGGGAACGGTACACAGCCGTGCTTACCTCCAGGCGGCCGATCGTTTCCACGACAGTGGTATTAGGCCCCGATTAATTATTTGCGCCGACGACGTTGAAACGCGTGCCAAAGAGGCTCAGGAACGATTCGGCTTCGAGCGGTACACCACCCGCTGGCAAGAGGTAATCGCTAACCCTAACGTTCAGGTCGTAAATGTAGCTACGCCTAACCACATGCATCTTGAAGTCGTGCGCGCAGCGGCCGCGTCCGGCAAGCACATCTTTTGCGAAAAACCGGTGGGAAAGAATTCGCGAGAGACGGCTGAGATTGAGCGTTTGGCCCGACAGGCTGGCGTCCTTACGTTCGTGGGATACAACTACCGATGGTCTCCGCTGGTGCAGCACGCGCGGCAGCTGATCGGCGAAGGGCGGTTGGGCAGATTGACTCACTTTCGCGGTCGTTTCTTCGCCGGGTATGCGTCCAATCCACAAGGAGTTCTTTCTTGGCGCTTTCAACGGGAGTTATCGGGCATGGGCGTCCTGGGCGACCTAATGTCACACGTGGTTGACATGGGTCTGATGCTGGCCGGGCCCGTAAAGCGAGTGGTTGGCAATCGGGAAACCTTTTTTCCCCGCCGACCTTTGGCCATGCCGGGCGTCGGCACTCACTTCACGGTCGGTGGTGGCGGCCCGCTGGGCGATGTCACCAATGAAGACTACGCCAGCGCCTTACTGCAATTCGCCAATGGAGTTCAAGGCAACATCGAAGTCTGTCGCGTGATCCAGGGACACAAATGCCAGTTTGCCTTTGAGATCGAGGGCACCGAGGGTGCACTGAGCTGGGATTTCGAGCGCATGAACGAACTGAAGGTCTTCTGCCTTGACGGAAATGGATCCCATGACGGATATACCCGCCTCGTAAGCGGCCCGGCACATCCCGATCATGTGCGATTCAACCCCGGCGCGGGCGTCGGTCTTGGTTACGAAGACCTCAAAACCATTGAAGCGCACCACTTTCTCAAATCGGTCGCGGAACGGCGTCAAGGAGAACCAGGCTTTACCGAGGCGTTGCGCGTGGCTGAGGTTCTGGGGGCGATCGAGCGCACGTGCGAGACAGGAAGCTGGCAGGAAGTCACACGCATTGCTTCGCTTGCATCTCAGTCGTGACCCAGACATCTTGAGAACCGGCTTTTGATTTCAGAAAGGACTCATCGCGTGGCGACTACGAAACGTATCGGATATGCGGTAGTAGGCCTCGGCAGCATCTCTGAGATTGCCGTTCTGCCCGCCTTCCGGCACAGCAAAAAGTCCAAACCGGTGGCTCTAGTTAGCCACGATCGGGGAAGGGCTGAGCAACTAGGCAAGAAGTTTGGGGTGAAACAGTGTTATGGCTACGAAAACTACGACGAATGTCTGGCGCGGCCCGACGTCGATGCGGTGTTCATCGCTTCGGTAAACGGCGCGCATGCCGAGCAGACGATTCGCGCCGCGGCAGCGGGCAAACACGTGCTGTGCGAAAAGCCAATGGCCAATACAGTAGGAGATTGCCGCCGCATGGTGGAAGCCTGCAAGCAACACCGCGTCCGCTTGATGATTGCTTATCGCAAGTACTTTGAGCCCGGCAGTAAGGCGCTGAAGAAACTGGTCACCAGCGGCAAACTGGGTCGTCTCAAGCACATATTCTCGACCTACACCGAAACCGTCGATCCTAATAAGGCCCGGGTCTGGCAACTGAACCGCAAGCTGGCTGGAGGTGGTTCGCTGATGGATCTTGGCATCTATTGTGTCAACACCATGCGCTGGCTGGCGGGCAGCAATCCGATGGAGGCCACTGCCCATGCCTGGACCGATGACCCGAAACGCTTCAGCGAGGTCGAAGATAACATCGCCTTTCGGGTCACGCATCCCGGCGGCCTGGTTTGCCAAGGCACCTCAAGTTACAGCGCCGTGGCTGCTTCCTTCGTCCAGGTCCACGGCGAGAAGGGTTGGGCCGCGTTGAACCCCGCGTTTGCGTTCGAAGAGGAGCGTCGTCTGTTTGGCAAGATTCAGGGTCGATGGTTCGAACGAAAATTCAAAGTGATCGATGAGTTCGTTTTGGAACTCGATGGCTTCGCGGACTGCATTCGCCTCGGCCGCGATCCGGAACCGGATGGGATGGAGGGATTGCGCGACATTGCGACCGTTCAGGCCATCTATCGTTCGGCACGTGAAAACCGCACCATTGCCATCAATCTGGATGCCGACTGAGGGTCGGGAGCAAGGCTGCCGGGCGCGAAAGAGAGGCCAGCACGCTAACCGCCATCGGCATTTCTGATTTGGTATATCAAGCCATTTTTGCAGCAAAAAAAGCTTGACAGTCGTCATTGCCGGGACTAAGAATAAGCGCTTATTTCACCACACTGTTCGTTTTGATTGTGCTGAGGCCACGCTTGCATGCTTCGAGGGGGAGCGAGAGTCATGACGAGACATACGTGTTTCAGGGCGAGTCTGCTCTTCTGCACGCTATCGCTGATCTGTTCGACCCAGAGTGCTCTGGCTCAGGTAACAACCGGCCGAATTGCCGGCGTGGTTTCGGACTCTTCGGGGTCGTCCCTGCCGGACGTTGCGGTGACGGTCACCCAAGTTGACACAGCAACCTCGACCACCGTCAACACCGACGCTGCCGGAGAATACATTGCCACAAATTTGAAGATTGGCATGTACACGGTCAGCTTTCAGAAACAGGGGTTTCAGCGCTCCGTTCAATCCAACGTTGATGTCGGCATCGGGCAAGTCGTCAAGGTGGACGCTGCTCTAAAAGTCGGAGTCGTAACTCAGACCGTGGAAGTGACCGGTGCTCCTCCCTTGCTGCAGACCGAGACCTCTGCTTTGGGAACGATCGAAACCGAAAAACGCATTGTCGACCTGCCTCTGAACGGGAGGAACTTTTTCAAGCTGGCCTACCTTGGCCCGGGCGCGAACGCGGGGGCCACCGGAACCAGCGCTGGGGCTGGGTCAACCGACAACAACCGGCCCCAGACTGCTTTGTCAGTCAACGGCCTTCGGATATTCGACAATAACTTCCTTCTCGACGGACTGGACAATAATGAATTCGGCAATGGCACCGTGGTAATTCAGCCACCCCCGGATTCCATCCAGGAGTTTCGAGTAGAAGAAAACTCAATGAACGCCGAATTCGGCCGAGGCGGCGCGATGGTCAACATCGTGCTTCGTTCAGGGACCAACCAGCTTCACGGCTCGGCATGGGAATTCCTCCGGAATGACAGACTTGATGCGCGTAACTTTTTCGCAACCAGTCAGTTGGGTTTCCAAAGGAACCAATACGGTGGTCAGTTGGGCGGTCCAATCATAAAAGACAAGATGTTCATCTTTGGTTCGATCCAGCGGTCCGACATTCGCGAAGAAGTGCCGTTCATCAGCACCGTGCCCACTCAGTTGATGCATAGTGGGAATTTCAGCGATTTGGGGAACGTAAACATTCCCAACCCGTTCAAACCAGGCACGTTCTTCGGCAACACGATTCCGAATGCGGATATCAACAGCGTAGGTCAGAATATCGTTAACCTCTTTCCTTTTCCCAATATCCCCGGGGCCGGGCTCACTAACAACTTCATTTTCAACGGAAAGTACAGGTTCGACGAGACTGCCTTCGAGACTCGGTTCGACTACAACATTTCTCCGAACGATCGTTTCTTCGCGCACTATGCGATTGCCACTCCCAATGCAACGAATCCCTCTAACTTTCCCAACGTCGACGGAGGGGCCGGTTCCGGCACGTCCAGCACTCTGAATAACAGGGTACAGAGTGTGGCCGGCGATTGGAGTCATATCTTCAATCCTGGTTTGCTCAATGACCTGCGCGCGGGATTCCTCCGGTTCAAGGACGCTACTCTGCCCTTAGATTTCGGCTCGAATGCAGGAAATAACGTGGGTATTCCCAACGCCAACCATGGCGGCAATTCTACTGGCTTGACCAAGATCAACATCGGCGGTTACCAGCAGCTCGGGGATTCACTCTGGGTGCCGGAAACGATCGCGGAGAACATATACCAGCTCGCCGACACGCTGAGCTGGACACATGGAAAGCATTCAGTGAAGTTCGGCGCGGATTTCCGGCGCCAGCAACGGAACTTCTTTCAGCAGACAGCGCCCTCCGGCCAGCTGAATTTTAACGGCCAGTACACCGGCGCGGCACTGAATAGTCTTGGGCTAGCCGATGCCTTGCTTGGAATTCCGAGCTCTACTCTGCAGGACCACCTCTTCGGCATCGTTGACCCCACGCGTTACTGGGACTTGTCGGAGTTCGTGCAAGACGATTTCCGCGTGACCCCGAATCTGACCCTGAATTTGGGATTGAGGTACGAGGTCAGCTCGCCTGCCGGCGGACCCACCGTCGGCAACTTCAATCTGAATACCCTCACCGTCAACACTTCGTCTCACGGCGGAGTTGGATTCGACAAGAAAGACTGGGCTCCGCGCATTGGCTTTGCCTGGAACGTGCGTCCCAAAACCGTCATCCGCAGTGGAGCCGGGATATTTTATGCTCCCGAGGGGAATATTTTCGACGATCTGGGTTTAAATCCGCCCAGCCTAGCGGTTCAGTCCTTCAACTACGCTGCTTCTGGCGTTCCAAGTACAAATCAGTTGCTGGGGGCTTTCCCAGCGACATTCATCCCGGTCGATCCTAACAATCCAACAGGCACGGTACGGACGACCGGGAAGATCGGGTCAACCTTCGATCCTGTTCGGAGGATTCCGCGGATTTATGAGTGGAACTTGACGGTTGAACAGCAATTCAGTCAAAACTGGGTCGCCCGAGTGGGCTACGTGGGCACCCGCAGTTCAAACCTGTTTGACCACGAATCGTCGAACCTTAATCAGCCTCTGCAGCCCTTGGACTCGAATTTCTCTGGGACAGGCACTTGCGGGTTCAATCAAGGGCGGCCCTATTTCGCCACCCGGCCCTGCCTGAATGTTGTGCTGCCGCTTGACGTCGCACGGCTGAGCATGTTCTACAACGCCTTGCAAACTTCCCTTGAGCATCGTTTCGCGGGCGGCTTCAATGTTCTGGCTGCGTACACCTATGCAAAATCACTGGGAACCGCGGACGGCAACGTGAATCAGTGTGACATTCAGAACGCCCACGATGTTGCTGCGGAAAGGGGCCCCACGACCCCGGACTTCCGCCACCAGTTGACTGTAAGTTACGTTTACGAATTGCCCTATGGCAAAGGGAAACACTTTGGAAGCAACGCCAACGCAGTAGTACAGTCGGTCCTTGGAGGTTGGCAGGTAGCTGGGGTGACCACGGTACACAGTGGAGAAGCCTTCGATGTTCTCCTTAACTTCGACCCAACCAATACCGGAGCCTTCCCGCCGCGGCCAGACATCATTCACAACCCTCAGGATTTTTCCTTCGGCATCGCCCAGCAAGCTGCTCTGGGTTGTAGCCGCCCTGGCCACCAGACTCGCGATTGCTGGTTCAATCAGGCCGCTTTCACGCTTCCTCCGCATGCTATCGACCCGACGACGGGAAAAGTGCAGAATGCGACCTTGTTCGGGGACGCCGGACGAGCTATCTTGCGCGGCCCGGACCTGGTGAATTTTGATTTTTCAGCTTACAAGACGTTCCGGCTGAGCGAGAGATTTGGGCTGGTCTTCCGAGCCGAGTTCTTTAACATCTTCAACCATCCTAACTTTAACCTTCCGAATGTGGGATCAGGCGGTGGGAGTAGCGGCGCCGGGTTTTCGAATGCAGCCGGAGGTGCGGCCATCACCCAGACGATACCTGACGCCCAGCGAGAGATCCAGTTCGGGGCCAAGCTTCAGTTCTGAAGGAACAGAATCGAAATTTCTCCAAGGGGATGCAAGCGCCCTCTTTGGATAAGAGGGTCATAAGGGATGGGTATTCGCGCAGCCAGCGCGCCGATCAATTGGGGAATCATGGAGCATGTCGAATTCCCCGCTGACTATCCATATGGTCGGGTGCTGGATGAAATCGCGAAGGCAGGATACTCCGGCACCGAGCTTGGCCCTTACGGGTTTCTCCCCACCGAGCCGACTCTGCTTCGCAGTGAACTTGCGAAGCGCTCACTGACACTCTGCTCGGCGTTCATCGACGTAGAGCTCGGCAACCCGTCTGCGCACGAAGGGGGGCTGGCCGAAGTCTCCCTCTCAGCAAAGCTGATCAGTGAGGCTGGCGCAAAACTTCTGGTTCTTTCCGACAAGATCACGCCCGCGAGGAATGCCACGGCGGGACGGCGCAACGATGCCAATCAGATCTCCTGGAGTGAAGAGGAATGGAAGGCCGCAGCGAAAGCGATCGGAGAGATAATCGCGATCTGCGAAGCGGTCGGCCTAAGGGTAGCGTTTCACCATCATGCCGGCAGCCACGTGGAAACGCCGGAAGAAGTTGATCGGCTCTTCTCGCTGTTCCCAGCGAATGAGTTGGGTTTGTGCCTTGATACCGGACACTACATTTATGGCGGCGGCGATGCGGTTGCCTTCCTGGAGAAGCAAGTGTCGCGGGTGTGGTGCGTGCACTTAAAGGACGTGTACGACGGCAAGGCAAACGAAGCGCGTCGTGCAAAGATGAACTTCCATGCCGCGGTCCGGCACGGAATCTTCGCACCTCTCGGCAAGGGAAGCGTCGATTTTCCCCGGGTAATATCACTTTTGCAAAACGGCAACTACGACGGCTGGGTGGTCGTCGAAGCCGACGTGCTGCAGGGCGGAGTTGGGGCCGACGCTCCCGTGGCGAATGCAATCGCTGGAAGAGAATACCTTCGCCGGCTAGGGGTCTGAAGGAAAGAAGACCTTAACGTCAAGTCTTTCCGTGTTCTAACTCCCGCATTAGAATTGCCATGATGAACCGAAGACGGTGGCTCCAGGGTCTGGCCACAGCAGCGGCAGGCTGTCTCCTGCGTCCATTTCCGGCCGAAGGCTTTTCGTCCGGCGTCCCGCCAGTCTATTTCCCACACTACGTTGATGTCGCCAAGCAGGCGGGACTTCTGGCAAAGACGGTCCTCGTCGGTCACGAGAGTAAAGACTTTCTGCTCTCAACGACGGGCGGAGGAATCGCGCTGTTCGATTACGACAATGACGGCTGGCTCGATATTTTCGTGGTCAATGGCTGGGGACTGAAGGAGTTTCCCCAGAATGAGAAGCCCACAAATCACCTGTACCGTAACAACCGCAACGGAACCTTTACCGATGTAACCGAGAAGGCAGGACTCGTGCGGCACGGCTGGGGACAGGGCGTATGCGTCGGCGACTACGACAATGACGGTAACCTGGATCTTTTCGTGACTTACTATGGAAAGAATGTGCTTTATCACAACAATGGCAACGGAACGTTTACCGATGCTACGCACGAATCTGGCCTGCTGCAGCCCGAAGATCACTGGAACACCGGCGCTGCGTTTGTAGACTATAACCGCGACGGTCATCTCGATCTCTTTGTAAGCAATTACGTCGAGTACGAATACGGGCTGAAGTTTTATGAAAGCAACCCGGAGTTGGTGGGCGAGAAGTCTCCAGTGCTCTACGGCGTCGCAGGACTCAAAGGTACTAGAAACTTCCTCTATCGTAACAACGGGGACGGCACTTTTACTGACGTATCCGATGCGGCCGGGATTAGCAAGGCCGGTCTCACCTATGGGTTCAGCCCATGCGTCGGGGACTACGATAACGATGGTTGGCCCGATATTTACGTCGCGGACGATTCGACGCCAAGCCTGCTCTTCATAAACAACCGAAATGGGACGTTTCGCGAGAGCGGCATGTTGGCCGGTGTAGCCTTCGATGCCAATGGCCGCACGCAAGGTGGAATGGGTGCTGACTCTGTCGACTATGACAGTGATGGGTTGCTCGACATCGTTAAGACGAATTTTTCCGACGAGATGCCGAGCCTCTATCACAACGAAGGTAAAGGTTTCTTCACCGACGTTACCGTTCCTGCAGGTCTCGGAGGTGAAACAACCTCAGTGAAGTGGGGCACTGGCTTTATAGACTTCGATGATGACGGCCGGCCTGACATCATGATTGTGAGCGGTTCGATTTATCCGCCGGGAACCGGCGTGCACCACCAATTGCCCAAGACTGACAGCAAAATGATTCTTATGCGCAATGTTGACGGCAATCGTTTTGCGAATATCTCCGACCGCGCCGGTCCAGCTTTTGCCGAGTCGCATTGCAGTCGTGGTGTGGCTTTTGGTGACATCTTTAACACGGGTCGTATCGGCCTCGTGGTCAATAATCTGAACGACTATCCTTCCTTGCTTCGCAACCAATCGGCCCCGACGAATTCCTGGTTACTGGTGAAGTTACTCGGAACCAAAACCAACCGCGCCGCAATCGGAACACGCGTTGTTGTGGATGCGAACAACCGGCGCCAAGTACAGGAGGTTCGAAGCGGCGGAAGTTTCTGCTCGCAGAACGATCTCCGCTTGCATTTTGGCTTGGGGGCAGCAAGAGATGCCCGCGTACAAATCCGGTGGTTGGGTGGTGCGGAAGAAACACTGGAGCATGTGCCTGCCAACCGGCTGGTCATGGTTCAGGAAGGCAAAGGAATCGTGTCACAGGAAGTGTTTTGAACTTGTCCTATCGTTCGATCCGCATCCTCCACCCTGGCGTTACGCTTGTCGCCCTGATTTTCTCCGCCTACCAAGTTCCGAATGTCGCCTCTGCTCAGGCCGTTGCTGCTCAGGCAGCCTACGCACAGGCGCTCGATCTCCTTCGAAACGGTAAGAATGCTGACGCACTGGCGGTGATCAACGCAGCTATCGATGCCGGGGCTCGTGATCCGTCTCTTTACAATGTCAAAGGTCTCGCCGCCAGCGAACTCGGTCGCGATCAGGAAGCGGAGGAAAGCTTTCGAACCCTGACCCGTCTCGCGCCCAGATCGGCTATGGGATACAACAACCTTGGTGTGCTCTTTTCTAAACTCGGCCGCAACGAAGAAGCCGCCACTGCCTTCCGCGAAGCCCGAGTGCAGGAGCCGGAAAACTTTACCGCCTTGCTCGGACTTGGAACCTCTTTGGTGAAGCTCAACAAGTATGTTGAGGCTGCAACTTATCTCCAAAGAGCATGGAACATTCGAAGCGGAGATTTTCAAGTCGGATACGAGTGGGCGCTCGCACTGCGGGAAGCAAAACAAGCTGCCGCAGCGAAAAAGGTTCTGAGTCAGCTCTCCGCGCCACAGGACTCTGAACTCGCGGTCAAGTACTACTCGCTGGCTGGGGTAGTGGCCGAAGATCTCAATGATGCTGCGGCTGCCTCAGAGTCTTATCGTCGTGCCTTCACCCTAAATCCCAATTCCTATGAAATCTATTTAGCTCTGGTGCGCACAACTCTCTCTGCTGGAAGTACGCCAACTCAGAGGGTTCTTCCCTCACCCCCTCAGCATCTCTCCCCGGAACAAAATCTGGCAGTCGGACTTCTATTTGTGTCGCACGGCTTATATGAAGAGGCGATTCCGCGATTCGAGGAGACTGTGCGCCAAGATCCCTCGAGCGAAGCTGCGATTCTTAATCTCGCGCAGGCTTACTCTAACGCTGGGAAATCTTCGGTCGCGATGGATCTGATCCGGCGGTCGCTGGAGCGACAGCCTTCGGCCGAACTCTACCATGTGCTAGCCAATCTGGATGAAGAATCAGGGCAGTACGTGGAAGCCGCTCAGAGCTATCAACACGCGGTGGAACTCGATCCTACCAACGAGCAGTACTACTTCGACCTGGGTATGGAGTATCTCGCGCACTTTACTTTTGGACCAGCGCTCGAAGTCTATCGCGTCGGCACCCAGAAGTTTCCTGATTCCTCCCGGCAGTATTTGGGGCTGGCATACAGTCACTACGCGGTGCGGGAGTATAAGGAAGCGGCTGACGCGTTCACCAAAGCACTCGAAATCGATCCCGGCTCCCTAGCCGTCTTTCAGGCCTGGAATACCGTGCTGAGCTTTCTGGCGCCCCAGGACTGGGAAGCGCTATTGCCGCGACTGAGTCGTCTGGCGGCCGAGCATTCGCAAAGCGCTGAGCTCGCATTCAGTTATGGGGCGGCGTTTTTCCATTCAGAACTTGCCAAGGGAGAAAAGGCTGCTTTGGATCGGCCGCGAACTTTTCTTGAGAAGGCAGTCCGACTACGGCCGAATTTCGCCGCCGCACATCTCGAATTGGGCAGCTTGTATGCAGCACGCAAACAGAATCAAAAGGCTGTCGACCAATATCTGCAGGCGATCCGCGACGATCCTAAGTCAGACGTCGCACACTATCGGCTGGGCCAAGTTTATCGACAAATGAACAAACTGGAGTTGGCCACTCAGGAGCTTGCCCGCTATCAGGAGCTCGCTCGTCTCCACGAGGACGAACTCAAACACAGCCGCAGCGCCATCCAGCAGTTCGTGCTTTCGCCGCCGGCGAAGGTTCCGGCTAAGGCCAACGATGAGGAGCTATCTCACAAATAGCTCAGTGGGCCTCGCCCAAGATGCGCAAACGCCTAATTACAACGGTAATCCAAGAATCGCCAGGGCAATGGGTGGAAGGCAAGTTCGCAGCTAGAATACTCCTCACAAGGGGAAGCGAATCGTCTCAAAGGAATGACCACCGGGAAGGAATCTCGGCGCGAGCTGATCTTCTTTGTACTTCTTCTCGCAACCGCGATAGGCGCGGATGCGCAGCGCGTGCGGGGTGAACTGCACCTTGAGGTACGTGACCCTCAGGGGGCCGCACTAACTCCTAACGCCGAGTTAGATTGCGACGTTAATCAGCTTCGCCGAAGCTTTCAAGTAGGCGCAGATGGCCGCCACATCGCGCAAGACCTTCCTTTTGGTGTTTACCGGCTGAGTATAAGCGCACGAGGATTTGCTCCGTGGACAAGCATGATCGAAATCCGTTCGGAGGTGCCCGTACACCTGTCGGTAACGCTAGGCGTGGCGCCGGTGACCACGCAGGTCGAGGTCAGTGATTCGAGGACGCTTGTCGATCCGTATACGACAGGAACTCAGTATTCGATAGGGCGGCAAACGCTGAATGAGAACACGGCCGCGCAGCCTGGACGGGGTCTATCCGACCTCGTTAACGACCTGCCGGGATGGCTTTATGAGGCAAACGGCGTGCTACACCCGCGAGGTGCGGAATACGACGTTCAATATGTGGTAGACGGATTGCCGCTTCTGCAGAATCGTTCGCCCGCGGTCGCACCTTCATTCGATCCGGATGATGTCGAGTCGATGCGGGTGTTGACGGCGACGTTTCCTCCTGAGTATGGAAGGAAGCTCGGTGGCGTCGTTGAAGTCACGACCAGAAAAGATGTGCCTTCCGGGCTGCACGGGCAATTGGTTGCGGAAGGAGGAAGTTTTTCAACGGCGAGCGGTTTCGCGGACATCTCTTATTCGCAGGCCGAGAATCGCTTCTCCATCAGCGCAGACGGGTTTCATACCTACCGTTATCTCGACCCGCCGGTGTTGGCAAACTACACGAATCGAGCCAATGCAAACGGGTTCTCCGCATCATATGAACGCGATTTCTCAGATCGCGACCGCTTGCGCATAACCGTTTCGCAGAATGCCGCCCACTTCCTGGTTCCGAACGAAACGGTTCAACAAGAAGCGGGGCAACGGCAGGACATCGCAAATACGGAGAGCAGCGCGCAGATCTACTTCCAGCATACGGTTTCTTCAGATCTCTTACTGAGCTTCGCTGGCAGCGTACGGAATGCAACTACAAACTTGTCTTCCAATTCGCTGGCCACGCCAGTCGTCGTCTCGCAGGACCGTGGTTACCGTGAGGGTTATGCACGTGGAGATCTCGCCGGACATCACGGTAGACATGAATGGAAATTGGGCGCCGACGGCGTCTTTGACCCAGTTCGTGAAAGACTGCACTACACCATCACTGACCCGACTCAATTCGATCCGCATACACGGAAGCAATTTGACTTTACAGACCATAAATGGGACGTGGAGTCTTCTGCCTATGTGCAGGATCAGGTAAATCTTGGCAAGTGGAATCTGGCGGGAGGATTGCGTTTTGACCATTACGGTTTTGTCGTACGTGAGTCGGTGTGGAGTCCTAGAATTGCAGTTTCCCGTTATGTGCCATCGCTAAACCTCTTGGTGCACACGTCCTACGACCGCGTATTTCAGACCCCAGCGGCAGAAAATCTGCTGCTTGCTAGCTCCCCCCAGTTCGATTCGACAAATCCAATCGTGGTGCGATTGCCGGTTCAGCCGGCACACGCAGACTACTACGAAGCCGGCGTCACGAAGGCATTCTTCGGGAAAGTGCGGCTCGAAGCCAATGTGTTCCGTCGTGATTTTCGCAACTATGCTGATGACGATGTGCTGCTGGACACGGGCATCAGTTTTCCAATCGCTTTTGCCAATGCACGAATCACGGGTGAAGAGCTACGGCTGGAGATCCCCCGCTGGGACCGCTTCTCTGGCTATTTGAGCTATGCAAATCAATCTGGCATCGGGCAGGGACCGATTAGCGGAGGGCTGTTCCTCGGTAGTGATGCGGCGAGCGGGCTAACCGACACAACAAAGTTTGCCGTTTCGCAAGATCAGCGGAATACGGCGCGCGCCCGGGTGCGTTTCCAAGCGCCCCATCACGTGTGGCTCGCCGTTGGCGGGGAGTACGGCAGCGGATTGCCGGCAGATACGGGCAGCGCAAACCCAAGTTTCCTGCTCGCCCAGTATGGTGAAGCCATCTTAGATCGGGTGAACCTAACCAGAGGGCGCGTCCGTCCAAACTTTTCTATGGACGGTGCAACGGGTGTGGAAGTCTACCGCAAGGAACAGCGCAGTGCTTCGTTCTTGATTCAGGTGGATAACCTGAACAATCGCGTTAATGTCATCAACTTTGCGAGCCTGTTTTCGGGGACCGCGGTTGGAAAGCCGCGGAGCATCTCTGCGCTCTTGCGCGTAACGTTTTGATCCAAATCACCTTGCGAGCGTGAAAGTCAGTCATGCTCCTGCTGTCGAAAGCGCCCTCGTTTCGGGCGCGATCCCCCTTCTATGAGAGTTCGGTTCATTTCATTCCTCGGGAGACAGGGCGAGAATTGCGGGTTCGGTTCTGTACTACCACTGCCCGCCCTTCGCGATAGGAGCGCTCTGCCGCCGCAGCCACCGCAACGGCCTGACGGCCGTCAAACGCGTCCACTTTTGGCTCGCGGTCGGCAAGAATGGTTTGGACAAAGTCACGCATTTCATTTAAATAACCATCTGCGAAGCGAACCAGAAAGTGATCGACTATATCGGTCTTTGCTCCCTCTGCCGTCAGCACCACTTCGGCGGTCTGCTGCAGGTATCCCATAATAATGGTGCCCTTGGAACCGACAATCTCGGTGCGGATGTCGTACCCGTAGCCGGATTGCATGTAGTTCTCAACAGCGCCGAGCGTGCCTCGTGAGAACTTCATGCTGAGCAGAGCCGTGTCGATATCGTTGAACTGCGCGGCTTCAGGAAAAACGAGAATCGCGCCATAGGCGTGGATCTCAGAAATCTCGTCGTTCATTAGCCAGCGGCCCAAATCAAACTCATGGACGGTTGAATCCTGAAAAAACATGCCGTTAACACCGCTGGCCATGTAACTGACCGGCGGAGGCGCTGGGTCGCGTGCCAGCGACTTAAAGATTACGGGGTCACCGATCTCACCTGCCTCGATTCGTTTCTTTGCTTTCACGTTGGGAGGGTCGTAGCGGCGCACGTGTCCGACCTGTACCCGCACTCCCGCTTTCGCGATGATGTCGAGCATCTCGTCTGCTTCTTCAACCGTCAGTGTGAACGGCTTCTCGCAGAAGATGTCCTTGGCTGCCTGAGCGCATACCCGCATTGCGGCTCCATGGAATTTCGCCGGAGTGACGACCACGACCGCCTGGATGTCCTTGCGTTCGACTAACGCTTCGATGCTGTCGTAGAAATGCTCGATTTCAAGCTTGCTGGCGACCTGTTCAGCGCGCTTCAAATCGGCATCGGCCACTGCTATCAGCTCCGCATCCGGGATCAAGCAACGGATATTCTGGGCATGCTGCTTGCCCATCGTGCCAACCCCGACAACTCCCATGCCCAACTTCGCCATACTTGTCCGGGTGCTCTTCCGATTAGTACTTGATTCTTACCGAACCGCCTTTTCTCGCGGCTCGATAAATGGCGTCGATGATAATGATGTCCCGCAATCCCTGTTCGCCGTCAGGTTCCGGTTTGTGGCCTTTTTTGATGCAGGTCGCAAAGTAATCCAACTCCAGAGCAAATTCGTCAATGGGCTTGAAGGTCTTCTGCAACCAGTGTCCTCCAATTTTCCCGTTGAGTCTCCGCTCTTCTTCAAAAGCGAATGCTGGAGACAACGCCGCCCAACCCTTTTCACCGTGGACGTGAATGAAAGAAGAAAAAGCTGCGCTGTAAGCTGCCGTTCCTTGCAGGATCATGCCGCTGGGAAAGTCCAGACGGAACGCGACACCCTCTTCGACTTCTTTGTACCGCCTTCCATCACGAACCCAAGTTACGGCGCTCGCGGCGATAGGTTCTTCGCCAACTAACCACCGGCAGGTATTCACACAATAGACTCCGAGATCAGTTAGCGGGCCGCCGCCACATAACTTGCGGGAAAAAAGCCACGACGGCGAGTTGTCACCGAATGGGCGTAACTCTGTGAACAGCGTGTGGACAATGTCGATCCGGCCCAGGTCGCCGGTTGAGATCATTTTTTTGAGCAAGACTGTGCTGGGCTCAAAATACTTTCGATAAGCGGTCATGAACAAGACCTTGGCGCGCCGGCAGGCCTCGACCATGTTTCGAGCCTGCTGGACGGTAGCCGCCAGAGGTTTCTCGCTGATCACATGCTTGCCCGCCTTTGCCGCTTGAACCGCATACTTCTCGTGCTCTCCAGGCGGGGTCGCGATGTAGACGGCCTCAACATGAGGGTTCTCCAAGCATTCAGCATACTCGTCGTAGGTGAACGCTTGACTGGCGTTGAACTGTAAAGCGAGCTTCCAGGCTTTTTCCTTGCGACCACTAACGACCGAGACTAGCTCGGCTTTTTTGCTATGCGCAAACGCGGGCAACACCGCGACTTGCGAAATGCTTCCCAGTCCCACGACCGCGAACCCGATTCGTTTCCTCGCTGGCATAGTTGCAAGTTTGTTTGGACTTCAGCGTTCCTCTGCTTAGCTTTCCCGGTCGGCACGGCTCTGGCCCTGCGCTGTAATGGCGCGGTGTTCCAGTCCTCGAAGTTCTTCAATATTCTCGAGAACCTTGAAGATAGCGTCCGCAATGCTATCGACGTTTTCCTTCCCACCAAGGAACAGGTGATGCGAGAACCAGATTGCTTCGTGATACGCGGCACGCTCCGAAACCGGGCACTTGTACATCTTTCGCAGATCGAGCGGTGCAGGCCGTCCCCAGCTCAAAGCTGGAAAGTCACCGGGATTCAGCGGGAAGAGCGAACTTCTATAGACCGGCTCGTAGAAAAGACCATCGCACGGTATGCCCTCCAACTGGAGTGCCGCGACGAAGGCGGCGCGCGGAATTTCTTTCATTTGTTCGGCAAAATATTTGAGCACATATCCGTAGGGGGCCAATCGTGTAATGCGCGGTTCCGGCTTCAACAATCCCAGTCCGCGAGTGTTGCCAAGGCGCGACTCAAAGGACGCCATATTGGTTTGGCGAACCTGCGCCTGCTCGGGAAGGCGCTCGAGCTGCGCACCCAATACTGCCGCCTGGAATTCGCCCAGTCGATAGTTGAACCCGATTATGCGGTGATGGAACTTGTCAGTTACACTCGCCCGCCCGGCATTGATGTAAGTCTGAACCCGCTCAAAGTACTCAAGATTGTTAGTGATTACCGCTCCACCCTCGCCAGCGGTAATTAACTTGCTTGATTGAAAACTGAAAGCGCCCAGGTCTCCAATCGAACCCGCGCCCTTGTCACGCCACATGCCGCCATGGGCGTGCGCGCAGTCTTCAATGACTTTCAGTTTGTGTTTGGCAGCGAGCGGCGTGATTACGTCGAGGTCGGCAAACCTCATTCCCAAATGGACAGGAAGAATGGCACGCGTCCTGGGGGTGATGGCCTGTTCGATCAGCTTGGCGTCCAGGCAATAGGTTTCCGGGTCGATGTCGACAAAAACTGGAACGGCATTTACCAACAGCACAGGCCCTACCGTTCCTTCCCAGGTGTAGGCGGGAACAATCACCTCATCGCCCGGGCGGATATCGATGGCCTTAAGGGCAGCCTGGATCGCCACCGTTCCCGTGTTCACGCACTGACCGTACTTGGCGGTGTGGAACTCGGCGAACTTCTTGCCAAACGCGTCCGCGTGCTTGCCGGGAAATGGCTGTCCGCCCCAGTTATGATTGACCAAGACATCCTCGAGCGCGTGTCGCTCGCTTTCGGTGTACATTGGCCAAGCGTCAAAGCGCTTTTTTCGGCTCGGCTCACCACCTGTAATCGCCAGTTTTCCCATCAGAAAATTCTCCTTCGCGAGACGTAATTGTGAACTGCGTTAAAAGTTAGGTGGAATTCGGCGTCAGGCCCAGGGCGCGATTGCAACCTTCATGGAATCCAGCGCGATTGATTTGTGAACTGCAGCTTCAACGTCACGCAGTGGATAGCGGTGTGAAACAAATTCCCGGAGCGGATAAGTGTGCATATAACGAGCCATCTGGCGCATGCTGGGCCCATAGCTGGCCGGCTCTTCTCCACCGACACCGAGAACCCGCACACTCTTTGAACACAGATGCCGATGCGGGCTTATGGCGACTTCACCCAGATCGGAGAAGTTGCCGGCCTCGACCAGCAGCCCTCCCAACCTCAACATTTCGAGCGCTTCGGGCACGGCCTGAGGCACACCCGCAGTTTCGATTACCAGATCAGCGCCGCGTCCATGCGTCAGGTGGCGAACAAATTCCAGTCTGTCAGCGAGGGTAGTCTGGGAAACGTTGAGCACATGGTCGGCTCCTAGCCGCTTGGCAAACTGCAGGCGGTAATCGGAGAGGTCGACAGCAACAATGTTTCCCGCCCCGAGCATGCGAGCCTTCATCAAGAAACACATGCCAAGCGGTCCGACCCCAAGAACCACAACGGTATCATCGAAAAGGAAGGCCTCGCTGGGGAAGGCTGACATCTGCTTGGCGCGATCGAGACCCACAGTTACCGCCATCACCTCGGTAAGAACGGCAACCTCGGATGGCAGATCGTCCGGGACCCGCACCAAAAAGCTTCTTGGGACGATGTAGATATACTGGGACCAGCCGCCAAAAAGATACGGGGGATCGGCGGCACACAAGTTGTTGCCGTAGTCTGTCATGTTCTGGCAAAAGTAATAAGGGAAGTCGTGCCGGCAGTAATAGCATTCTCCGCACGAGACGTTCGCCCCAACCACGACCCGGTCACCGAGCTGGAGCGGAATGCCTTCGAAGTCGGCGTATTGGCCATTGCCACCGATGGCGGCAACTGTTCCCACGTTTTCGTGGCCCTGAATGATCGGGAAGCGAATCTGCTTCCCGTCTCCCGTGCCGGCGTATTGGGTGGTGAAGCCCTGATATGTGTGTTTGTCGGTGCCGCAGATTCCCGAGAGTTCCATCTTCACAAGGGCACAGCCGGGTCCCGGCTGCGGCAGCGGGTACTCACGCAGTTCGTACTTGCCAGGTTGGACCAGCGTAGCGGCGAGAACAGGTGTAGCAGACATCGCTGCGGGTACCTCGCGAAGTGATCTTATTGAGCCTCAAAAGAGCGCAAATCCTCATTTGCAATAAGCGCTTAGAAACGATATCGGCGAAGCCTCCATTTGTCAAGCCAACTTTCATGAGGGAGGTAGTGATCTGCTGGAAAGCAGAAGCTAGACTCAGTTAATGGAATCCAACCGCATGCGCTTCTCTTCCTGGTCAGCCGCCTTGCGCTTCAGCGCCTCGAAGGTTTGCAATTCTTTTCGCGCCTCCTCCATTTGCCCCCGCTCCTTATATAGGCTGAAGAGCACATAGTGGGCTTCTTGCGCGTCCGGATTCGCGGCTACGACCGTCTGGAGCAGCTTCACTGCGTCGTCGGCCTTCCCTTGGGCGTGATAAATTTTGGCCAGGTCTAGCTGGGCGTCGGCGAGTCCGGGTTGTAGATCCAATGCCTGAGACAAGTATTGTTGAGCGGTGTCCAATTTGTTCTGCTGCCGGTAGACGTCGCCAATAAGAAAATCCGTCATGGCATCGCTAGGTGAAATCTTCAGCTCCTCATTGAACTCCGAAAGCGCTTCATCAAGCCGCCCAGCTTCCCGATAAACTAATCCGAGAGCGTAGTGTAGTCCGGCCGCGTCCGGTTTTCGGGCGATGGCCTTTTTGTACTCAGTAATCGCCGCCGGAGTCATGCCTTGTTGCCGGAGCATTTCAGCCCTCAGTTGAAACATGCGGTACGAGTCTGGCGCGACTTTGGTCAACTGCACAAACGAATTCGAAGCCACGTATAGAGATGCCTTTCCTTTAAAGTACAGGGCATCTTGACTATTCGGTTCAAGTTCAGCCCAACGGCTGAGCATCACGAGAGCCTTGTCGTCCTTCTCCTGCCTCAAATACGCAAGCCCCAGATGAGCAACCACCACCGGATCGTCTTTCTTGGTTTCGTAGGCTTTTTCGAGCAACGGAATCGCGCGCTCGACTTCGCCGGCGTTGAAGTAACTCAAGCCCAGCAGGACCTGGGCGTGATCGAGGTGGGGATTAAGTTCAAGTGCCTTCCGCAGCTCGCTGATCGCTCGCGGATAGCTACCTTGCATATAGAGCGCCAACCCAAGATTAGAATGGGCTTCCGCCGATCTAGGATCCAGTTTGACGACCTGCTCATAGACTTTTTCTGCCCGATCGAATTGCTGATCTCTGAGCGCGGCTCGTCCTTGGGAGGAAAGGTCTGAAAGACTCGGTGACTGAGCTGCTGACGGTTTCACCGACATCGAGGTGCACAGGAAGGAGAGACTAAAAACCAGTAAGAAGACCTGCTTCATTGATATCCTCGGCACAAGACTCCGGCAAAGCGAATCGAATCCTCCGTTGTTACGACCGAACGCTGACACTGATTCGATGAGGAGTATTGAGCTCGTAAGCATCTTTTCGATCAGGGTCGCGGACATCCGGTTGAGTATGGCCATCACTGTCGGTTGCGCGAACCTCCAGCGTGTACTGCCCCGGTCGGACGATTTGCCACTCATAGCTCCAGGGCGTCCACACCATGGTCACGGCTGCAGCCGAAAGAGTTGCTTGTTGCCAAGGCCCACTCGGTTGGAGTCGCAGCTCAACTTTTCCGATGCTACCTTCTCCAGCCCAGGCCTCACCCTCTACGCGGTATGTCTTGCCCTGGATCTCCTCTCCTTCGAACGGGCGAAGGAATTTGGAGTTAACGAGCATGCGCGTGATCGGCCGCCTTTCGCCATTCGCCTTAACGGACACGTACTCTTCCTGCTGGAAGTATCCTTTGAAGGGCTGGTCCGAAATCTCAACCCGAGTCAGCCACTTTACCGAGTCCATTCCATACCAGCCCGGAATCACCGCGCGCAGGGGAAATCCGTGATCCGCCGGTAATGGCTCACCGTTCATCTCGTACGCCAGCAGGCTGGAGGGATCCATCGCCTTGTCTAGCGCAATGGCGCGGGCAAAGTGAGTGCCCGGCGGAACAGCCTCGCCATCGCCGGAATCCGCACCATGGAAAACCACCGTGGTTGCGCCCGGCCGGAGTCCCGCTTGCTTAAGCAATTCTGCCAAAGGTAGTCCCGACCACACGGCTGTACCCACACCACCGCCACCCGACCGGTTTCCCGCACACTCCAAAGTGAACGCGCGACGGACGGAGGACGTCAGCAGCAGGTCGGAATATGACAACCTGAGCGGCTTGGAAACCATGCCGCCGATTTCGAGGCTCCACGCATCACTGTTGATCTTCGGCGTAGCAAAATGATTGCGAATGAAAAAGTCGATGTTTGATGTGATCAGATCTTTAGAGATCTCATTCAAAGTTGCCCGAACTTCGCGGCTAGGTGCGCGACTTATGCGCAGCAGCCCCATCATGCCACTGGCGTAGGTTGAGGCCAAACCGCCGGCTGCGATTGCTGCCCGCACGAAGTCGCGTCGGCTGATACTCTTCGCAAAAGTGGCTTTGCCAACGTCAACTAAGCGATTCATGTGAGCACTGTCCAAGACAAATTATTTTAGCGGAGATTGTTTCGGCGTGCTGGCCTCGGATATGAGGCTCTTTGAATCCGATGCTCGAGGCGCAGTAAAGCCCGAGAATCGCGCGGATGACAAAACCGATTGCGTAAACTAGACTGGAAAATCAAACGCAAGGTTGGCCGGGATGGCGGAACTGGCAGACGCAGCGGACTCAAAATCCGCCGGTACTTAGTACCTTGGGGGTTCAACTCCCCCTCCCGGCACCAGCACTTTTGGGGTCAATAGTGGCGCTCACTTCCACAGCGAGCGCCGCATACAAGCCGGGAGCATTAGCTTCGATCTCATAGGTCCCAGGGGGAAGGCCATTGATAGCGAATGCTTCCAGTGCGTCCGACTCGGTCTCCTTGGTTATAGGGCCGTGAAGGACGACTCGAACGCCGGGCAAAACAGCAGGTTCTCCATTTGTGCCCTTCGTGAATACGTCCCCTTTTATTGATCCAGGTGCAGGGGAGCTACCTTGCGCGAAACAAGGTCCCAGGAAGAGCAAGATCGACAATGCGGTACCAACCAACGTTCGCATATGGATGCCCCTCCTCGTCGCCTCAAGTGCAATGCGCCTTCCAAACCACAGGCGTCTCATGCGATTGTCATGAAGGCATTGAGAATACGAGAGATGGAATAAGTTGAAGCAGAAACCCACGTGAAGAGCGAGATGTCATTTGAGGTCGCTCGACTTGACACGTCGAAATCGGTGACAGTCCCACAATTGTGATGAAGGGAGGAAATGCGCGATGCCGTGCTGTCCGTAGCGGACGCGTGCTCTGGCCGAAAGAAGAAGCTGGGCGAGAACGTTGTCAGCGGACGCCCGGGGAATACTTCGCGTTAATGCAACGAAGTCGAAGTGATGGTGGTCTCTGGGACGATTGCCCGCGCCTCTTTGCTCTGACCCGCATTCACAGCGTAGTCCCGGTGTTCGATAGTGAGAACCTTCTTCCCATACAGCCGTACCTGAACCAATGTCTGGTCCTTCTGCGGAAGCCAGAACCCATCAGTTTTCTGATACTGCCGTACGAAATCAGCGCGTTGGATCCAGAAAGACAGTTTCTTCGCGGGATGGCCTTCGATCCGCACCACAGAGTAGTCGTCTACATCAATCCAAAGCTTACCTTCGAACAAATACTTGTCCTTCCGCCTGGGCACGGCCTCGGCGACGAAGCAACGATACGAACCCACCTGTTGTTCTCCCAGGAGATTTAAGGAATAGTTGTCAGCCGAAATGGCGCTGTCATGATGTTCTTTGCCGGCTGCCGCTTCGATCTCGCTCTTGATCAGCGGATTCAGTGCCATGTTCCGGACCAAGCCTGAGCCAGATTCGGAAGTAACTGTGAATGTCTTTTTGTCCGGCGAGAGAAACTCCATTCGTCCGATTTTCTCGGCATGAACCTTTCCCTTGAGATCGATTACTTGATACGTCCTCAGTACGCTGTAATCGTGCAGCGCGGACTTGCGTTTTTCGTTGTGAGCGGCGAGTTCCGCAAGCACTTGGCTTTCGTTGACGCCAGGCCTCAAGGGCTCGACGACCGCGTCCAATTGCGGTAATTCGTCGCCATCGCTCTGAGCCTTCGTGTCTGCTGCGAATATGGTTATTGCAAGTATCGCGGCTACTGCAAATAAAAGTGCGCCCTTGTTATGCGATGTTGCTGGATCTTTTCGCTCCATGTCTATCTGTCCTTCTCCATTCCTCCTAAAACTGTATCTCTGTATGTTTCGCGATGCATGTTCGCCAGATAAGTCTTAACAAGATCTCACTCGTCTGCTCTGCCCCCACGAGAAACTGGCTTAGGTTGTTTGGGCTTGGCAGCGGGGTATTTGGCTTTCTACAGGCACCTCAAACGACCGCCCCAATATCAACTTTGACGGAAATGTCATAACTGGCAGCATCAGAGTGCGCCAACTTCGGCAGTCTGATGAATCCTAAGCTCAGTGATGGTGCCGACTTGATACTTCGACGTGGACTGGCAAAAAAACCGTAGCGGTCATCAAACAAATACAAAAAGCACCCACTAGCCTCAGCATAAATTGCTCCTCTTGTTTGTCCTACTCGAGCCCTCGTTCTCCTTGTCGATCTAGAAAGCGTAAGCATTGTCGCTATGACTCAGAGTTGGCCACTGATTGTCGCTGTTGGTTCCTGGGAACCTGCCCAGGACGATTGCTTGATCGTTTTGGCTATATTGCGGGCCAGGTTGTGAGTAGCCCGCAAGTTGCTACCGAAGAAGCGCACATCGCCGTTTACGGTGCGCTCTAGAACAACTTTGCCTTCGCGGGTGAGGAGCTGACTCCGCACTGTCAATTTCGTCGCGCCACTCACAGTGGTCACCGCACGGCGCGTTTCGCCGCCAGGCGTGTACTTCTCTACAGTTGTTTTGAGCACCAGCAAATTTGGAACTTCGCTGGCCTTCAGGTCGCCGTCGCGGAGCACCTGCTGGAACTGCTTTGTCTTTTTCAATTCCGCCACGAGATTCTCGTAAATCGCGATTTGGAACGAATAGGCGAGGCCCAGGTTCCCAGGGTCAACTTGGTCGACTTGAACGCTCCAGCGTGTGGCGGAAGCCCCGTTGCCACCAGAGGATTTCGGAGCCGCAGTCTGGCCGGGCAGGCGACCAGGAAGTGCAAGGATGATCGCCACCAATGCGATCCCATAAGCGATCGATGAACCGCATTTAATTGTTTTCATGCCTGGCCTCCGTAGCGCTTTCTTTCGTCGACTGATCTTGGCGGGAATTAATAGTTACGCCCTGAGCTATCAGTTCATTCTTTACACGCTCGCCCTGTCCTTTAGCTAACTGGAGGATCGCCCCGTGAATTCCTCCATCGCTGTCGACATATCTCAGAGTCAGTGTGTCGTACTTCTTGTGGCTGAGGAGACTGACAACTCGGCCACCACCGTACGGAGCCGCAGCCTTACCCAAGGTCAGCGGCAAGCCGCCCACCTGCCGGCTCTCCTCACCCAGGAAGACATCCCGAACAGAACCGATCTTTATGTGTGCGTTAGTTTTCCCGGTCTGCTGAAACTGCAGCAAATTGTCCTGAAAGGATAGAGTCCCGCTACAGTTGCTCTTCGCGTTTTCGAATCCGAGCAGATGCGTGGCTCGAATGCCGAACGGTGCGCTCCCATCATGTCGCTCAGCGGTGTTCTGGGCGGGAACAATGAGGCTGCAGGAAATCAAGAGAGCGAAGAGCCTGACAACGAGGCGGCTGGTAGAGTAATCGTCCCTGTGGTTCCGTGCAACAACAAAATAGTTCATTTTTCAACCTCTCGCAGCGTGGCGGCGGAGGGAAGCTACTGACCCTCTTGAATGCTCGAAGCAATTTCTCTGCCACGACTGCGACCCTTTCTATGCTTTGGCGGAACTCGCTTGTGGCTATTGCGTTCGCATCTCGAAGAGCGCGCCCCAATCCGTCGATCCTCGCAATGAACTTTGTGGTCTTCTCGTCAAGCGGTAGCGGGTAAAGCGCCAACTAACCTATGTCACCCGGCTTTGACAGAAGCGCCATCGCCGATTGCACCAGGGCCAGCACCACCCCCCAATACGATGCAGAAGCGGAACAAGCCGCCACCGATGTTGTGTCACTACTTTGACAGGAACGTCATCTTTGACATCCGAGCTACCAGTTCCTTGAAGCGATACGCGTCAAGTGATGCTGTGCATGTCCCGGCAAAGCGCTTGTGTTGCCAGCACGATGCAGTGGAGGTCGGTTGTCGCCGGACGCTACCGCATCAATCACCTCTAGTGCTGGTGCCAAAGACATCGCGTGGGTTCCGCGTTGGCCACAGCCATCCGGCGATTCGTTGGGGTGTTGACACCTCTTCAATTCGCACTTGCAAAAGGAGATACTGCGCCACCTTGCTTGACGCTGTTATGGAAGCTTGCATGCAGGCACCAGGGCTGAGCGGCGCAAGCATGACTCAGCGATTGTCCAGGCAAAGCGTAGAAAAAGGTTCTGAGATTGGCCACTTGGGTGCCTTCTCGATTGAGCCGGGACTTCCGGGCACCCTTGAGCAGAACAAGGGAATCGCACGAAGGGAGCACAAAACGGCTATGTTTGGTATAACGCGCGAAACTCTCCGCCAGTTTTCCCTAGGCGAAATTCTCCTGCTAATCGCAATGAACCTGGAAACGGGCCGCTTAGCTTCTGAAAACCGCGTCCGTCTAGCGAATGGCGCAGCTTTGAGTAGCTAACCAACAGACGGAGGAAAACGCGCTTACCCATATACCCACACAAGCGGGATTCATGCAGTTACAAGATTCCGCGCGGCTCTTGCGCGCGGTTTTCCCGAACTATCCGGAATTGCGGCCGTGCAATCCCGTGCCCGGGCTTGAAGCCGCGCCGGTCTATCCGCAGGCGCATAACGAAGGGTACTTACTTGCTTCATGACGTAAGCCCAAGAAGCCTACGTTGAAGGTTATGTGCGCGTTGCTGTCTGAACCATCATCTTGACATTGAAGGAAGGAGTTAGCTATGAGCGCGGTCGAATTTGGGTTGGCATCGCAGACACTTCTTGTGGAAACACCGTCGCAAGTGCCGTCGTTCGAGGAGCATTACAAGAGAGCGGAAGCCTTGGTGAGCCCCTACGAAGAACTGTCCCACGTTTCCCGATCGAAGGGATCGATGACACCCGAGACTCGGCTGAAACAGCTAATCGACCTCAATGGGGGTCTCGTCTCGAGAAGTCTTATGGCCAACGCGGAACTGGAGTCGTTTCTAGCGCATATTTCAAAAACGATGCGGCGGATCATGACCTCAGATTTTGCAGTCATTGGCCAATCACGGGTTGAAGACGGGCGATTTCAGGTCATGGCTTTCGATACAGCGGACGACAGTGCTCTGACCCAGGAGTCAATCGAAGGCTTGGCTGAAGGGTGGAGTAACGTGCTGTCTACTGGTGAGGGCTGGACAGGTAAATTGTGCGATCTTAACGCAAACGATGCGGTCGATGACGCAAGCATAGCAGCGCTCTGCATGCAAGGTTGCGTTCTTCCCCTAGTGTCGCGAGAGCGACTTCTGGGTGTGTTCGCCCTCGGGAAGCGTGGCGATAGTGCGTACACCCACCATGAACTCGAGTATCTGCGGCAAATATCGAACCAAGTCGGCGTTGTGCTCGAGAACTTTCTCTTGCGTGCCGAATTGCGAAAACTGAAGGAGGAGGGCTCAGAGAACATGGGTTACGCCGTCGACGAACCAAGCAGCAAGGCGGGTTTTGAAGAAATCGTCGGCCGAAGCGCGGCCCTGCAACGTGTCCTGCGGCAAGTCGAGGTCGTAGCTCCAACCGACTCCGGCGTGCTGATTCAGGGAGAAACGGGCACCGGAAAAGAGCTCATCGCCAAGGCCATTCACAATCGAAGCGAACGGCGTGATCGGCCGTTTATAAAGGTGAATTGCGCCGCCATACCTTCCGGCTTACTGGAAAGCGAATTGTTCGGGCATGAAAAGGGTGCCTTCACCGGGGCGATCGCGCGTAAGCCCGGCCGTTTCGAGCTGGCGGACAAAGGAACCTTGTTCCTGGACGAAGTCGGTGATATTCCCCTCGACCTGCAAGCTAAGCTGCTGCGGGTTCTGCAGGAGCATGAATTTGAACGGCTGGGCAGCACGCGGACGCAGCACGTGGATGTACGCGTAATCGCAGCTACTCACCGTGATCTGAAACAAATGGTTGAGGACGGAACCTTTCGCAGCGACTTGTATTACCGACTGCATGTGTTTCCGTTGATGGTTCCTCCTTTACGCGATCGTTGCGAGGACATACCGTTCATTGTTCGCCACTTCGTGGGCAAGTATTCCCAGCGAATGAACCGGCACATCGAAACAATTTCGGCCCGCGCCATGGAAGTGCTCACAAACTATGCTTGGCCAGGAAATGTGCGGGAGTTGCAGAACTTCATCGAGCGAGCTGTGATCCTTTCGCCTGGATCCTCGCTCCGCGCTCCCTTGGACGAATTAACACAAGAGACAGTTCAGGGTTCACAGACCCACTTATCGACACTTGAAGAGATGGAACGGGAGCACGTGCTGCGCGCCCTGAAGGAATCGAACTGGGTAACTGGGGGACCCAAAGGCGCGGCGATGAAGCTGGGGATGAAACGAACCACCCTGGCTTATCGGATCCGCAAATTGGGGATCCCTGTCCGGCCACAGCTGTGAGAAAAGATCATTTCGCACTCCATAAAGGTGCAATTGAGGTCAAAAGGGCTTCTGCACCTCGATTGCCGTAGCCCATGGTAACACGCCACTTCGCGCCATAGGACGCTGCAGGAAGCCGTCCAGTTGGCGCTCAAGCATAACCACGATAGTAGATAGCGCCTTCAGTCTCGTGAGCCATCTTGTGAATCTTACTTCGATGTGTGACGGGTTGCTGCCGGGCTTGGATTCGACGGTGTTCTTGCCTCCGTGCCATGCCAAGCACTCCCGGTCCTTCCCTCTGGAGTTCTGCGGCTGCGTTACAGGGTGAGCAATGATCAAGAATCCCATCGGTACAGCGAGGTGATGAGCTTTGAAATTCCGGAGTTCTCCTTATCGAGCTGCCCTTCTTGTGCGCACAAATTTCAAAAATGAGCATCTTCCCGTCGTACGGTCTCGGGTGCTATAGCACGCTCGTCTGTTCCCTCCTGAGGGATAGGCCGCGAGATACCCAACCGTCTCATCTTGGCGAGCAGCGTGGTTCGTTTCAGTCCCAGTTTCGCCGCTGCGCCGCGCGGTCCACCGACGATCCAGCCGGCCTGCTCAAGTGTTTCCAAAATCAAAGCGCGATCCGAGTCTTCCCAGGTCATCGATGAGTGGAAAGTTCGGGTGCGATGCAGACTGGGGATCATGAGCTCTGTTTGCATTTTATGCAGTGGGTTCGGGAGCACGCCGTCCCGCGAAAGGATAACCGCGCGTTCCACTAAGTTCTGCAACTCGCGAATGTTGCCAGGCCACGAATACCATTGGAAGGCAGCCACGGTTTCCGGAGGAATGCTGTCCAGATGCTTCCCCATACGGCGGCCAAATAGTTTCACGAAATGGGTCACAAGAGCAGGAATGTCTTCCCGACGCTCTCGGAGCGCCGGCAGCGAGATGGGGAAGACG
>JABCYV010000028.1 GCA_013290025.1 Acidobacteriota bacterium
GCGCCGCGTCTTCCTCGTGTACTGCTCAAAACCAGTCATCATCGCTAGAGTCCTCTGTTTCATTTCTCAGAACACTCTAACTTGACCGACTGTGAAAAGCAGAGAGCTTAATCAGAGTCTCCCTAGGTTATCCCCGCCGTATGCCAGCAATAATGTGTGACTCTCGATCGAGAGAGGCGTTCACGCTATTCCACCAAGAGTTGGTATCGAGCAATATAGACGGGCTGATTTTCTTTGATACCGTTCCGGGCCCCTCAGTAACCGGCGCGCGTCAGGTAGCTCCAAAGTTATACACCGCTCCGTACAATGGTATCCCTGCATGGAATTCTTTCTGTCCTTGACTGCACTCCTTATCGCATTCGCAGCAGGGACAGGAATGGTCTTGCTGCTGGCTCCGTCAAGGTGGAGGGAAAGTTCGTGCGGATTTGCGGGCACAGCGCTCGTTGTGGGCGCTGGCACCGTTTCACTGAAATTGTTTTGCCTTGGCTTCATCGTTCAAGGTGGCACTTTTGCATTCGAGTACGAGTACCTCTAGCAGTCCAGCGTGCTAAGCTTAAATACGACTAAAAAACATCGAATGAGCCGAGGAAAAGAAACTTCACAACGTTATTTTCTCGTAGGCGGCGCCGGATTTATTGGTAGCCACTTCACTGATCGGCTATTGGCCGATCCTTCCGTGACGGCGGTGACTCTGTATGACAATTTCTCCTCCGGTCGGGAATGGCACTACGAACAGCATCACAGCGATGCGCGATTCCAAGTAGTTCGCGGCGATGTTAAAGACCTCGATCGGCTGACCGCGGCGATGCAAGGTCACGACGTTGTCATCCATCTCGCCTCGAATCCCGACATTGCGCGCGCCGCCACCGAGCCCGATATCGACTTCCGCGAAGGTACCTATCTCACGAATAACGTTGTCGAGGCGATGCGCCGGTCGGGAACCACAACGATCCTCTACGCTTCGGGCAGTGGGGTTTACGGTGACTTGGGCGAAGAGGAGGCCAACGAAGATTATGGTCCGCTGATTCCTATCTCCACCTATGGGGCCAGTAAACTGGCGGGAGAAGCCCTGATTGCGTCTTACTGCCATATGTTCGATTTTACGGGCCTCATTTTCCGCTTTGGGAATGTGGTCGGGCCTCGTCAAACGCACGGCGTGGGCTTCGATTTCCTCCGCCAACTGCTGAAAAATCCGCGTAGGCTGCGCATTCTAGGTGATGGCACACAGAGCAAATCGTACATTCATGTGCGGGACGTCGTGGATGCAGTCCTGTTAGCCCCCCGGCGCTCTGATGTTGGCTTTGCCACTTACAACGTGGCCACTGGCGACTACATCACTGTGACGGAGATCGCAAAATTGGCGGTAGAGTGCGTGGGACTAGATCAGGACGAAGTACAGTTCGAGTACAGTGGCGGGAATCGTGGATGGAAGGGTGATATTCCGATCGTGAGGCTCAACACCGACCGTATTCGCCGTCTCGGCTGGACCTGTCGCTCGGGCTCGCGAGCGGCGTTGCGCGATTCAATGCTGGCCATGCTGCCCGATGCAAAAGCCGCGCGGTTGTGAGGGAATCTGGAGGAATATGGCGTCATCTGCTCGCGACGATTGGGATCGCCACTGGGGTGAGTACAGTCAGGCCGCCCAACAGAATCCTGCCCAGGAGTACCGCCGAAGGGTAATGTTTTCATTGCTGCGGCTGGATAACTCTGGGACGGGCGTCCGACTGCTCGATATCGGTAGTGGCCAGGGGGACATGGCTGCGGCGGTTCGCGCCGCCTTCCCCAGAGCTGAAATAGTCGGACTTGAACTGAGTCAATCAGGCGTGGAAATCTCCCGCCAGAAGGTCCCGGATGCGCGCTTCGTGCAGTGCAATCTGCTGGAGCAGGTTGCACCGCCCCAAGAGCTGCGTGGTTGGGCGACACACGCTGTGTGTTCGGAGGTCATCGAACACGTAGATGATCCGAGTCAGTTGCTGCGGAGTGCTCGCCAGTACATGGGTCCCGGGTGCAGATTGGTGGTCACGGCTCCTGGCGGTCCTATGTCTGCCTTCGACAAACACATAGGACATCGCAAACATTTCCGCCCGTCCGAAATTGAACTGCTGTTTCGCGAGGCAGGATACCTGCCAGAGCGAGTCACAGGGGCGGGTTTTCCATTTTTTAATCTCTACCGTTGCCTCATTGTGCTACGCGGGCAAAAGCTGATCGAAGACGTGAGCGCACGACAGAAGTCCCCCGCCTCGCCGTACGCGCGGATGACAATGGCCGTATTTCACCGATTGTTTCGCCTGAACCTCAACTCTTCCCCGTGGGGATGGCAAATGGTTGGAAAGGCTCAAGCACCGGATTCAAGTGCTTCGTAACATTTTGGGAAAGTTCACCCCAGCACGGCGGACGGCAACTCTCTTATTCTTCGGCTTGTCCGGATTTTATTTGTCGTGGTCTCCAGCCAGCATTGCGGGCCAGGGTTACACGGGTGAAGAGATAAATTCAGGCCTACGCATGCTCGAAGTCGTGAATGCGTGGATGAAGGGCCGTCCGATTCCACCCATGGTATGGTCACGCCACGGGCCGATTCCAGTCCTTTTCGACCTTCCATTTATCAAGTTGGGGAAGATTTTTGTGTCGCCCGACTTCATGCTCTCTTTTCAGCCGGTACTGCTGACTGCGGCGATCTTGGCTGTCCTGTACCTCTGGCTTCGAACGTTGTGTTCGCCGGGAATGAGCCTTCTGCTGACCATGTCGGGAGCCTTAGGCACCATGCTGTGGCCTTATGCGTATATAAGCCTGGAAACCAAGCAAACTCTTTTCATACTCCTCGCGGGGTATTTGGTGCTTACTCCCGGAAAGATGCGCAAGTGGACGCGAGTGCTGTTCTTCGCTGCCATCAGCGGGCTTGCGGTCACCGTTAAGTCTACGGGGATCGTCCTGGTTCCAGCGACTGCGTACCTGGTGTACGTTCAATTCCAGGATGATTGGAGGTCACGCCGGGCCCAACTCTTAACTGTGCTTCTTGTAGTGGGAGCGATTTGGGCAATGGGAGCCATCAGCCGAAATTACTATTGGGCTCCCAAAGGTGGCGGCTTCAGTAATTTGCGCACATGGTTGACCGATTCTCCGCTTCAACTGTTCACTAACGTGATCGGGCTCTTCGGCTCGCCCACAAAGGGTTTGTTCGTCTACGCTCCAATCCTGCTGGCGACTCTCTATGCTGTCCCAAAAGCATTCCGAACACATCGACCGACGGTGATCTATACGCTTCTCGTTGTGGGAGGAACTCTAGCGCTGCTTGCGCCATTGACGACCCCGGTGGACGAAACCTGGGGCCCCCGTTACTTCCATACCTCTGTTCCGCTCCTAATCGTCTGTCTTGGCGCCGCCTGGCCTCGCTTCCGATGGCGGAGAGACATTCCCTTACTAGCTCTGGCCGTGCTCGGGCTATTTATCTCGTTCTTAGGCGCGTTTTATTATTACGGCTTGCAAGACTTCGCGGCCGCCCGAGCAGGCCAAAATACGATTGAGTGGATCACTGGAGACGCGGACTGGAACCATGTGACCTTCAATGCGCGTCTGTTCCGAATATGGATGGAAGGTGGGACCGGACCAGTGTTGTGGACTCCCAAGCACACTTGGGTGTGGCGGCCCCCGGCAGGGGCGCAGGAGTGGAAAAGCATGGACCTGCGGGATTTTTGTCAGCCGCAGTCGTTTATGGTGCGTTTCTGGGGCGTCCCGAAGAGTGGCGTCGTCCAAACGATTTTCCGAATGTATCTAACATCGCTTCTTCTGGGACTAGTGTTCCTGACCTGGGTTGTGGTGAGAACACTGATGGAAGATCGAAGCGCCCCGGTCGGTGAACTTGTAGCCGTGGCCGGCGGCACTGGCAATCCGTGACGGCCGGGTACAGATGGCTTTTCAGTAATTCTGCCGCCCGGTCTAAGGGACAGCTGCGAGCTTGTCGGCGCGTATCCCAGCCAGTATCTCTGTTAGGGATCTATCAACCGCGTCAGGACTCCACTCCCGCTCAACGAGGTTTCTGGCATTTTGTGCAACGGAGTCCCAAAGTTCGGGATTCTGGTGAAGTTGGACGATTCGTCTTGCAAAATCTTCCGGAGTATCAGCGATTAAAGCGTCGACCCCGTCTTGAAGTCCCATGCCCTCGGCCCCGATCGTGGTGGTGACAACAGGGATTCCCCAGGCCATCGCTTCGCCGATCTTGCCTTTCATCCCTGATCCAAATCGCAGGGGAGCCACCGATACCAGGGCCGACTCCAGGTAAGGGACGAGATGGCGCACGTAGCCCGTGACAACAACATTCGCAGAAGCAAGCGCAACGATTTCAGGCGGCGGCGCATTGCCGACTACCCAAAGTTTTGTATCCGGCAGCCGCTGCTGCACCAGGGGGAAGATTTCACGGCAGAAGTACAAAACCCCGTCCACATTGGGTGTGTGTGAGAAACCGCCTACGAAAAGCATATTCCGTCTACCGGCTCGAGGCACAATGTTGGGTGGGAGGGCATGAATGTTAGAAACAACTGAGATGTTGAGTTGAGGGTCTTCTCTGAGGAGAGCCTGCTTGTCGTCTGCAGTCACAGTCAGGATCAGGTCAGCTTGTTTGTAGATCGCGAGTTCGCGCCTCTTGGTCTCTTGCGCCTTCCGCAGTAGGCGCGCATCATTCGCGGTTATGGCCTCCCGCATCTCCCGCAGAAAATGCACATCAAAAGTATCTATGATGATTGGGGTCCCAGGAGAATACTCGCGGACGATGCCTAAGTATTGCTCAGCTATACCGAATAACTCACAGAAGACGAGCTTAAAATCGTTGTGCCGCAGGACGGCTCCCATATCGAGATCATAGTTGTTCACAGCTTTGGCATAGCCGGGATAAAAGACCGTAATTCCGTAACGCTCCAGGGGCTTAACGTATTCTTGCAGAGCATAGGCGCCCACGTAGGCGAACACAACATGATAATGGCGAGTCAGAAGAAGAAGGAACTCAAGCAAGCGAGTTCCTCCGGAGGAGCGGTCTTGCGCAGGGACGATGTTGTCGATGACGAGGACCTTCTCCCGTGGATTGACCGAAACGGCTTCCCAAAAGTTCTTTTGCTGCCGCTTTAACGGCTCCGCCCATTTTTCAAGGAACTTAGTTCGGTTCGCTTCCATCCGCTCGAAAGCGGTCCCTCCTGAGGTCGAGTACTCATGGTGAATCACGGTACTGCGCGGCTCGTATAACACTTTGAATCCGGCTTCGCGGGCAGCGAATGCCACATCAGTATCTTCGTAATAGGCAGGAGAATACCGCGCATCGAATCCCCCAATGCAATCCAGGACTTTGCGCTTGGCGTACAAACATGCAGCCGAGCAGTAATCGACTTCACGCAGTTGGTTAAATGTTGGGTCGCCCTGATCGGCATACCTGCCATAGGCCCGGGCGCTGCCATCCTGAAAAACCTGGCTTCCTGCTTCCTGCAAACGGCCATCTTTGTAAATCAGCTTCGGCCCGACCAGGCCAATATTGTCCGCTCGGTAGGCAGTCTCCACTAACCGCTCGAGCCAACCATCGGTCACTTCGGTGTCGTTATTGAGGAATACGACATCCCATTTGGGATAGCGCCGGATAATCGTATTATTGGCGTCGATGAAACCGACGTTCTCACCGCCAAGAATCGCGTCTACGTGAGGTGCGAGCGATTGGAGATATTCTCTGGATCCGTCCGTAGAGCCCTGTTCGTAGACACAGATTCTGTACCTCTCATATCTAGTGTTCGCAAAAATGCTCCCAATACAAGAACGCAGCAGGTTGACCCGATTCCAGTTCGGGATGGCAATCACTACCGGCGGCTGGTCCGTGCTGCCGGACCATTCCACTGGGGGCTCTATCACCGACTCTGCTTCTGTTTTACTTCCCGCGACGCAGAGGCGAGAGATTCCCGTTGGCACTGGCGCCGGCTTGGCCTGTGGTTGAGCCGCGCCCGAGGGACGGGCAAGAATGCGGTTAGCGATTTGCCTGCAGACACGCTCCCGGAAACTTCCCGGCGGCAGAAACCTATCTTTCACGCGCTTGTAGCGTTCTAAATAGTAGGTTAGCGTCTCGTTAGCAATTCGCGCTTGCGTAGCAGAAGCCTCGACATCGCTCAGCCGTTGTCGGAGGGAATCAATCTCGTTCTCTTTCTTCCGAAGTTGAATTTCTAATTCAACCAACCGGCCTTCGGGTTCCTTGGTGAGTTCCTGGGGCTGCAATTGAAGTCGCGATTGTTCTGCCGTACCGCCCGGGTCGTGGTACCGCGCACCTTCTGAGGAGCGGATGTCGCTCATATCCTGCTGCAAGTCAGCCTCGTTGGAGTCCATCTCGTGCGTATAGTCTTCGTCGTTTCCGGCCAACTGTGGTTCCTTTGCGACGCGGACGAGTATTTGGCCAGCGTATCCGGGTCAGTTCACTATTATGCATGAGTGAAACACGGTTACAAAATTTATGGAGCAAGAACATTCCGTTAGATAATGAGCCGTAGAACTAGCCGAAATTCGCCGAGCTTGTGCAGTCGTGGCCATTGGCGCCGGTCAACTAATACAATTGGGAAGTCAATTTCGAGGGAAAGGATTTATGCAAGTTCGCGGATCCTCAGGGACACTCGAAGAATGGATTAGTAAAAGAATAAAGGAAGAGCCTTATTGGTTTCATCGGATGGAGCTTCCCGGAGGAATCATTACACCGGGTTGGAGCGATCCAAAGGTCGATAAGCTTCCTTATTTTGGGCTGCCTGAAAGCATGGCTGGGATGCGAGTGTTGGATATCGGTCATGCGGAGGGCTTCTTTTCCTTTGAGGCAGAGCGTAGAGGCGCAGGGGAGATCATCGGGATCGAAAACTATCCGCCCATGGCGCGCAAATTCGAGATTTGCCGGGCCGCTTTGGATTCTCGCGCACGTTCGTACTTGGCAAGTGTGTACGATGTCAATCCGAAGACATTCGGTACCTTTGACCTGGTCATGTTTTTTGGCGTGTTATATCACCTGCGGCATCCACTTCTGGCACTGCAAAAGATCCACTCGGTGTGTACCGGGACACTGTTGATGCAGACAGCTACCTGCGGCATCGAAAATGACACGCCGCTGGCCGAATTTCATCCATTTGGCATTCAGAGTGGTCCTGCGGAGCATCCTTTACATGATCCGACATGCTTTTGGTTTCCCAATACCGCCTGTTGCAAGGCGATGCTTCAACACGTCGGATTCAAGAACGTGGAGGAGGAAGTGCCGAAGGCTTCGATGGCGGGACGGGTCCGATCAATGTTTCAGTCTGGCTCATCCAAGAGTAAAGGGAAGAGTGCAGTTTTCCGTGCTCAAGCAGCTGAGCAGGTGAAGGGCCGACGTCCATCGGAAGAATCCGCACCATGGTCTTAGCGGCAAAAATTGTCTGCGTGGGCCAAAGAGCTCCACATTGACTCATTCTGGTGATAACGCTATAAGGACTGATGTTGCCGGTGCTATGGTTGCATCTGCGCTCAGACCGAATCTTAAGGTTTTTCTCCATTTAGATGGATTTCGGCGGAAAAGCAGCGGATGAACAATAACGCTCGAAGCGCAGATATCTACGATTCGCCCTTGGATCTCAATAATGCGAACGATCCGCGTGCGCTAGCCTTACGACTGATTCCGTCTGGCAAAGCCGTACTGGAACTGGGCCCAGCCACGGGGCGAGTGACACGGGTTCTCAGCGAGCGGGGGTGCCAGGTCGTTACCGTGGAGAGAGATCGCGCCATGGCTCCCAACCTGGAGCCCTACTGTTCTCGTGTCATCGTGGGCGACGTCGAGCGGCTTTCGCTGCAAGAGGTTTTCGGGGAACAGCGTTTCGATGTAATTCTGGCTGGCGATTTTCTTGAACACCTGGCCCATCCGCTTGAGCTGCTGCAGGAGCTGAAGCGATTCCTATCCGAGGAGGGCTACATAGTCGCTTCTATCCCTAACATTGCGCACGGGAGTGTCCGACTGTCTCTGCTGCAAGGAAAATTTGAATACAAAGACATTGGCATCCTCGATCAAACTCATCTCCGATTTTTCACACTTGAGAGCATTCTCCGCTTATTTACCGATGCAGGCTTCGCGATTGTCGATGTGCAAAGGGTCCGTCAGGATCCCTACAAAGAGCCTTACATCGATCGCCCACAGACTGACCAGCCAGAAGTGCGTCCGGAACTGAAGAGGCTCATCGAGGATGATCCGGACGCTGCCACTGTGCAGTTTGTAGTCAAAGCGTTCCCAGTAAACCTACCGGCTGCTCAGCTGCATACGTTGCAAACATTGCAGGCGCAGATTCAAGAAAAAGAAAAGATGGTGCTCAACCAGGAAAAGATACTCACAGACATGCGCAATACCATTGAGGAGAGAGACCATACGGTTTCGAGCCTCAAGGATCAAATTCAAACTCTACAGAGCCACATCGAGCAAGCCGACGGGACGCTTCGCGAGCGAGAAAGCGCAATTCGAGAGCTTCATGCAAGCAATGAACAGCTCACTGACTGGCTGACGAAATATAAGAAGGCAAAAGAGAAGTTGCTACCTACAGGGAGCTTGCGAGACCGAGTTGCCAGAAAACTTGCCGGTGGCTTGCTGACCAATTCCGCTCCACCGCGGAAGCCGCATTCTGAAGCCGAACCCGACGTTCGGCGCTGACAAGCAAAGCACTGCCGCGATCCGCCCCATCTAAATTCTGGAAAGCTGCTGCTTTTCAAACACCCGAAATGTGCTCCTGTCCCACTGGTGCGGTGTTGTTGTCTGCATGGTTGCAAATCTTCACTATTGCGGAGCAGCCATTCGATTCATCTAGTTCGTCAAACCACACGACCAGTTCTTGAAGCATGGTGATTGTGAGTCTCACTTCTCCCTCAATTTCTGGCGCCTGAACCTCGATCCGGCAACGGATGGACTCTCCGGGGGGTAGGGTTTTAGGGAGACGCGTCCTGATTCCCTCCAGGTGGGGAAATTCGGGGGATTTCGCGGTTCGCCGCCACTTATAGGAGATAAATACAGGATAGGGCAACTCCGAGCACAAGAAACCGCCGCCGACATTGGTTACGGTGCAATCGACCAGTGTCAATTTTCCAGCTACGAAACGGAGGGGCATATCCGCCTGTACGCGGATCCTGCATTCGCTCAGGGTCAGCCTGTCACCGACAGCCCATAGTCTTGTCGGCTCGAGTCCGATGTCGCGGAACATCTGGAGTTGGTCGGTCTCGCTAACGCGTAGCGGATTGGTACGAAAGCCGGTTTTAGCAGCCTGAGCTAAAGAACGGGGCACGACGGCAATCTCAGAAACCTCGCGGAACGGCACCCCGAACCGAGCTACTAGGCTGAGGTCAGAGCGTCGAAGGACGGCGAACGAGCCAAGAAGGTCCTTGTCTGTTTCACGCCGCTGGATGCTCTCACCAACGATGAGATAGTCGTCAGTGACCGCGAGACCGCGAGTGAACGCACGCAGTTCCGCTCGGTTGACTTTCCGGCCGGTGGAAGCATCGAACTGTACCACCGCATTCCGAAGTGAATCGCAGACCGTCCAAAGACCGTCGACGCGGACTGGACTGTGAGGCGCACAAAGGCCCTCTGCAACCGTCCGCCCGGATTCCAATTCAAACAGGAATCCATCTCCTTGCGAAAGGCGGTCCTTGTAGCCGCGGTAATGCGGATACTTGCCAAATGCGCAGGTGTAAAGCTGGTCGTCATAAAGGCATATACCGTTCAAATGCCACGAATCGTCTTCGCCCGGGGCTCGCCAGCGGCGTACGATTTCGCCTGCCAGCGTGATCCACACGATGCTGTTATTTCCGGTGGAGGAGATGACGAGATGCTCCTTGTCCCAAACCAGATAGTGAGCGTCCGATAGTTCATCCACACGCAAGTAGTGTGTAATGCCACGGCCGTCATAAATCAGTATTTCGCCCGTGCCCGTCGATATAGGAGTCGAAAGAATGCGCGCTAGCCGACCGCGGCGGACCGCCAGGCCGGCAGTGCTGACCCGATCGATCGTTTGTATGGCGATGCCGTCAAAAAGACATAGTCCCCCGCCCGTATCACCGATGCCGGAGCCACTAATGAGCAATACGAAATCCGATTCGCCCGAACAGGCCAGTCGTACCGGAGTTACTGCAGTCGCTCGAGGAACTTCACGGCGATCGGGAAGTTTACCGGGATTCGCTTTTGACTTTCCAAAACGAAGAAAATTGAACACGCGCCGTGTTTACCTTGAGTTTCGTGCCAAGAGATTTACTCCGGGCTATCCTATGACCAATTTACTCGCTGATTTTAAGATTCTGCCACTTTCAGGCGGCGTCCGCGGAGGTGTGAATAGTTCATCTCCAGATCGCGTTGGGTAGCCGCCAAGTATGAGCAGAGTGCAAGTTTAATGCAAACTTTGCTCCGTGATACAAATTTGTCGAGCCTCCTGCAAGGCCGGCAATTGGGGATAGGGAGGAGGTAGCGGGAATTGCTAGGGAGGAGACCTGACTTATGTACTCCGACAGACGTCTCTTCCATACTCATTTCGATTGTTTGGATCACGTACAGCCACGCTACCGAGGCTGGCGATTAATGAGGTGGCGCGACCATGACCATCTTGAATGGAAAGGTCGATGTAAAGGGTGTCCCAACCCCAGACACCTGCGACAACGCGCCTGTGCTCGGATCGATTGTGTAGTCGACAAGCTGTAACTCGGAGACGCCGCCTATCCCAATCAGAAACTTTCCCTGCGTCGGTTCAACCACGTTATAACCGGAGGAGGCTGCGAACGGTGAGCCTGGGACGTTCGTGAGATTCCCACTTGAGGGATCAACCGCGCCAGCATAGATACCCTTGGCATTGACATAGCCGAAGCCATCGTCTGGAGTGAAGGTAATCGAATAAGGGATGCAGAGGGGAGGCCCGAAAGAAGTAGTGACCTGTGTCACTAAACCGGTATTGGGATCAATGGTCCAGATAAAGAAATGTCCTCCGCAATCTTGAATCGTGAACGGAGAACCCAACTGATAGAGTGCACGACCGAGGGGATCGCTGACTAGAGTACTATTGGGCTCCCAGGCAGGCAACGAATTGAGGAGGGTTAGCGAGCCATCATTCTGGTTGACCGAATAAATGAGCATTTGACCGTTGAGATCGCTGTTAGTTGCCGTATACGCGAAATCTCCTGGCGGCGCTATTACAAATGGCCCTGATGGCAACTGAGGGGAACACAGAGACTGCGTCAAATGTCCTGTTGCCGGGTCGATAACATACGCCTGGATGCAGCCTTGTTGTGTAACATACAGGAACTTGCCGGCTGGGTGAACCGCCAGGTTCAACTGCACCGTTCCGGAAAGAGGAGAGATGGTTTGTACCGCAGCCAGCGAACCGGTTGCGGGATCAACCTTGAAGCTCGACAGTGTGCGTGCTCCCAAAGTGGTGCCATCCGACGTGAGAGCGAAGATGAAAGCGCCGCCTGGCTCAGAAGCAACCGCGATGTCCAGGGGCGGATTGGGTAGGCTGGTCGGCGCGCCTGGCACTGCTGTTATGGCTCCGGTGTTGGCATCGACGGCAAATCCCGCGATGTCGTTCGGGGGAAAGTTCGTAACACCGTCCGTATACCCGGAAGGAACATACGCGTACACGGGATTCGCGACCGATACAGAGACCGGAAAGCTGTGCGACAGGGTCCCCGCCGCACCTTGAAAAGAGATCTGCTGCAGGTTAGGTTGCATACCATTCGTCGCGCTGAATACGACTGTCTGGCTGGCGCCTACGTTCACCGTAAAAGGAGAGTTGGGAGTTGTGCTCACCCCCGAAGGCAATCCGGTCACCGAAATGGTCACTGGCGGGTTGAAACCGTTGAGCGCCTTTACGGAGAGCTGCAAGCTCGAGCTGCCAGCGCCGATCGGCACAAAGATGGACGACGGAGATACATTTAACGCAAAGTCGGCCCGCGGAGGCGTTGTCATCGAGGGGTAGGAGCCACCACAGCCGCTGAAGATCGTCAGGCCGAGAAACAAAGCAAATGTCTTGGGAAACCGTGCTCGTTTTCTCATCAAGCTTCCGAGGACTCAGGACTCTTAGCCGCTAAGCATTATCAGCAACCAGGATTGTACCCGTGTTCGCCAAGTTCTCAAGGCAATTCGCCGAGATACGGTTGCGGCCCGACTTTTATTCACGTCTTTTGCCTTTGCCAAGAGGGATGGAGTGGCAGACTCTTCCTGCCGCAACTGGGAAGGTTCTCTCAGTAGAGGCGTTCCCTTGGGCGCATGGTTCCGAACGAACCGATATTTGCCAGACTAAAGGTAAAGCGGTACACGTTTTCATTTCGAATTGAGCCAATTTTGACCCTTGCATACTCTGCGGTTATGCCGCAGCAGTCCCAGTTATATGTGCCCTGAAAAGATGAGACTTGCAGCTCTCCAGCGTTGAGATCGAAACCAAAACCAGCGGCTCCGGAGAGGCCCCGCTTGTTGGTATTCCCGTACTTTGCCAGAGTGCGGAACTGGTGAAAGCTGGTGGCCGTGTTGTTGGAGGAGAGCATATCTGCGGGGATGTACAAGAAAAAATCGCCGCCAGTGAAACTGATTTGGTCGATGTGGAAATTCACCAGCACACTGCTGGCGTTGATTCGCCCACTCTTGAAATCGTAGTCGAGATCCCATTCCGCATCGACGTTCGAGTCCGGCTCGACGCGGAGGCGAGACACCAGCGGGGAAAGGTGGCGGGGACTGGTCAGAAACGCAATGGCCGTGAAGTCTGCCGTGGTCGTGAAGACGTTCCGCGTTCCACTGACCAGGGCCCCGCCAAAGGTGGTATCTAAGAAATACTTCTGCGTCAACTCCCAGCTTACGAGCTCGTGGGCAGCGGGCACTGCCGGACAGTCGACGGCTCTTGGCTGCTGAATGTCGGGTTCTTGGTCGAACGGATCCCAAACTGTCTGTAGAGGACGCGCATGATCGGGCAAGGGCAACGTGGCTGTGCCGCAGCCCGGCTTGGTGGACGAACTGCGTTTGCCGAACAGGCGAGTGACGGCGCCATACTCGACTTCGTTAGTGTTCGTAAGAATGTCGCGCTCGTCAAAGCGCAGAATCCTGGGAAAGTTGTCCACTCCGGTGACGCGGCGATATACAACCCGAGGCTCGATGACATTTTTCAGCTTGCGGCCGAAAAGTTCGCGATCGAAGACGCGCTGCAGGGCCGGCGGCCGCAATTCAACCGAGGTTTCTATCGCTCTGCGGTTGATGGGGTCACCAGAAGCCACCGCTAAACCATTGACTGGCACGAGTTGCTGGCTGTACACGGTGTCGCGAACCGCGACCTCCGGACGCAGGGACCATCCCCGAAAGAGTACGGGCAAAGACAAGCTTGGATTGATATCGAATCGTCCCACAAGACTGGCCGTGCGAAACGTGGACTCGCTGCGAGACACACCCTCACCTGCCGCTTCGAAGTTCCAGTAGAAAGGCGAGTTACCCAGCTCCCGGTCCACACTGGAAAGATCAAAGCTTGGCGTGTGCAAAATAGTTATCAGGTTACCGGTATTGGTGCCTTGAAAATCCTGGTAGCGCTGAACGAAGACGTTGAAAGATGTGCCATTCGTGGTGTTCGACAAGAAGCCCTGAGACCTCACTTCCGAGTTCACCGCCTGATTAAAAACTTCGTAAAACGCCAATCTAAATAGGAACGAGCTCAGGTAGTCCACGTCACCAACCAGGCGAAAGTTGTGGGGCAAGCGGTCCGCGCCGATGACTCGGACTTCCTCGCCTCCTTGATTGACCTTGGGGGTGCCAATTCCCCGGTCCATCACCCCGAAGTAGGTAAGGCGGAGATAAGAATTGTCGCTGGGGCGGGCCCGGAAAATGCCATGCTGCGCCCATCCGCGGCTGGAGAAGTACTCCGCGCCAATCTCGGCGTCCATGCTGCGATTGATGGCCCAGTAAAAAGACTCGCCCAAGATTGTGCCCTTGGTGGAAGAGCGCCCAAAATTGGGCGTGAGCAGTCCGGACTGTCGCTCGCGCCCAAGTGGATGGGTCGCAAAAGGAAAATAAAATATGGGGAGACCTCGAATCCGGAAGGTGCTGAAATATATCAGCGCGTTATCGCCGGGGGTCACGACGGCACGATGCATGTCGAACTGCCATTTGGGATGGGGCAATTTGCAGGTCGTTACTGTGCCATTGTGGACGACGTAATGGTCGGGATCGAGTTTGTCTACGATTTTGCCGGTAAACGCAAACGGGTTTGAGGAGGTCAGAAGGAGCCGGGGCCTTTGCCGGTAGCCAATTGTGCCCACCACATCATAAAACCGACCCTTGTCGGTGCGAACGTTGTAAGTCCCGTGACTGGCCTCAACGTGTTCGTTGTTGGGGCCACCGTCAAGAACAACATGGCCTTCAAGTGTCACGTTGTCAGTATCTTCGTTGTAGGTGGCCTCGTCCGCCCACATTGTCAAGCCATGGTAGTCAATTCTACCTCGGACGTGCAATTTGAAGATTGAGCCAATTTTCTCCTGTTGGATGGCGCAGATGGTCACATCGTCTTTAGATGTGTGTGCGACGGGTGGACAACGCAACTGCGTGGTTGCTGAGAGGTGAGCGGAAAACAGATGACCCAGAAACGCCGCTGCGACAAGGAACCGTGTGCGGGAGATCATCAAGCGCGCCGGAACGTCACTGGTCAGAAAACTTTACAATCGTAGCACGACCAACCAGTTTCCAGCGGGGGACGAACCGCATTCAAATCCTTCAATCGCTGGGAGGGATCTCCGTCACGCGAAGCCGACTTGTATCCCCCTACGTCGACAAGCTAATTGTGATTGTTGCGAATGGAAATCCCCGGCGTGAGCGAGTCCCGCAGGAAGCTGCGATCGAGAATTGCTCTCCGAAACCTGGCGCGGACGCAGTCCGAAAATGTCCAGCTTCTCGCCAAGGATCGACTATCATCGCTTCCAAGGGATATGGATCGATACATTCGCCTTCGCTTTCGCCCACCCTATCACTGGGAAGGTATGTTGGCGTTTCTGTCGGCTCGTGCCACGCCGGGCGTCGAAGTGGTTGAATTTGGCACTTATCGTCGCTCCATTTCTTTGAATGGCCGCCACGGTTATTTTGAGGTCTCGCTTGACGAAGCCAACACCACGCTGGTCGTGCGGCTTCAGTTCGGCGATCCGGGCTCGCTGTTCTTGATTATCGAGCGCATACGCAACATGTTTGATCTGAGTGCTGATTGGTCAGCCATCGTAGGAAGTCTAAGGGCCGACCCCATCTTGGTAGGGCGAGTTGAGGCTGCTCCGGGCCTGCGCGTGCCGGGTTGCTGGGATGGCTTCGAACTCGCGACGCGAGCCATTCTCGGCCAGCAGATCACGGTTAAGGGGGCGACCACCCTTGCAGGCCGGATTGCAAGAACGTTCGGCCAGCCTTTCGCCATTGCAAGCGGACTAACTCATCTTTTTCCTCCGCCTGCGGCCCTCGTGGATGCCAATCTTGCCAGCATTGGCTTACCCAAGGTGCGAGCCGAGACCATTCGGGCTCTGGCGCACGCCGTTTGCGATGGGCGGATCAGATTTGAAGGAATCGTTGACTGCGATGCTTTTCTGGCTAGCCTGTGTGAAATTCCTGGCATCGGCAAATGGACAGCACAGTACGTGGCGATGCGAGCCCTCCGAGAACCCGATGCTTTCCCGTCCGGTGACCTCGGTCTTCTGCGCACTCTGGGATTAGGGACTTCAGGTGAACTTGAGCGGCGCGCCGAGGCGTGGCGACCCTGGCGAGCTTATGCTGCCATGTACCTCTGGAACATTGCGAGTGAACGCAGAGCTCGCGGGGGCCAATTGGTTCCACACCGCATCAAGAGCGCGGTTGTCGAGCGAACTTCTCCCTAGCGCTTGCTAACAAAACCATAAATACATAGATGCCATCAAGCGAACTGTGCCATCGCCTAAATCGACACACAAACTTACCAGCAGAACGGGACTTTGCTGATTCGACTGCGCCGACGCCCGACTTGAGCTGTCGCTGAGACGGTCTGCTGTTGCTCAATTGAGCCGTTGCCCCATTTACGAGGACACCGCCTTTATGGTTTGAGTTTTGAGTTTTCGAGCAGTTAAGTACCGGCCCAATCCCTCCTCCCAGGATGGCATTTCAATGCCAATGCTTCTTAACTTTCTCTTGCTCAGCACTGAATAGGCGGGACGCCGAACCGGACTGGGAAATTCGGCAGTACTGACCGGTTTCAGGTCCACTCGTAAGCCTTCCAGTTCGAAAATCTTGCGGGCAAATTCATACCACGAACATTGCCCTTCTGCGCTCACGTGGTAAAGACCGTAATCCTCCGTGCGTACAAGCTCACTGACGGCATGCGCCAAGTCTCCCGTGAAAGTAGGCGTCAGTACCTGATCATCCACGACTCGAATTGGATTTCTCTCGGCCGCCTTCCTCAACATAGTCTCAACGAAATTGCCGCCTTTCCCGCTGCTCCCGGCCACACCGTAAAGCCCACAGGTACGCACTACTAAGCTGCGTTCCCATGTCAGGCCAACCATGCCTTCCCCGGCTAGCTTCGAGACCCCGTATACATTCAGAGGGCGTGCTAAGTCGGACTCCGTGTACGGTTCTCGCCGGTTGCCATCGAAGACATAGTCCGTGCTGAAGTGAACCAACACAGCGTTGTGGCGTTGACACGCGAGTGCCAGGTTTCTCGGCCCAATTGCATTAACTGCGAAAGACTGCACCGGCTCGTTCTCACACTGCTCGACTTTGTGGAACGCAGCCGTATTTATGACCAAGTCCGCATTCGCGCTCCCGAGCGCGCTGTCTACCTGGTCGCAGAGCGAGACATCAATGTTCCGATGTGTAAGCTGCACCACAGACCAATTCTGAGCAGTGAAGACGAGCGAAAGATCAACACCTAACTGTCCATTAGCTCCGATGATGACAACCTTCATGGCTCTCCTGGATGCGGGGACCTCTTCAACCGTTCTGAACCTTCTCCATTCAATGCTTGAAATGCTCCGATGAGGGTGAGTTCAACTTCGGTCAAGGTCTGCGCTCTGCGGTGCTTGTCCGAGAGCAGCGGACTCTGTGTCGGCCATTTTATCCCAATTGCCGGATCATCCCAGCGAATGCCGGATTCAGCTTTATTGTTGTATAGGCCGCTGCAGTCGTACTGGATCTACGCGCAGTCGGAGAGCACACAGAAACGACCCTGGCGACCTTACGCCGCCATGTACCCCTGGAACATTGCGAGTGAACGCAGAACTCGAGCTGGAGAGGGGGTTCGGTACGGAACCAAGGACAGGGTAGTCGAGCAAACTTCCTCAGCGTGCATCCGCCCGTCATTGGCGAGCCATAGAACAGGAAGGCACGCGGCGTTGATGCCAGGCAAGCGTGCGTTTCCTAGCCATCCATCGGCAATGTTCCCTTGGCGGCCAAGTTCCATTGTTGTCGCATGAAGCTGAACAGTGCGCCGCGCTCTCGAAATGCCTCCGTGCCTCCGTGCTTCGTCACTGAGTACGCTGCCGCGATGTTGGCGAAGGCCAAGCAATCTTCCAGGGTCGCCCCGCGTAGATACGAGTGAACGAACCCGGCGTCAAAGGTGTCCCCGGCACCGACATCATCGACTACCTTGACCGTCGGCGGCGCCAGACTCCACTGCTCGTTGCCGGAGCGGCATATGGTTGATCCTGAACCGCGTTTTACGACCACTACCTTCGAGAGCCCCACAAGGAGATTAAGTGCCTGCGCCAGGTCGTCACTGCGCGCGATCTTTTTCGCCTCGCGGTCATTGGGGAAAAAGATGTCGACGTATTTCAAGACGTCAAGCAAGTCCCGTTCCCAAAGATTTTCTGGATCGTCGTTCGTGTCAAGCGATGTGCTAAGGCCAGCTTCCTTCGCTTGCCGAAACAAATTCAGGATCCGTGGACGAAGGGCCCGGTGCAGATAGAAGGAGGAAAGATGTAAATGACGGGCCTTCCTGACGTAATCCATGTCAATGTCGGAATACTGCATCTCAAACATCGTTCCAGGGTATGTCAAAATGTAACGGTGCTGCGGTTGTGGCAGGACTACTGTGAGCCCAGTAGAGGTCTTGCCCGTTCCACACTTCATGCGGCTGATGTCAACGCCGACGGCGGACAGCCGCTCCGCGGCTATTTTCCCGAGAGGATCCCCGCCAATTTTCGATATAAAACCGACTCGGGTGCCGAGGACACACAAATTGTGTGCGAAGATCGCCGACGAACTGCCCAGCGTGAATGCCAAACCGCTGGCCAAGTGCTCTCGGTCCAGCACCAGGTCCTTGGGCAACCCGTACAGGATGAGATCCAGGTTGAGTTCGCCCACGACGCAGACTTCGATCATTCGAGTAGCCCTTTCACACGTTCTGATGAGGTCACGAATCTTCGGTCAGGAATGAATGCTAATGTTCTGAACGACGCGGCTTATGGCGCCGTTTGGACTTGGACAGTCGGGCCGCAGGTTCCACAGCAAGGAGAAGAATAAACCCAGCAATTGTCCGAAGATCACGTCGAGCGGAGGGCGATAGTCGTCAGCCAAATCCAAGGGCGTGACAGGCGCGAGCGAGTGCTCGGCGAATGAGTTTGTCGCCGAATCCCCTCCCGCGGCGACCACAACCCTGGTCTTGACCAGCCGCTTGTTTCCAACCTCCCGCAGTAACTCCAGCTCATACTCTTGCACACCTCGATGGCCCGAAAGAAAACACACAAAAAGAGTTCCCTGATCCAAGGCTGCCATGGGACCATGGCGCAGGCCCAAAGCAGACTCGGACATGGTCACGACTTTGCCCGCCGTCAACTCCAGCAGCTTGAGGGCAGATTCTTTGGCCACCGCCCTCAGTGGCCCGGAGCCGACAAAACAAGCCTTGCTATACGGCTCCTTGGCAAGTGCCGCCGCGCAATCAGCGGCAATCGGCATAAAACTCTTTCCAGCCTGAACCAATTGTGACAGCACCGCTTCGTACCTTTCGAAATCGTAAGCATGAGCCAAACACTGACCGAAGACGACCATGTTGGAGAAGGAACTCGTCATCGCCAATCCGCGGTCATTCACAGCATCGTCCAAACAAATGCCTAATACCTTGGGATTGCCAGCATGTTCCCGAATCATCCGTCCATTGGCATTGCAGGAAATCACCAGGTGATGGATGTCCGGGCGACTCTCGCAAATCTTTTCTAATACGGCCACGCCTTCCGGACTGTCTCCGGAGCGGGAAAACGAAATCCAAAGATAATTCCTCTTTAGGATGATCAGTTCATCGAGGTGCGTCAGAAGATCGGTGCTCGGCACAGCGGCGACCTCGCACTGCCACGTCTTACGAAGGAGGAGAGCGAGCGAATGTCCGACATAGTCAGAAGATCCGGCGCCCACAAGAAAAATCGTCGGTCTTGAGCCAGGGTTCTCCCCCAAACCAGCAGCTGCCAGAAAATCCTTGATCTCGTCGCGTCTTCTGCCAAACAGCTCGAACGTAGACCACCAGGTATCGGGCTGTTGGGCGATTTCCGCAGGGGTATGCGCCAACCCGCGAGTTGCCTTCTCGCTGTCCGGGAGGCTCAAGATTTCGGAAAGGGCATCCACCTTAAATTAGCTCCTCGATCACAATACCTTCCGTGGCTCCGAAACTGAGTTCAACATCATGGTTCGTACCAAAATACAGCGCCCTTCTGAATCGTGGGCAGTGTGAATGTAAAGCCAGCATCATTGACGATCCCATCTAGCAGTTGTGCCTCTCCTAGAAACGGCAGAAAAAATCCGCGACCTTTCGTAGATCCGGCGATTGTTACTTGTACGCCGATCTGCCCGGCCTGGATTGGATTTACTCCGGCGGTTAGCCCGGCAAAGTTCGCAAAGAACACGTGCGGCTTTCCGTTAACGCGAGCAATCGATGTTGCGATTTGGGGAGAAGCAGTCACGCGGACTGCAGCGCCAGCTTTCAGGCTCTCCAGAAATTCATGTTCTCGATCAGGCGCTGCAGCATCGAAATCCTTTTGCAGGGCCGCGCTATAGTCTTTTCCGGGACATTCATTAAACCTGAATATATTTGCTTTGTCCCCAAGCCCGGAATCGTCTTCTCCCGTAGTCACCAGCACCTTCTTGCTCTCTGCAAATTTCGCCAACCAAGCCTTCTCGCTATCGCTTAGAAGCCGCACATCGGGCAGAATCAGAGTATCTCCCTGGAACTCTGTGAGTGTCCGCGGAGTGACGATCTGAAACTCCAAATGCTTTTGCATAAGCAGAATGAGAATCCCACGATAAGAGGCAATAAATTCTTTGGCAAAGAAGTTGCGACTCTGGGGAGAGAAGTAAACCCCAATGGGAGCGATCGCTGTCCGAGGTGAGTAGAAGGTTTCCTCGTGGGCCTTGATCCAGGAAAAGATCTTCTTGCGGGTGGGCAGATCATTCGACCCGGCCATCGAGTGCCCGGGCGCGTCCCAGAAATTCGCTCCAGCCATTACTTCCGACATCGCGAGATTCATCATCGCCTCGCGGCGATCCACCTTCTCATCGCCATCCCACGAGTAGTTCAGGATCCAGGTCGCCTTGCCTTGGGCGAATGCGCGGAAGGTGTGCATTCCCACCTGGTAACTGAACCAATCCAGCGGAGTTCGGGATGATGCCATGTGATCGCCGGCGCCGAATTCGTATTCATGGGCGATGGCATCATTGACCGGATACAGACTATAAACGTCCGCGCCCACGCGAACCGCCTCCTCCTCGATGCCGGGGTAAATTTCGGGAATCGTTTTGGTGGCTGGATTGACCGACTTCGCGTTTCGGTCAATCTCTTGCAGGAAGTCAGTGATGGTTTCAATTCTGAACTCAATCCATTTGCGAAAATTCGGATCGGATAGCTCGCCCAGTTTCAAATCCTTCTTCGCATCCAACCCGGTCAGTTTGTGAAATGCGGCAACGGTATAGTCATCAAAGCTGGCCCAGGTGTCTTCCCACCCGTCGAAGTGTGTCATCCAGTAAGGAATATCGACGTAGATCCCATCAATGCCGGTCGCGGCGATCTGCCTCACCCTTTCCATATAAGTTTTCCGCCATGCTGGCGCGTAAGGGCTGATCCACACGTCTTCATCACCCTTCGCGATCCAGAAGGCGGTGCCAGCTCCAAAAATCGCGGGCTTTCCGGTGATCGTCCGCTGCAACCAATCCGGATATTCTTTGGCCAGCGTGTGGGGAGTCTTATCCGCATTGGCGGTAATGCACTCGGTTCCCGCGATGTATACGAAAGCTCGGTTGCCCACCGCGTGTGCGGCGTCGGCGAGGGCACGGATTGCCTTCAGCTTCTCCTCGGGATTCACGAAGCTTTCATAACGGCCGGGTATGTCGTTGTCCACCTCAATCCCGAAGACGCCGCTTTCCTGAGCGTCACGCACGATCTGGCCCGCGTTGTTGCTTGTCAGACTGTACGCCCCGATGCGCACATAGTGGGTCCAGTCTTGTTCCACAGCACCTGGAGCCGACCGCAGAGCCGGAGCGAGGAGGAGCAAGGCAACTGTCGCAGCAGGCAGGCCTTTTCTCATCGCGCTAGAACTCAAAGCGCACTCCAAGTTGGCCGTGGCGCGGCGTAGCTCCCATCGCAGTGGAGGTAATCTGTCCGAATGTGGAGTCTCCGAACAGTGTGTCCGGCGGAGCGAATCTAGGCGTGTTGAAAGCGTTGAAGAACTCGCCACGAACCTCAAGTCTCATGCCTTCCCTGGGGACGAACGTCTTTTCGATTGACAGGTCAATGTTGTGGATCCCATCGGTCCTCAGATTTGAAAAATAGCGGGGTGCATTGCCGGCTTGCTCGAAACCGGGATCTGCGAAGCAGTTGGAATTGAAAGTACTCAAGGGGGCTGCAGCGGAGGCGGTCAGAGCGGACTGGTGCGCGCTCACGCCGCTGCTTGGATTGCAAGTGATGTTAGGTCGTTGATTGCCGTCATCGAGGGTCGGCTGCGACATTCCGATGTCGATGGGCTGTCCGCTTTGGAAGGTGAGAATGGTGGCAATCGTCCAACCTCCGACTAGGCCGTCGAGAAAGCGATTCATATTTCGCCCGACCCATCGGCCTCGCCCTATGGGTGAATCTGCAATGATGGCCATTGCCAGGCGATGGGTGGCGTCGTTGGCACTGATCGAGTGCTCCGCTTTCAGATTGTCCAGTTCCTGTGGATTGTCAGAAGCGAGAGAACCTATAAATGCATTGCGACCGGCAGAAGAATCGTCAGTTGCCTTTGAAAATGTGTAGCCGCCCTCAAAGCTGATGTAGTGGCTAGCGCGCTTTTCGAAGCGGACCTGCAATGCGTTGTAGAACGATTCCGCTTCGAGCAGCGGAAGAGCTTCAAAGGGACCGTCAAATTGAGGATATGGCCGCAACATATTGATCTGCGGGATTTGTCCGTTGTTATAGAGCGAGTCGGGCTCGTTAAAAATCGCATTCGGTCCGCTGAACAGCGGCTGAAAAGGATTGTTTACCGTGTTGTGCAGTTGATTGTAGAGATCGAGCGTGTTGAATTGCCGGCGTACGGACGAGGGAATGAAGTTACGGTCGCGCGTGGTTGTTCCGCAGCCACAAATCCCCCCGTTACCTCCCCAGGGCAGATGCGTGCTGTGGTTCGCAGAGTAGTCGGCAGAGACCACCAACTGACCCGGCAGCAGCCGTTGTACTCCCAGACTCCATTGGTAGATGTCGGCGTTTTGCGCGGGAGTGGTGCCCAGGTCGTTGAGGTTAGCAAAGCCCCAGTCAGCCAATGGCCCGTATTTGGTGCCTTGGGGAGCAGGCAATCCCGTGGGAAAGGGATTCTCCAGGGTCGCGAATCGGGTTTGAAAGTTATCCTGGGTGAAGTAGACGACGCCGTCTTTGCGGAAAGCGGTCCCGGGAAACTGAAAATTGGTGGCGACGTTCATTCCGTAGTAGATGCCCACACCACCGCGAACCACGGTGCTCGAAGTCAACTGATAAGCGAATCCGAAACGTGGCGCCCAGTTGTTGCGGTCAATCGGGACGCTGCGATGGTTCGGCGTTGCGAATTCGGTGATTCCCTTCAAAGGTCCAGAAATCAGCGGCAGGCCGGGGACGGTGACACTGCTATTCCCAGAGAAATCGCTGAACTGGAGGCGGTTATTACGCTCCGTGTAAGGCGTGCTCCATTCGTAGCGCAGACCGAGGTTCAGGGTTAGTTTTGGGGTGACTTTCCAGTCATCTTGCGCATAGAAAGCCGTGTCCTTCGACTTATTAAAGACCTCTGGATAAATCGCGATTCCTCCGAAGTCCCCCATGCCCACCAGGATGTCCGCAAACGGATTGCCTTGATCGGGATTGTTCGCGCCGATCACGTTCTCCGTGACATTCTGGGCGAAGTGAAAGGATCCGGTTGGGTATGGGGGTTGCTGAAAATTGTTGAAGAAAAGGCGCTGTTCTCCGCCGAATTTGAAATTGTGTTTGCCATGCACCCACGCCAGCGCAGAAGAGTAGGAGTACAGGGTGTGGGCGAATTTGGTGTCAACGCAGCACTGGTCGAATAGCGAAGTCCAGGGTGAGTCCGTAAGAATGGCTGGCATGCGCGAGATGCCAGGGTTGGCATTGTCCAGCAGTGACGGGAAACCCACCTGTGTGGCAGGCGGATAGGTGGTGAAACCGGGCGCATTCACGCGATCGACAGCAAAACGAGCGCTGAGCAGCACGGTGGGTTTGAGTGTCCTGTCGTATTGCAGACCGCCATTGTTCACGGTCGTGAGCTGGTTGAGGCCGTCATTGAACTCACCATCTCCGAAAACCGTCGGGACGGCATTGGAAGAGTGGGCATGGCTATATCGCCCACCCAGGTGGGTGGAGTTCGAAAGTTGTTCGTCGATCTTCACATCGAATTGCAGAGACTTGGTGCGCGAAATCGTATTATCCCGAAAGTTGTTCGTGCCGTCCGGCCCGCCGGGCTGATTGGGCAAGGGATACAGTGCAAGAATCTTTTGCCCGATGGGGTCCTGAATCTTCGGGTCGATCTTATTGTTGGGAAATGCGGGCCGTACTCCGCTGGGAACACCGCCAGCGGGGACAGGATTGAAGATCAAGTCTTGAACTACATTTCCCGAACTTGGATCGGTAATCAGAGTTTGTGAGAAGTCCCCCTCGCGCTCGGCGGGCGTGGGCACAGTGGCGACAATACCTACTGGGTCGTTTTCCAGGACGCGCTCGATATCGACGAAGAAGAATGTTTTGTTCTTCCGGATCGGTCCTCCCAGTGAAATGCCATACTGATCGCGAGAGTGGTCGGGGCGCGGCAATCCAGCCTGGTTGCTGAAGAAATCATTGGCGTCAAGCCAGCTCCGCTGGCCAAACCACCAGGCACTGCCGTGTAAAGCGTTGGTGCCGCTTTTCAGAGCCATGTTTACGACGGTGCCGCCGTTGCTTCCGAATTCCGCGGAAAAACTATTACTCTGGACTTTAAATTCCTGCACTACCTCGACTGATGGTTCGTAGTACACGTTGGAGTTTCCGCCTTCGCCCTGTTCCGGGGCGCTGATCAGCGCGCCATCGATGCGAATCTCCGCTGTGGCGTTGCGCTGCCCATTGGAAACAAAATTGGTGCCCGAGGGATAGTTGTCCGCCGTTCCCGATCCCGCGGCTTCGCTCACTCCAGCATTCAAAAAAACCAAACCGAAGAAACTACGGTTCAGGAGCGGGATCTCCTTTACGTATTGGTTCGTAACATCCGTCCCCAGAGTCGAGCTTTCGGTGTCCAGCAGCGGCGCCACTTCGATGACTTGCACCTTGGTCGAAGTACTCGCGGGTCGCAAAGTGAAGTTCAGACTTGTCTCCTGACCTACGGCCAAGATCACATCTTTTTTCTCCACGGTTCCAAAGCCGGGTGCTTCCGCCTTAACTACATACGTGGACGGCCGCAGCGCCCGCAGGATATAGTTCCCAGACCCGGCTGTCTTCGCAGTCTGCGATACGTTGGTGCCGACCTCAGTGATCGTAACCGCAGCATTCGCCAGGACGGCTCCAGCTGCATCTGATACGATGCCCCGAATCTGTGCTTGATAACTTGCCTGCCCCAGCAGAGGCTGCTGCAAAAGAAGCAGGAGGCTAATCGTGGAAATCAAGTGAAACCGAACCGGCAGGTTCCGAATACCTGGGACTCGCATTGGGGGCCTCCTGCGGCCAACCGCTAAGTTTCGTATCCTTTCGTTTTAAAGACTTTTACTTTCGTTTACACTGGTCTGTCAAGCGTAAAATGCGGCCCAGCATCCCGGCTGAATGGCTACTTAAGGTCAGTATCCGGCAGCCTGCGGCTTCGAACCGGAGTAAACCTGTGCTGAATGAAGAGCGACGCAGACTAATCGTCGAGATTTTGAATCAGGACGGCCGCGTCCTGGTGGGAGATTTGGCGAAGCAATTCCGCACCTCCCAGGTCACTGTTCGCAAAGACCTGGATATTCTTCAGGGCCAAGGCCGCATCCATCGAACGCACGGGGGTGCGCTGCCGGCGAGGGAGAGCGCCCTGGAAGATCCTACGTTGCGGGAAAAAGAGAAGCTCCATCGCAAGGAAAAGCTGCAAATCGCGGCTGCCGCCGCCCGCATGGTCAAAGAAGGTCAGGTGGTAGTTCTGGATTCCGGAACCACAACCACGGCGATCGCACGGGCTCTGCGTAGATTTGAAAGCCTCACCATTATTACCAACGCGGTCAACATCGCGGCAGAACTTTCCGGTTCTCCCCTTGAGGTAATTCTGACAGGCGGCACTTTGAGGAAAAATTCATTCTCTCTGGTGGGCCCCATCGCGGAAGAGACTCTGCGCCGTCTGAATGCGGATATTCTTTTCCTGGGTGTGGATGGCTTCGATATGCACCACGGACTGAGTACGCCGAACCTGCTAGAAGCCAAAGTCAATCGGGTCATGATGGAAGTGGCCAGGATCGCCGTAGCGGTATGCGACTCCAGCAAGTTCGGGCGGCGCAGCTTATCTTTGATTGCGCCACCATCCGCGGTGCACCGTTTGATCACCGATCGGGGTATCTCCAAGTCGGACCTGGCGGCACTAAAGAAGGCGGGAATCCAAGTAACACTTGTCTAGCTTTACGCAAAAGTCTATTTGCCCTTGCCATGTTCCGCTCCACGAAATTGCCCAAACATTCTCTCCGCGTTCTTGTGGTAAATTTTTTCCAGCACACCATCGGGCAATTCCATGCCGTAGATTTTCCAGCGGCCCTGTCCCGGATATCCCCAATAGTCAAAATACTCATCTCCAGTTTCGAGCCAGCGAAAATGGTTGCGATACATGGCTTCGTCCATACCATTGTCCGTGCCGAACATGATCCGGTCCTGATACTTAAGAAAGAACTCGCGAGCGTGGCGAGGCTGGCGGCCCAGCTCGGCTTCGCGAGCCCCGAATTCCACCATCACATTGGGAAGCGTGTCCAGTAAATGAGAAACATAGTCGAGATTTTCTGGCCAGTTCGCCATGTGCAGAGCAACGAAAGTCGTGTGCGGATGTTTTGCAAACATTCGGTCGCGCGCGGCCAGGGTCGATTCTTTGCTGGGAAATTGTGGGCCATAAAAACTCCAGTCTGGATGCTCCGTCAATTCCTCATAGCGCTCATTGCTGTTGTCCACGGGATGAAAGAAGGCTTCAGGATCGGTGACATGAATCGCAACCGGGATGCTCAGCCGACCGCATTCTTCCCAGATAGGATCTAGCCGCGGATCATCGACCGCAACCAGCTTCCCCGTTTTATCATGGATGTTCAGGCCGAGGTCCTTGAGCTGTTTCAGGCCGCGGGCGCCTCGCGCTACGGCGTCATCGAGCTGGCTTACCATCTCCTGACTAAAATTCGGGTCGTCGATCTTGCTCCAGTCGATCTGGCTAAAGACAATGAAGCGTCCCGGATACGGCTTGACCATCTCGTCGATGACTCGCTGCAATTTATCTCCCCACATGCCAGTTAAGATCACGACGGTCTTCACGTTTGTGTTGTTCATGATCTCGATCACGCGCTCGGGTGGAAGATGCTCCTCAATCCGCATGGCGTCGTTGGTGTGATTGTGTACGTCGATCACGTAGTACTTGGCACGATCCACGCTGTGCGCCTCCGTATGCAGCATGGAAACCGGCTGAAAATCCTTCAGCAGCAGGGTTTTCTTCTGCTCGGCATTCGCTGCAGACTTGTAGCCGATCTGGCTCTGACCTGCAGGCTGCGATGCGTCTTGCGCCGCGGCCGCGGATACGACCGCACGGATGATGATAAGGATGACCAGAAAAAACGACCGGATCGACATCGAATCTCCTCCGCACACTTTGAGACACGGTTGACAAGAGCTTCCGACGAAAGTAAAAGTAAGGAATCGTAATATACCGCAACATAAGGAAGTGTCAACTTCGAGCTACCATGAAGTACACACCATGAGAGGAAGTGTCCAACAATTCGTCCTCACCACCTTGGTGCTGTTGGCGCTCCTTCTCCCGCGCGCCTTCCCCGCGGGAGAAAGTGGCACTAGCTCTGACTCATCCTCTGAGAACCCGCCACCCGCAGCCGGGAACGTTGTTGCGCAGATTGGCAGTCACGAACTGCGGATTGAGTTCGATCGCCATCTGCGTAGCCGCGTGATCGCCCGCTTTGGCAACAGGGAAATCGCGACCGGACCTTTTGCCTGGTCGGAGACCTCCTCCGGGAAGCAGCAAGAATGGCGAGATTTTCCCCTCGTGTCTCAAAGGCAAGAACCCGTTACCGACTCATTCGGAAAAGGTCGGAGGCTTGAACTCACGGGCGAGGCTGCGTCGTTGCGGAAGACCGTATCGGTCACGATCTATGATGACTTCCCATCTATCGCGGTCTTCGACGTGGAGTACACCAATGTTAGTGCTCGCCCGTTGCAAATCCGCGGCTGGAGCAACAACTCCTATCTGATCCAGGCGCCGGACTCTACTTCGGCTCCCGCCTTCTGGTCTTACCAGAGTGGCTCGTACGAGAAGCGGCCCAACTGGATCCTTCCCTTGCGTCCCGGATTCCGGCAGCAAAATTATCTTGGCATGAATGCGAGTGACTATGGCGGAGGCACTCCGGTTGTGGACGTATGGAGCATAGAGTTCGGCCTCGCGGTTGGCCACGTGGAGCCTGTGCCACGGCTCATCTCGCTTCCTGTTGCCATGCCAGACTCGCGTCATGCTCGCGTGGCAGTTCGCTCCACTCGGGAGCAAAGTCTAGAACCGGGAGAGTCCTTTCACACTCTGCGCACCTTCGTTTCCGTGCACCAAGGAGACTACTTCCGCACGCTGACGGAATACCGCCGACTAATGATGCGCCGGGGATTTCAAATGGCCTCTGCGCCCGACAGCGCCTATGGCCCGATCTGGTGCGCCTGGGGGTACGGGCGGACAGTCCAGCTCAAGCAGGTGTATGAGACGCTTCCTACCGTCAAGAAATTGGGATTTGCCTGGGTCACTCTCGACGATGGTTGGCAGAACAACTACGGTGACTGGGCGCTCGACCCCAAAAAGTTTCCCCATGGCGACGCGGATATGAAAGCCCTCGTCGACCGCATTCATCAAGAGGGCTTCAGAGCGCAGCTATGGTGGTCTCCACTGAGTGCCGTTCCGGATTCACAATTGCTTAAGGAGCATCCCGATTTTGTTCTTCTAAACCGCGACGGATCCAAACGAAAGATTTCGTGGTGGAATTCGGTGTACCTTTGCCCTGCCGACCGCCGCGTCATGGAGCAACAGAAAGCCCTAGTTCGAAAGATCCTGGGAGACTGGGGATTCGACGGCCTCAAGCTGGACGGCCAACACATGAACGGCGTGCCCGCCTGCTACAACCCCGCACACCACCACAAGCGCCCGGAGGACTCAGTGGAAGCGCTGCCCGATTTCTTCCGTGAGCTATACGAAACCGCTCGCAGCGTGAAAGCAGACGCGCTGGTAGAGTTTTGCCCCTGCGGCACGGCATATTCGTTTTACACCATGCCACACTTCAATATGTCGGTGGCATCCGATCCGGAAAGTTCCTTTCAGATCCGCTCAAAGGGCAAGACGTTGAAAGCGCTCATGGGCGACAACATCCCTTATTTTGGCGACCATGTTGAACTGAGCGACGGAGCGATTGACTTCGCTTCGACCGTGGGCGTGGGTGGGGTCGTCGGCACCCAATTCGTGCTTCCCAATCTGGTGAAGAAGCGCAGTACCTCCGATCTGACCCCGCAGCGGCAAAAGGTGTTTGAGCAGTGGATACAAATCTACAAAGACAACATGCTCTCACGCGGCGAGTACCTCGGGGCGCTTTATGATATCGGTTTTGATCGTCCCGAGGCTCACGCGATCCGCAAAGGCCAAGCAATGTACTACGCGTTCTTTGCTCGCGATTGGAGCGGCGCTCTCGAATTACGGGGTTTGCAGGACCGCCCTTATCATCTTGTGGACTATGTGAACCACAAGGACATGGGAACCGTACACGGCCCCAAGGCTGCGATCTCTGTTAAGTTCAACCAACATCTCCTGCTCCAGGCCTTACCTGAGTGAGTCCACGCTAGTCGCTTCCAGCGAGATATCCATGAGCCTCACCTGGCCGGACAACACAGCGCCAGCTGGGCCGAGTATCAATCGAGTTTTGGTAGCTCCTATCACCAGCTTGCACAAAGGTTAGTCACTGAAAACGGGCGCCAAACTGCTCTGTCCCCACAAGAAAAACTCTTGTGTGTTGAGGATCGGAGACAACCGATCGGGCGTGGCCGGAGTCCAATCCTGGGATTCTTAGGGGACGCCCGTCTGCATGGGCGGAGCATTGATGACAATGACGCATCTTCCCATATTCGTTATTGCCGCAGCGGCTTCCGGCGCAATGGCCGGTGGGCGTCTACTGGATCAGGTTCCGATGGCAAGGAACTTTTTTGTTGGTGTCTTTGAATGGTTTGGAGACCTGGGCCTATTCTGCGTCCGGCTAATTCGGGCAGCTATCACGCCTCCGTATGAATTCGGAGAGCTGGTTCGACAGTGCGACGCAATCGGGTCGAAGTCTCTGCCACTGGTGGCGCTTGCCGGAGCGGCCACCGGCGTGGTTCTTTCGTTACAGACACGCGACAGCCTGGTTCGTTTTGGTGCGAAGGCGTTCCTTCCTGCCGTCATTGTCTTTTCCATCATTAAAGAGAGCGGTCCGATTATTACCGGGCTGATTGTGAGCGGCCGAATTGGCGCGGGCATCGGCGCTGAACTTGGATCGATGAAGGTAACGGAGCAGATCGACGCCATGGAGGCCTCGGCAGTCGACCCTTACAAGTTCCTGGTTGCAACCCGCGTGATGGCCTGTGTTCTCATGGTCCCGCTTCTGACTGTGGTCTCTAATTTCTGCGGGATCTTAATGGGATGGGTGGCCAATCCCCTCTCCGAGCCAATTTCGCTGCGGCTATTTCTCGAACACGGTTTCAAGACCATGGAGTTCACCGACTATATCCCGCCCATCGTCAAGACCACTGTGTTTGGATTGACGATTGGGATCGTCTCCTGCTTCCAGGGAATCCGCACCCGAGGAGGCACCGAAGGAGTAGGAAGATCGGCCACCAGTTCAGTGGTGCTTTCGTCGCTGTTCGTCATTCTGGCCGACGTCATGCTCGTCCGACTGATCATGATGATCTGGGGGTAGGCAATGAAAGGGAACGGGAGTGAGATCCCGATACAAATCGCGGACCTGCAAAAGTCATTTGGCGAACAGAAGGTCCTGAAGGGTATCAGCCTGCAAGTCAAGAGCGGCGAAACCGTGGCAGTTCTGGGACGGAGCGGAGGCGGGAAGAGCGTGTTGTTGAAGCTGATCATCGGACTGCAGACCCCGGACGGGGGCTCAATTCAAGTTGCCGGCAAAGACATCACGAAGCTCGACGAGCCTCAACTGAACGAGGTGAGAAAGAGGGTTGGATTCCTGTTTCAGCAGGCGGCCTTGTACGACTCGTTGACCGTGGAAGATAACGTGGCGTTCCCATTAAGCCGGCATACCAAGCTGTCAAACGAGGAACGAAGCAAGCGGGTGCATGAACTTTTGGCTGACGTTGGGATGGATCGAGACCTCGGCAAGATGCCGTCTGAGATCTCTGGGGGCATGCAGAAGCGAGTAGGCTTGGCCCGCGCATTGGCCTTGGATCCCGAAATCCTCCTGTTTGATGAGCCTACGGCAGGGCTTGACCCGATCACTGCCGCCGAAATTGGAGATCTGATCATCAACTTGAAACGCAAACGGAAGATGAGCGCGGTTGTGGTGACGCACGACGTCCACGGCGCAAATGCCTATTCGGATCGTTTGGTTCTGCTTCACGAAGGAAGCATCGCGGCCGAAGGAAGCTTCGACGACTTGCAAAGCAGTCAGGATGAGTTTGTGAAACAGTTCTTCAGCTATAGCTCCAGGTGATGACTATGTCCAGAGCCTTTCGTTTGGGGGTGTTCATCGTTGTCGCGCTGCTGCTATTTGGCGCAGGGGTGTTTTGGATTGGGGAAAAGCATTTTCTGTTTAGTTCGACTTACCGGCTGAGTGCGGAATTTCCGAACGTGGCCGGTCTGAATGGCGGCGCCGAGGTGCGTGTCGGAGGCATCCACGAAGGAACCGTCAGGCAGATCCAATTGCCAGTGCGACCGACCGATAAGGTACATGTAGTGATGGAACTGGCAGATGGAACGCGCAGTGTGATCAAAAACGATTCCGTGGCTACCATCAGGTCTGAGGGCTTGGTGGGAGACAAGTTTATTGAGATTTCTT
>JABCYV010000029.1 GCA_013290025.1 Acidobacteriota bacterium
GGAAGAGTCCGGTCACGCACGCCTCCAAGCACGGAGTCCCGCTTTATGATGGCACCATTTTCCATCGCGTGATCCCCGAGTTCATGATCCAGGGCGGCGATCCCGCGGGCAACGGCACCGGCGATCCCGGCTACGCCTTCAAGAACGAAACTTCCCCCGACCTCAAGTTTGATCGCCCTGGTCGTCTCGCCTATGCCAACGCTGGTCCGGACACCAATGGCTCGCAGTTTTTCATCACCGAGGTGCCTTATCCGAGTCTGAACGGCGGATATACCATCTTCGGGCAATGCGACGATGTCACCGTAGCGCTAGTGAAACAAATCGCACGCATGGGCCATGATTCGAACGATCGTCCTTACCGGCCCGTGAAAATCAATCACATTACAATTGCGAAGGGCGGAGCGGGAGCAACGAAACCCGCGACCACAGCGAAGCCGGCTGCTAAGAGTGCGGCGCCCCCGGCTCCCAAGACTTCAACTCCACAATAGGCCGACGACGAACGCTCATTTGACCAACTATCATCGAGTAGACGAAAGGATTCCATGCCCCGCCAACCCGGCACTTACGCCATCTTCAATACCTCAGAAGGCACCATGGCTTGCCGACTTTTTGAAAAGGACGCGCCCAAGACCGTGGCCAATTTCATCGAGCTCGCGGAAGGCAAGCGTGAGTGGTCCCACCCCGTCAGCCGCAAGAAGAGCAAAGACCGCCTCTACGACGGAACCATTTTTCATCGTGTGATCCCGGACTTCATGATTCAGGGCGGAGACCCGGCCGGAACCGGATTCGGCGGCCCCGGCTATCAATTCGAGGACGAGACCAAGGGCTCTCCCCACAAATTCGACAAGCCCGGGAAACTCGCAATGGCCAACTCAGGCCCGAATACGAACGGCTCGCAGTTCTTCATCACGCTAGCCCCAACCACGTGGCTCACGGGCAAGCACACTATTTTCGGCGAAGTCGTCGAAGGCCAAGACGTAGCCCAGAAGATCGTGACCCTCCCGCGCAACAAGCAGGACAAGCCGCTGAAGGATGTGGTGGTCGAGAGTGTGGTGATTGAGCGGGTGTAGGTCATCGATTCGCCAGGACACGAATCCCTGGCAAATCCGTTAAGTGTTCGTCGGCAGTCACAAGCGTCAGATCAAACACCTTTGCCGACGCTGCGAGAAAGTGATCAGCTGGATCGCCATGGGCAAAGGTCATGGCAGAAATGGCGAGCGCCACTTCTATAGTGACAGGTGCTTCCCTGAGTTCCAAATCCGCCATACTTTTTGCGACCCAGGTAGCGAGGTCATCTGGCACCCTGAATCGTCCTTTACTCTGGAGAATGGCAAGTTCCCAGATACTCATCGCAGACAACCACAGTTCATTCTGAGGCTTCGCAAGTTCTTTGGCTACTCGGCGGGTAAGGCGATGAGGTTTCAGGGCACTCCACAGCCAGATGTGGGTATCTAGAAGTAATTTCACCGCGCAGCTTCCCAATCATCCAAACTGCCGGTAGGGCCAACGATATCTCCGACGATCTCCGCTGTCCCAGCCATGGATCCCAGTCGCCTTCCTTTAGGCTCTCCGGGGGAAGGAGGCACAACTTCGGCCACGGGCTTACCGAAGCGTGTAACCCGGATGGCCTTGCCTGTCTTCCGAACCTCTTCCAGGATGCCGAGGCACTTGGCCTTAAACTCGGATATCGCGACTTCCTTCAAATCTGGACCTCGTAAGCTAGTTATACCATGGTCAATGACTATGGTCAACTATGCCTACACTCCAATCACTCCCACCAACTCCTTCACCGCTGCCGCGCTCTTATCCAGCGCCGCCTTTTCTTCCGGCGTGAGCGTGATCTCGATGATCTGCTCGATGCCCGCCCAGCCCAACTTGACCGGCACACCCACGAAAAGTCCGTGGATTCCGTATTCCCCCTGCAGGTAGGCAGCGCAGGGCAGAATCTTCTTCTTGTCCTTCAAAATGGCCTCGACCATCTCGGTGACCGCCGCGGAGGGCGCATAGTACGCCGAACCAGTCTTTAAATACTTCACGATCTCAGCTCCGCCATCGCGTGTGCGCTGCACCAGGCGTTCGACAGTAGCCGCGTCCATCAATTCGGTAATAGGGATTCCCGCTACGGTCGAATAGCGAGGCAGCGGAACCATCGTGTCGCCATGTCCGCCCAGGACAAATGCCGTCACGTTCTCCACGCTCACTTTCAGCTCTTCCGCAATGAATGTGCGGAAGCGGGCGGAATCCAGTACCCCGGCCATGCCAATAACTCGTTGCCGGGCAAAGCCGCTCATCTTGTAAGCTGCCTGCGCCATGGCATCCAGCGGGTTTGACACGATGATGAGAATGCAGTTCGGCGAGTGCTGCACCGCCTTGCCGACCACTTCTTTCATGATCTTGTGATTGGTGTTGAGTAGATCGTCGCGGCTCATGCCCGGCTTGCGGGGGATACCAGCAGTGATGACCACGACATCCGAATCGGCGGTATCAGCGTAATCCTGCGTGCCGACCACTTGGGAATCGCGTTTCTCAATCGGCATTGCTTCCAGCAGGTCCAGCCCCTTGCCCTGGGGCACGCCTTCGATGATGTCGATCAGGACCACATCTGCCAGCTCCTTCGAGGCGATCCAATGGGCTGTGGTCGCGCCCACATTCCCGGAACCGACTATCGTCACTTTCTTGCGCATGCCTTTCCCTTTCTTGAGCGACAAAACCCAAACCCTGTAACCACGACGGACACGAAGTAAGGAGACAGCCCGTTCAAGCTGTATCTTCGTGAACCTTAGTGTCCTTCGTGGTTAATGCCTTCTGGTGACGCTAATCCACCGCGCTCAGCACCGCTGCACCCATGTTCTCGATGATGTAGTTCGCGAACTCGCTGGTCTTCACCCTGGTCGCACCTTCCATCAGCCGCTCAAAGTCGTAGGTAACTCTCTTCTGTTCAATAGTCTGTTCCAGGCCGTGTTCGATCAAGTCGGCAGCCTCATTCCAACCGAGTAAGCGAAACATCATCATGCCCGACAAAATCACCGATCCCGGGTTGATCACATCTTTGTCGGCATACTTCGGAGCGGTGCCGTGGGTTGCTTCGAATATGGCATATCCATCGCCGATGTTGGCACCTGGCGCTATGCCCAGCCCACCCACCTGCGCCGCACAAGCGTCCGAGATGTAGTCGCCGTTCAGGTTGGGAGTCGCCAGCACCGAGTACTCATCCGCGCGCGTCACAACCTGCTGAAAAATAGAATCAGCAATCCGATCATTGATCATCAGCTTTTTCTTCCAGACGCCTTTGCCATGAGTCGGGTAAATCGCGCCCAGAACGTCCTTTACTTCTTTGTAGACCGACTGACGAAACTCTTCCGCCGCGAACTCAAGTCCGGGCTCGACCAGGTTCGCGTTCTGCTCAATTGTGAGATTTGGGTCTTTGTCTTTATTGTCGAGAATCCAGCTCTCCCGCTCGGTCACCACTTTATCGCGGAATTCTTCCGTCGCCAGTTCGTATCCCCATTTGCGGAAAGCGCCCTCGGTGAACTTTTGGATGTTCCCTTTGTGCACCAGGGTCACGCTCTTGCGTCCGCTCTCCAGGGCAAATTGAATTGCCATGCGAACCAGTCGCTTTGTGCCTGTGATCGAAATGGGCTTGATGCCTACTCCCGAATCCAGACGCACTTGCTTTTTTCCGCCCTTCAGCATCTCTTTGTTTAGAAACTCGATTAGGCGTTTCGCGTCTGGCGTTCCCTCTTCCCACTCAATCCCCGCATACACGTCTTCCGTATTCTCGCGGTAAATGACCACGTCCATGCGCTCGGGATGCTTCACCGGTGAAGGCGTCCCTTTGTAATACTTCACCGGACGTACACACCCATAAAGATCAAGAACTTGCCGCAGGGTGACGTTCAACGAACGAATGCCGCCTCCCACCGGCGTGGTCAAGGGACCCTTGATGGCAACCCGCAGGTCGCGGATAGCATTTACCGTGTCATCCGGCAGCCACGATTTGAACTTCGACATCGCCTTCTCGCCCGCGAACACCTCGTACCATGCGACTCGTCGCTTGCCGCAGTAAGCCCTCTCAACGGCAGCATCGAACACGCGCACCGACGCCTTCCAGATGTCCCGCCCAGTGCCGTCACCTTCGATGAACGGGATGATCGGGTTGTCCGGCACCTGGTAACGCCCATTGCTGTAATGAATTGGCGCGCCTTTTGCGGGCAACGCCACATCGTTATATGAAACCGCCATTACTCACCTCCGATGTCGTTAGGAAACTAGTAATTATACGGGCTGGGCTAGACCATCGAGAAATGCGGGCAGGGCTTGGTTATGGGTTAATTTCCGAGTAGCCCGTCATTCGGAGGACAATGAGACGTGAGACGAACCATAAGGAGCGGAGCATGCAACTGTCGGAGAATCACGGTCGGCTCGTTGCCTCACCCCTGAAGGCTTAAAGCCTTCCCATCCCAGTGGCGTTAGTTGGCGGGCACCAGCAGCGGAGCGCCTTTGTCCTTCACGAAGACCACGACGAATTTCGCCGGTTTGGTTTCGCTTGCGTTGCGCCCAACGACGTGAACATCATCGGGGCCTTCGTAGAAGGTCTGACCAGGTGTCAGGGTCGTTTCCTTTCCGCCCCTCACCTGCATCACAATCGAGCCTTCCAGCACATAAATAAACCCATGTGCGTTGTGGCGATGGATTGGGTCCACACTGCCCGGCGGGTAATCTACGATGATCATCAGACCTTCTTTGCCAGGGAGGTTTGTCAGGTCTTTCGACAGGAGTTCCGTTACCTTAGCCTCCTGTGCCATAAGCGTGCTTGACATAAGACCTGCCAGCGCCAAGATTAGTTTTGGGAATGTCATAAATTAACCTTTCATTTGATTGACGCCATTTCAGTGCGTGTTTATGGGTCGGTACTGCGCGGTTAGGCGTAGTGCCGGACGAGTTCCTGTTCGGCACGCAGCCAATCTTCGATGTGGTGGCCGGCGGTGGCGATATCAGCTAGCTTTCTTATGACTCTCCTCGGTCACCACTGCGACGCCAGTGGGCTGATGCCCACTCGGAACTTGTGACGCGGGCTGAGTGAGCCAGGTTTCGAAACGGGTCTCGCCGAGTCGCGCGTTATTGTCCGGAACCAGTGTTTTCTCGCTGATTTTCGCTCCAGAGTAACGGGCGTTTGGATCAGCGATGACTTCGCGGGGATCTTTGATGCTGGCCAAGCGGCGCCGGACTAGTTCATCCACGCGAAACTGTTCCGGGCCTCCAATTTCGACCATGCCGTTTACCGGCTGACCTACTGCAATCCTGCCCACACCACTCGCGACATCATCGGCGGCCATCGGCTGGAAAAGCACTGGAGGCAAATGCACCTTGTCGCCGACCATGGAAATGTCGGCAAGGCCCTTGAGGAACTCGAAGAACTGCGTCGCATGCACGATCGAGTAGGGGATTGAAGATTCTTTGATCAGTTTCTCCTGAGCGATCTTAGCGCGGAAGTAACCGCTTTCAGACAGCCGGTCGGTTCCCACAACCGATAACGCAACGTGATGCCGTACGCCTGCAGCCGCTTCATAGGTGAGGAGGTTACGCGTTGATGTATCGAAGAATTTTAGCACTGCTGCGTCCTCCCAGGAGGGGGAGTTTGATACATCAACGACTACCGAGGCACCTTTCAGCACTTCGGCCAGTCCTTCGCCCGTGAGGGTGTTGACCCCTGTGTTGGGTGCTGCCGCTACTGCTTCGTGTCCGTGCTCACGAAGCTTGTTGACAAGCTTTGATCCGATGAGTCCACTGCCGCCGATCACTACGATTTTCATAATTGTCTCCTTCATTCTCGACCGAGGCATTTCGAAGCCATCGATCTCTTGCACTCGCTAAAGACAGAACTGCCTGCCGGTTTGTGACAGGATCAATGGCTCGGGGCACGCCCCGAATCAGTGGCTTGAAGTGGTTGTTCTCAGCCTGTACAAAGCCGCGCTCGATTAATCGCCGCCATTCGCCCACACTAATTTCTTTTTGGACGTTTTCGGACGCTAGACCAAATGCCCTCGGAAAATCAATACCGTACATACTGTATTTGCCGTGGTTTCAGACCATAGAATCGAGGCTGCTCCAAGGGAGATTCCATTCTTCGAGTATTTCATATTTCATTCACCTGACGCTCCTGCTGGAAAGACCCTTTTGGAACCACTGGGAAGTAGGACGCATGCACTCATGCCGCTTTTGGGACAGCTCAGAAGTTTCCAGGCGGGTAAGGCTTGGTTGTTTGCATTTCCCGCTACAATCTGAAAATGTGCCACTTTCTCTTGGTCCAGCGTGCGGCCAGAATCTGGTTGATGTTTGTTGCATTCGGATGCATGCTTCTGACCACCACGATGCTGGCCGCACAAGCAGACATTCAAGGCCCTGCTCCCTCTCCGTCTCAGCCAGTTGAGTCCTCTCGCGAGACTCAGCCACATCGCTTCTGGGACCGCACCAATATTATGCTGTTCTCTGGGGTCGCCCTATTCCGCGGCCTCGATTATGCCTCCACCCGCAACTTCCAGGCACGAGGAAGGCAAGAGATTTTGCTGCCAGACGATGTAGTCAACAATTCGGCGGGATTCGCCGCACTGGAAGCAGCCGGCACTGCCGCCTCCGTCGGTTTGTCTTACTGGATGCATCGTGCCGGACATCACAGAATCGAGCGTTGGGTTTCCGTTGCGCACATCGCCGTGACTGGCTTCGGCGTAGTCCGAAACTACTCTCTAGAATCGAAACACCCCCGCTAGCAAGCCTGCCTGCAGCCCGCACCCTTCGTTCTTTCCATAATGCCCCAGTCGCTGCGGCGGCTTATACTGACTGCGAAATTGCTGCAGCTTCGGAGATCTGCCATGTCTCAAACTTTCTCGCTTCACACATTGGGTAAAGTCGCAATTCTGGCAGTGTTGTCGACCGGACTGGCGGCGCAGTCGATTCCCGACCGCTTCCAGAAGAACCATGACATCCATGTAGGCGCTGGGGAGAAAATCGGTGATGCAACTTGCGTAAATTGCTCCGTCTATATCCGCGGGCAGTTGGCTGGAGATGCCACTGCCCTCAAAGGGAATGTTGTCGTGGAGCAAGGTGCGAAGGTCGCGGGCGATGTTACTGTCTTGTTCGGCAAGGCCAGTATCGAAAGTGACGCGCAGGTCGGGGGTGACGCAACCGCGATTGGCGGGACCGTCCACCGCGACCCCGAGGCGCACGTGGGCGGCGACATTACCTCCCTGGCAGGCGACGGATGGATGCTGCTGATTTTTTTCGTGCCGCTGGCAATACTCGGCGGGATCATTGCCTTGATCATCTGGCTGGTGCAGCGAAACCGTAAACCTGCGCCCGTGGCCGCTTAAGGACGCTCCCGAGACTCGAGGCTAATACCTCCGCGTTCCGAAATATTTCCTGACCCCGATTGCGTTATACCTTCCCCATGGCCCATTCGACCCGAGGTCCGCGGGACCCAGATTCTTGTCACGCGCGCCCAACCGCGTAAACAGAAAATGCTGGGTCACGCGCAATTCGAAACCTTTTCCCAGGTACACGCCCAGCCCCCAGGACTTCTCCAAACCGATTGCGTCGGGCGACCAGGTGTACAAGTGTTGCGGAACCGTCTTCCCGAACAAGAAGCTGGGCTCGCCAAACAGCAGGAATCGCCGAAACTGCCCTCGGCCAAAAGGCCGCACTTCGACGTACCCAGAGAGCATATAACGGGCGAATAAATTGCAGGGTGCGTTCGCGCCGCCGTATTGGCCAGCGTTTCCCGCGCACAAATTGGGATCGATCTCATTATGCGGAGGGGCAAGGTCGAACTGAGCGTATCCCCAGAACATGTCATAAGGGAAAAACATGCGATCCGGGGTTTGGCGGACCGCCGGCTCTTGTGCCCCGGCCGCACCCGTCATCGCTAGACATAAAAATATCCACAGCAGCCGCTTCATGAGGCCTCCGAAAAATGGTTTTTTGTCACTCGTGGGGAAATCAGGGCTCAGCTGTATTCAGCCTTACCGTTAGGGGCGCAACATTGTACTCTATGGCTCGAAGTAAACAGCCCTCCCAGCCAAGAACCGGTCTTGGACGCCCTATTGTCTCTAATATGTCTCTACGAAAATCCATATATGCAATTCTTATTCTTGCAACCAGTTTCCATGCCGGACCCGATAAGTCTCATCCGGTCTAGAGTTTCACTTTGGCGAACGTATTGCTGCCCGACTCACTAACAAGGGAGCCCACCATGCCACAGGAGGTTTCCATCTCCTATCAGGCGGTTAAAAGTAAGGTCTACAAACTCATCGACGCGTTGGTAGAAGGCTCTAAGACTGAAAGTGAAGTCCAGGAGTCCATGAGGCGGTGGTGGCAACTGATCCATCCTGCCGACCGGCCGGTGGCACAAAAATATCTGTTGATGGTGTTGGCGCGCTCCAGTTCCAGCCTCGGCGCCATCACTGAAGGTTTGGTCACCTTCAAGGAATTCAAGCCGATTCGTGAGATCACCTCCCAAAAAGTACCCAAACTTCCCTCTGCCTCCCACCCATCCCACATCAACAGCGGTCTGGTCTAGCGGCCCATCCAAGAGTAAATTGTTGGTTTCATTCGCTTCTTGTGCAAACTGAGACCCCTGGAACAATTACTCCTATGGATTTTGACCAGCTCGAAACTTTCCTCGAGGTCGCTCGCCTGAGCTCGTTCTCTCGTGCTGCGGGAAGGCGCTTTCGAACCCAGCCCGCCATCTCCTCCCAGATTCGTTCCCTGGAGGAAGAAATCGGCGCCAAGCTGCTGGACCGCTCCGGCGGGAAAGTGTCCATCACTGCGTCTGGCAAGATTTTGCAGAAATATGCGGAAGAGACGCTTGAAGCCCGCAAAGCCGTGCTGACCGCAATCGCCGAGACTGAGCGCGTTCCCCGCGGTGAGATCATCGTCGGCGCCAACGAAGGCACCTGCCTGCACATTCTGCCCGAGGTGTTCGCCCAGTTCAAAAGGCAATATCCCGACGTCGCGGTTAACATCAAACGTGCCGACTATGGCAAGATTCTGGAATCGGTCATCGACAATTCGGTGGACTTCGGGGTAGTTTCCCTCCCCGTCACCGACAATCGCCTCACCGTCGTGCTGATTCACCGCGATGAACTCGTGATTATCGTTCCGCCCCAGCATCCTCTGGCCAAACTGAAATCGGCTGCCGTCGCCGAAGTCGCAAAGTTTCCCCTGGTCGTACCCAAGGCTGGACATACCCGCGATGCGCTGGAAGAACTCTTTCACGAACGCAAACTCAAGCCGCAATTAGCCATGGAGCTGGATTCCAGTGAGCTGCTAAAGCGTTTCGTGGCCGCCGATGTTGGCGTGGGTTTCATCGCGCGCTCTAACGTGCAGGAGGACGTCCGAGCCAAGGTGCTGTCTGCGATTCCCATCTCCGACGCGCAAATTCGTCGTGACCTGGCATTGGTTTTCCGAAAGGACAAAGCCCTCAGCCGAGCCGCCCTGGCCTTCATCGACGCCACAGTCAAGATTCAGACAGCCGAACCTGCAGTCTTCGCAAAGCGTTGAGAGGGGTTCCTTCGCATTGTCATTTGAGCACGGTCGAGAACCTGTGCACTGCCTTACCGAACCGGCCCACCCAGTCTGCCGCACCACCCCGCCTTGAATAGCCGAGCACTTATTAGATTAGAATTCCATCACGTGAACTTCAGCCGAACGCAATTGCTCTCGGTCGAGGGTGGGATTGCATTCTTGCTTTTCCTTGCGCCCCTCGCGTCTGCCCAAGCCCGCAAGCCTTCGAAACCCTTACCACCATCCGCTTTCAAATTGGTTTCCATCAAAGTGACCGGTACCAAGCGCTTCGCCCCTCAGGAAATCGTCGCCGCCAGCGGGCTCCAACTCGGCCAGATCGTCAGCGAAGACGACTTCAAGCGAGTCAGCCAGCATCTGGGAGAAACTGGCGCGTTCAACGATGTTGCCTACGCTTTCCACTTCTCCTCGGAAGGTACCAAGCTGGAATTGCAGCTCGCCGACAGCGATCCGTTCGTCCCTGCCCACTTCGACAATTTCGTGTGGTTCTCCGACAAAGAACTGCTCGACGGCCTGCGCGCCCAAGTGCCGCTTTTCCAAGGCAACCTGCCGGTTGGCGGCGACCTCGCGGAACAGGTTTCAAACGCGCTGCAAGCGCTGCTGATCCAGCGGAAGATCGACGGCCATGTCGACTACCTGCGGACGGGTCCTGAAGAGGGTCCCATCAGTTCGTTCGCTTTTGGTATTAGCGGACACAGCATTCGCATTCGCAATATTGATTTCACTGCCGCTGGTCCAGCCGAATTACCCCTTCTCCAGGCCGCCGCCAAGAAAATGTCGGGTCAGGAATTTCTGCGCTCCTCTCTTCGCGTTCAAGCCGATAAAGATCTCCTCCCGGTTTATCTTGAGCACGGCTATCTGAAGGCGGCTTTCGCCGATGCCCAGCCTAAAATCGTGCAGGACAGCCCGCAGGAAACCCTCGTCGACGTCGCCTTCAACATCGATACCGGCCGTCAGTACAAAGTGAGTGAGATGCAGTTGACGGGATACAAAGCCTTCCCCGTTGAAACACTTCGGGTGCTGATCCATCAGCAACTCGGCCAACCTGCCAACGCGAATCAACTAAAGAGCGACCTCGAAGCTATTAAGAAGCTCTACGGAACCCGCGGTTACATGGTGGCGTCCGTTCTCGCAACTCCTGAAATCGATGACGCTCAGTCCACGGTCAAGTACCAGGTTTCGATCGATGAAGGCAATGTCTTCACCATGGGCGACTTGGACATCCGTGGTCTGGACAAGCGCGATACGAATCGTTTGTTTACGGCATGGAAGCTGCTGACCGGCGATCCCTACGATTCCGGCTATCCTCAACGCTTCGTGCAACAGTCGGCTAAAGATCTGAGAGAGTGGAAAATCAGCATCAACGAATCGCTCAACGACAAAGAAAAGACTGTCGACGTGACCTTACGCTTCGAACCGAATCCGCGCTGATCGCGGAAGAATTGTCGGACATCCTTGTAGCTTTACTCTGTCCAGAGCTGTCTTTATCATTAAGGTATAAGGAGTCGGGCTTTCTAGGCTCTTATTAGATGACTCCATTCCTTTTAGGAGAAATTCATGAGTAGTGCTGCGCAGAAACTTGGAATCTTGCTGGCCACCACGCTTTTGGTTGCCGGATTGACCCTTTCATCCGCTTTTGCCGGCGGCAAGCCGCAGACCTTTACCGGCAAAGTCAGTGACGCCATGTGCGGCGCCAAACATATGATGCCGGGCGATGACGCTGGCTGCCTTCGCGCCTGCGTGAGCAAAGGCTCAAAGTACGCTTTGGTCGTCGGTGAAAAAGTGTATACGCTCGATAGCAGCGACAAATCGGTACTGAGCCAACTCGACAAACTCGCTGCCCAACAGGCCACGGTAACCGGCAAAGCCGAGGGGGATACGATCGCAGTCAGCTCGGTAGCTCCAGCCAAGTAAGTACGGCTCGGCCCGGAAAGATCGCACGGTGCTTCAGCGCGGAACGGCGGGCCTTCAGGTCCGCATGCAACCTTCTTTCCCGCACGGGTACCCCAATTTTCATATTCCGTTCACGATTCGCCATGTTATGTTTGACCAAATTCCAAGGTTAGCGGAGGATATTCGAATTGTCCAAGGACATGGTCCCCAAGCGGATTTTCTTCACCAAGGGGGTCGGCAAACACAGAGAGCGTCTCACATCCTTCGAGCTGGCCTTACGTGACGCAGGCATCGCCGCGCAGAATCTGGTTCGCGTCTCCTCCATTTTTCCGCCGCAATGCAAGCTGGTCCCCCGCTCCCAGGGGTTGAAATATCTGAGCCCGGGAGAGGTAGTCTTCTCCGTCGTGGCCGAGAACTCCACTCACGAGCCGCATCGCCTGCTGGCCTCAAGCATCGGGGTGGCCATTCCGGCCGACCGGAATACTTATGGCTATCTCAGCGAACATCACTCCTTTGGCGAAACCGAAGACGCTGCCGGAGACTATGCGGAAGAGCTCGCCGCCGAAATGCTGGCTACAACTCTGAATGTGGAGTTTGATCCTGATCGGTCCTGGGACGAGAAGAAAGAGATCTACCGCATATCAAATAAGATCGTCAGAACGGCGAATGTCACTCAATCCGCCGTGGGTGACAAGCGCGGTCTGTGGACCACGGTTATCGCCTCTGCGGTTCTAATCTTCGACTAGAATTTCGACCACCAAATTTCCAGGAGCGAAGCCTATCTCCTGGCCAGTGCCTTTTCTTTCTTTTCCTTGCTCGCTCCTTTGTCCTTATCTCTATCGAGCCGTTCCAGCACCGCCGCCACAATCAACGGCAATCCGACCGTAGCGTCCAAGAAGACTTCTCCGAATCTTCCCCCCTCGGCCGGAGGTACGAACTTGCCCCAGGAAATCGCTTCGCTGTATGGGCTTCCTGACAGCCCGCCCCAATACACCGGCTCAGGACAAATTCGCACGCCATAGTGATACCGTTTCAGCGGAATGTTCTCTCCCAGCCGCCGATGGCGAAGCTCCACAAATGGTCCAAACTGCTGCGACCAGTTACGGGGCACACCACCCCCGATGGTAAAGATGCCCAGGCGGCTTTGTCGCAACAAGGTGGCGGCAAAGTGTTCCAGATCCTCGAAAGGATCGAACCGCATTTTGTGGCGTCCAGTGGATTCCCGCAGACGGTTTGCCAGAGCCACATCCAACCCCAATTCTGAATCCGTGAACGCGGGGACAAAAACCGGTACGCCTTTTTCGTAGGCTGATTTCAGAATGCCACGTTGATCCTTGGCGTGCTTGGCGAGGTGTTGCCCGATGGCATGATTCAACTTGTACGAGCACATCACCTCATTGTGGTCCCAACTATCCAAAATTTGCGACAGCACCTCTTCCACATCCTCCAGATTCTGCTCCGGCTCCAGAGTGTCATAGACGCGGTTATAGCCCTGCTCGTAGAGCTCGGTATCGGGCACGTCGGGGTTATAGCGAAAATGAGAACGCCCCGTAGCCTCGACCAATCCATGCGCCATCAAGGCACCCGTGGAAACGATGGCGTTAACGATTCCTCGATTGATCAGCTCTGCGATAACCAACCCTTGCTTAGCTACCGTCATGGCACCCGCCAGGGTCATGACCACGAAACAATCTTTGTCACGAGCCATGGCTTCAAGCACATCTGCGGCCTCACCCACCTGGCGGCCAGTAAAGGCTGTCTTGGACATGGCGCGCACCAGCTCATCGATCGAGTGCACGCGAGTAAGATCAAGAGGCTCCAGCGGAATCAGTTTGTCTTCGATCGGATCGTGGAGCTGGCGCTCTATCCCGGCGCCGTCATGGTTTCCGTGCTTCACGTCGCACCTCCCTACCTCGCCGCACTACTTTACTAAATGCCGCAACCCATGGCTACGATAACTGAGAACCGAGAGCCGCGAACTGAGAACTGATATCCTATCCCGTCGCACCAGCACGAGGAGGTTCTCGCTGTGCCGCCTGAGAAATTCCGCGTGGGGCTGATCCAGATGTCAGCCACGCCCGATCCCGAACAGAATCAGCAACGCGCCATCGAAAAGATCCGTGACGCGGCCGCACGCGGCACCCAGATCGTCTGTTTGCCGGAACTTTTCCAGACTCAGTACTTCTGCCAGCGTGAAGACCCAGTGTTGTTCGATTTGGCCGAACCCATTCCTGGCCCTACGACCGATACGCTTTCGGCCCTAGCGAAACAACTTGGCATCGTGCTTATCGCTTCCCTTTTCGAGAGGCGCGCCCCTGGCGTGTATCACAACACGGCGGTCATCTTTGACGCCGACGGCGCGGTTCGTGGTCTGTACCGCAAAATGCACATCCCTGATGATCCGCTTTATTACGAAAAATATTACTTTACTCCTGGCGATCTCGGCTTTCGCGCCTTTGATACAGACGTCGGGCGAGTGGGCACGCTGGTCTGTTGGGATCAGTGGTATCCCGAGGGCGCCCGCCTCACCGCTCTGCAAGGCGCGCAGGTTCTCTTCTATCCCACCGCAATCGGATGGCATCCTTCTGAAAAAGCCGAGGTCGGCTCCCTCCAACACGACGCCTGGCGCACCATTCAGCGCGCCCATGCCATCGCCAACGGCGTGTATGTAGCTGTGGTCAACCGAGTCGGACACGAAACTGGCAACATCCGCGGCAACGCCGCCCCGGGACCGGGCCTCGAATTTTGGGGTGGTTCGTTTCTTTGCGATCCTTTTGGCCGTGTCCTCGCCGAATCTTCTCACGACAAAGAAGAAATCCTGATCGGCGAGGTCGACCTGCGTACCCTCGAAGACATCCGCCGCAACTGGCCGTTCTTGCGCGATCGCCGCATCGACAGCTACGCGCCAATCACCAGTCGGCTGATTGATTGAAGACCAGAGACGAATCCGCTAAACCTGGCGGGAACCCTCGCATGCCCGCCGAGTGGGAGCCACACCAGGCAACTTGGTTGGCCTGGCCTCACTATCGTGACGACTGGCCTGGCAAGTGCAAGCCTATCCCCTGGGTGTATGCCGAAATCATCCGTTATCTTTCCCGCCATGAGCGGGTCGAGTTGATCGTCGCCGACGTCACTTCCGAAAGGCGCGCTCGAAAAAGTCTTGATCGCGCGAATGCCTTCAATGACAACGTCCGCTTCCACCGCTGGCCAACAAATCGCGTCTGGACCCGTGACTCCGGCTGCACATTTGTAAAATGTGGCGCGGGCGCCCTCGCCCGCGAAAACCAGGAAGGGCACGACTTCAGTCGTGCCAAACAAACGTTCGGAGGGATTGGCGCTTCAGCCCCTGAGGGACTCACCGCTATCAAATGGCGCTTCAACGCCTGGGCCAAGTACTCCAACTACCAGTATGACGAGAAAATCGGCAGCCTCATGGCCAAGGCCACCCGCACCCCCGAACTCCGGCCATTGCACGGAAAGCAGCGCGTCGTCCTCGAAGGCGGTTCCATTGACGTCAACGGTCAAGGCACTCTGCTGACCACTGAAGAATGCCTGCTCAGCAAGGTCCAGCAGCGCAATCCCGGCATGACTCGCCAAGACTACGCAAATATCTTTCAGGATTACTTAGGAATCAGCAACGTGGTCTGGCTAGGCTCCGGCATCGCCGGAGACGACACTCACGGCCACGTGGACGACCTCACTCGGTTCGTGGCTCCGGACACGATTGTGACCGCCGTTGAGTCTGACCCCAATGACAGCAACTACGAACCACTGCGAGAAAATATCCGCCGCTTACGCGCTGCAACCACTCAGGACGGCAAGCCGCTCGCCATCGTCGAACTCCCCATGCCTGCTTCCGTCATCTTCGACCGCCGCCGGCTCCCCGCCAGCTACGCCAACTTCTACATTGCCAACGGAGTAGTTCTCGTCCCTGTCTTCAATGATCCTAATGACCGCTACGCCCTGGACATCCTCGCCGATCTGTTCCCTGACCGCGAAGTTATCGGCATCTACTGCGGAGATCTAGTTTGGGGTTTCGGCACGATTCACTGCATGACACAACAGCAGCCTTTGTAACCCTCAGTCGTCGGCCATCAGCTCAAGGCAAGACCGCGAATCCACAGGTGGCGTACGGTTTGTCTGAGGGCCGAGAGCTGATGGCAGAAGGCTGAAAGCTATCTCTTATACTGCGTCGGCTGCGGACCCTTCTCCAGCATTTCGCGGTTCCAGATGGCGCCTTCGCGGGTGTAACTGGCCAATTCAAAATCCTGGGTCAGTTCCAGCGCATCGGTGGGACAGGCGTCCTCGCACAATCCGCAAAACATGCAGCGGCTCAGATCGTAGGTGAAGTTGGTGAGTTCTTTGCGGCGGGTCTTCTCATTGCGTTCGCTCGAAACCACGATCAGGTTCTCGGGGCACGCTAGAGCACACAAGTCGCAGGCGATGCACATGGTCTCGTTTGTATCCGGATTAACATTCAGCCGCGGTGCCCCGCGATACCGCTCCGCTACCTGCGGCCGCTGCAACGGATACTGCTCGGTGTAAATCTCTTTGGGATCCTGATAGCGGAAGGTAACGCTCAGTCCCTGGAGCAGATCCAGCAGAAAGATTTTGCGCAACAGACCTGCTATCTCCATAGCCCGTTAAGCATATCATCAACTGCAGGCGCGACGGTCATTGCAGCTTTCCATACTCTGCCTTGGCTTCCTTCAGAATCGGCACATCCGGATCCGCGTCTTTCCAAGCCGCGAAGAAGTCCTGGTAGGCTGTCTTCGCTTTTGTCGTGTTACCCTGGACTACGTAGGCGCGCCCTAAGCCTAACCGCGCCAGCTCATAAAGAAAATCGGTCGGATTGACACCCTGATGATCCAGAATCCTCTGGTATTCGGCAGCCGCTTTCGCTCCATCGTGGGCTCTTAGGAATGCTTCGCCGCGAATGTAGTTTGGCCAGTAACCAGCGCCTCCGGGTGCCGTTCCGAGTTCGTAGGGGCGGGGGTTTTCCAGCAGGGCAATCGCCTTCTCAGGATTATTCTGATGCAGCTCTATCAATGCCTGTGTCGTTGGAATGTACACCTGGTGCAGCATGGTGTCACTGGGAAACTCTTTGGCCAAGTCGTCAAGCAGCTTCTGAGCTCGGCTGGCATCACCAAGCGTTGCCAGCACTGCTGCACTGAGGCCTCTTGTGGCTTTGCTGCTGGACGCAGCCAGAGCATCTGTAACCGCTTGCCGGGCCTGATTGCCCAGTTGAGCCTCGCACATAGCCTCACTCGCGCGAATTACCGCGGCAAACTCCTTCATGCCATGACTTTGGGCGGAATTCACGCCCTGGGTAAAGGTTTGCCGGGAGGCTTGCAGCTTTCCGAGTGAACACTCCCCCCGCGCCTTCATGACCATTATGATCGATCCGGAGGGCTTTCCTTTTAAGACCTCAACCTGTTGCTGCATGGCACTTTCGTCATGTCGCACGAATGCGATCTCATAGAGGTTGAAACGCGATGTATCGCCACTAATCCCCTGGGCCATGCCTTTCTCAATCACCGCTTTTGCTTCGTCGTAGCGATTCATTCGTACATACGTATCTCCGAGGTTCTGAATGGCATAGGAGTCCCTAGGGTCGAGACGGATGGCTTCGCTGGCATTGCCCAGCGCCTTCTCATGCTGCCCGATTCCCTCATACTGCAACGCTAAGTTGTCCCAGGGAACCGTGTCCCGTGGATAAGTCTTTTTCCACTGCTCGTAGGTCTCAATGGCCTTATCAATCTCTCCAGTATCTTCGTCGTAGTGATGAGCAGAAATGTAAAGCTTCTCACGCTCGCTGGCCCGGTCTTTCAGATCGAAGGCCTTCTTCAGGTTCACCCGTAGCAGCTCTTCTTGCGTTAGGTTCCCATAAACCACGCCCAAAGTCGCGTAGGCCATGGCGAAATTGGGATCGAGTTCAATGGCGCGCTTGAGGTGCGGGATGGCGGCCTCATCATCCAGCTTTTGATGCGCAGCCTGCCCTAAGCTGAACTCCTTCAACGCCTCCAGCGACGAGGTAGTTGCCTGCTCCAGAGGCGTAGCGAATTTCTGCAGCGAAGCCACAGATTCTCCCAGCTTGCCCCGCAGACTTGAAGCGGCCTGGTCCAGCGACTTCAACACCTGTTCCTTGCTTTCGGCTTCCACTTGGGCGCGGGCCAGCGAATCTCCCGTCTGCGCGTTGACCGCGTTCAAGTCAATCACATAGTGGCTTCCCAGGCTCGAGATCGAACCCGTCAACATCGCCTTGACTCCGTTTCGCAGACAAATCTCCCGCGCCACATCGCCGGTCACGCGTTCGTCAGGGGAACGTCCCATGAAACGTAAGGCTGCCCGAATCCGTGACTCGGGCAAAACATTCAGATAAGGAGACTGCTCAAGCTGCACTGCCAACGCCTGCTTCAAAGTTCCGTCGAACACGGTATCGCCAGTGGTGTTCACAAAGTCGGCCAGCAGGATGGAATCCTTCTGCGTAAGCCCATGCGGTCGACGGCCATAGAAGAACAGCCCCACGGCAACAACCGCGATCAAAGCGATGGCCGTTATAACCAGGGTTCCGCGCCGCCTGCTTTGTACCGGAACGCTGCTGCTCCCGCTTCCTGAAACCGGTGTCTGCGCCGCCGGGGTCCCAGCACTCGGTGTTTGCTGGATCGGCGGAACCGGCGTTGCTGCCGCAGTTCTGATCTTTCCGCTGCTTCCTGCTGCCGCGGGAAGCTCCGCCGCCACCAGCCCCGAGCGACTGGATTCCGTGTCCCGCTTGGTTCGCTGCAGCTCAGCCCGCATTTCCGATGCGTGCTGATACCGCAGATTGCGGTCCTTCTCCAGTGCCCGGTTAATAATGTGTTCCAGTTCTGGCGGCAGATCCGGATTCAGGCGTACCGGAGAAACCGGCGCCCGGCTAAGAATCGCCTCAAAGACCACGGCCGAGGTATCGCCACGAAAAGGAACGGTACCAGTTGCCATTTCATACAAAACTGCGCCAAAGGAAAATAGATCTGTCCGGTTGTCGAGTTCCTTGCCTCGCGCCTGTTCTGGCGACATATAGCCTACTGTGCCGAGCGCCGTTCCCGGACTGGTCAACGGGTCCATGCTGGCCCCAGCTGTCGGCAGAGCCGTCGCTCCCGCTGCCTCCACAATTTGCGCCTGTGTCACTTTCGCCAGTCCGAAGTCGAGAATCTTGGCGTGCCCACGCTTGGTCACAAAGATGTTCGCAGGCTTGATGTCACGGTGCACAATCCCTTCAGCGTGGGCTGCATCAAGCGCATCCGCAATCTCGATGGCCAGGGATAGGAGAACCTCCAACTCCAGCGGCCGCCCTGCGATCCGGTGCTTCAGGGTCATGCCGTCCAGGTATTCCATGACGATGAACGCCTGGCCATCCTGCTCGTCAATTTCATGGATAGTGCAAATGTTGGGATGGTTCAAAGCGGAGGCGGCTTTAGCCTCCCGCTGAAAGCGGCTTAGAGACTGAGGATCTCGGGCAACGTCGTCCGGCAAAAACTTCAGGGCGACGAATCGCCCCAGTTTGAGGTCCTCGGCCTTATACACCACACCCATGCCGCCGCCACCAAGCTTCTCCACGATGCGATAGTGCGAGATGGTCTGACCGATCACGGGAACCTCACGTTGCCCGGCAATCTTAGTGCCCAGGAACTCACGAGTCAATGAAACCGGATTCTGGCGGTGATGCCGCTACAATTGATTAATGCTGATGCAGAAATCCAACTCTTAACAATCGAGGACGGACCACTGACAACTGTTCCCGACGAATTCTGGATGGAAGAAGCGCTGCGGGCAGCCCAGCGTGCCTTGGATGCTGGCGAGGTTCCAGTCGGCGCGGTCGTCGTCTGCGATGGCAAGATCGTAGCGCGTGGCTGGAACCGAAATCTCGCTGACTGTGACCCTACCGCCCACGCCGAGATCGTCGTTCTGCGCGAGGCCGGTGCCGCAGTTGGTAACCATCGTCTAGGAGACTGTGAGCTGTTCGCTACTATCGAGCCTTGCGCCATGTGCGCTGGCGCCATGATTCATGCCCGGCTGAAACGCCTGGTGTATGGCGCGGACGACCCTAAAGCCGGTGCTGTCCGTTCAGTGGTGCAGGTGCTCAACCACCCCCAGTTGAACCATCGGATGGAAGTCCGCGGAGGCGTGCTGGCTGGCCGTTGCGCGGAAATGCTGCAATCGTTCTTTAGAAGCCGTCGATAGTCGGCGAAAAGAAGCTGGCAGGAACTCGTTTCATCCGAAACAAATCCTAAAGTGGTTATATCGTAACAGGTAAAAGTGGCTATTGTGATAAACCACTGTTGAGTTAATTTAGGGCCTAAGCAGGATAGACACACGAAGTCTAAGGAGGCGGTGATGAACATCAAACCCATTCGGGCTTATCTCATGGTCTGCAGCCTAGTTGTCATCCTGCAGCCCCTGCAGGGACTCGCACAGCAGAATTCAGACGCAGCGAAGACAGCATCTCAACCGCGGGATGGACAGCACGATTTTGATTTCGAGATCGGCACCTGGAAAATCCACTTGAAGCGCCTCGATCATCGCTTAGTCGGCTCTACGACCTGGGTCGAATTTGACGGTACCTCTGTTACTCGAAAGGTTTGGAATGGCCGGTCCCAGATCGAGGAGTTCGAAACCGACAGCCCGGCTGGCGGGCATATCGAAGGTCTGACCCTGCGTCTGTACGATCCCCAAACTCACCAGTGGAGTCTCTATTGGGCCACCAGCAAGAGCGGCGCCTTGGGTGCGCCCACGATCGGAGAATTCAAGAATGGACGCGGCGAGTTTTTCGACACGGAACCATCTGGCCCTAATGGCAGAAGCATCCTGGTTCGATTTGTTTGGTCGGACATCACCCCGACTTCGGCCCACTTTGAACAGTCATTCTCCGACGATGGAGGCAAGACCTGGGAAGTCAACTGGATCACTGATCAGACACGAGTGCAGGATGAATCTGACAAAACGCACTGAACTCGGCCGCCTCCCAGCCAGGGGATCACACGACTGTCCGGCGCTTCGACACTCGACCGAAATGCAAAGTCGGTTTAGAAATTAGCCTACGGCATCCGCCAATGGAAAATGGGTCGATCGTTCATGCGCGTGCGCAGACGAGAGGGCGGGCGTAACCTTCCACTGATTTGCTATCCTGATTGAGGTAGAACCCGCAGCGGAGAGATGGCCGAGTGGCTGAAGGCGCGCGCCTCGAAAGCGTGTATACCTTAACGGGTATCGGGGGTTCGAATCCCTCTCTCTCCGCCATTCACTTACACGCACCAACAGTCCGATCGATGCGCGTCATGCCGCCAGCATGGCGGTAATCTCGCGAGTGCTCGCCGCGTCATTGGCAAAGCTGAAAGTTCCGTGCTCGCGCATCTCCCGGGCAGCACGGAGGAAGGCGCCGAGAGCGGCGCGACAGAGAGCGCTGCCCACGCTGACACGCCTGACACCCATCGCCGACAAAACACTTAGATTCAGTTGTACGCCCTGCAGTCCCATCACGACGTTTACCGGACGATCCACGGAGCTGACTACTGCCGCAATCTCGTCCTTGCTGGCAAGTCCCGGCGCATAGAGAACATCGGCACCCGCCTCTTGATAGGCCTGCAGCCGCCTGATCGTGTCTTTCAAATCCGGCCGCCCATGCAAGTAATTCTCCGCCCGTCCGGTCAGTGTGAAAGTAAAAGGAAGACCCCGCGCCACCTCTGCTGCGGCGCGAACTCTCTCTGCTGAATGCTCCAGATCGCAGATCGGATCGTTCGGATGCCCGCTAGCATCTTCGATGGATCCGCCGACAGCTCCCGCCGCCGCCGCAAGCCGGATGGTTTCCGCGACGACTTCCGGCGCGTCGCCAAAGCCGTTCTCCAGATCAGCGCTCACCGGCAGGTCCGTGGCTGCTGTGATGGCCGCCACGTGTTCCATTACCTGAGGTCGCTCGATCGTGTTGTCACGCTGTCCGGCGGAAAAGGCATACCCCATGCTGGTCGTTGCCAGAGCCTCAAAACCCAATTGCGCCAGCAGACGCGCAGTACCGATGTCCCAGGGATTGGGAATGATGAAAGCTCGGTCGCGCTCATGGAGTGCCCGGAAGGCTCGTCCCTTTTCAGCTTGTGTCGACATGGCGATCACCTGATCATGCAAGTCTCGAGGTATTCGCTCTGTTCCCGTCTTTAGCGCCACCATGCGGCCGCTAATCGCAGGTCGCGCCCCGGAAACGGCACCCCTCACCCATCAAGTATATTCTGCGTTTGGCTAGGAGATCTCCGCAGCCAGGACGCCGAGCCTCCGCGAAAATCCCTAATCCCGGCTGATTTTCGTCATGTGACGAAACATTTTGACAGCCCTCCGCGTATCTACGGCTAGACTCTCACAAGCGAGGACACATGAGTTCCGCCAAGAACCCAGGCAGATTCGCAGGCTTGCTGTATCTACTTACGTCAATAGTTGGCTTCTTCGCCATGGCCTATGTCCCCAGCAAGCTGATCGTCCACGGCAACGCAGCGGCGACGGCCAGCAACATCGCGGCCTCCGAGACCCTCTTTCGCCTCGGCATCGCGGGCGAACTCATCGGCATGGCCGGTTTTATCTTTGTGGCCCTGGCCTTATATGACCTGCTCAAGGGAGTCAACCGCCGGCACGCCTCGCTCATGGTGATATTGATTGTGGTCTCGGTCCCGATAGCGTTTCTGAATGAGCTGAATTCAATCGCTGCCCTCGTCCTCGTGCGTGGGGCTGACTTTCTATCTATATTCGAAAAGCCTCAGCGGGATGCTCTGGCTATGCTGTTCCTCAATCTGCATCATTACGGATTTGTTGTCGCCGAAATATTTTGGGGTCTGTGGCTCTTTCCCCTCGGGCTGCTTGTGTACAGGTCGCGATTCCTGCCGCGGTTCCTGGGGGTCTGGCTCGCCATCGCCGGCTTCGCCTGGCTCATCCTGAGCCTTACGGGCGTACTGTTGCCGCAATATCAGGGCAAGGTGGATACCTACTCTCAGCCCGCCTTCTTCGGGGAGCTGGCGTTCATGTTCTGGCTGGCGATCAGGGGTGCCAAGCCGTCAGCGGTGGGCGCCGCAGCCTCATCGTCGGCGGTTGCTTAGGCTGCATTGCTGGCGTGTGAGAACTCCGACGCTAGGCGTCGTGTAGCCGCTCGCCGGGCCGCACCGGCTTCGGGATGCTCTGCTCCGCATGCGTGGCCCGGCGCCCGCCAGCACACACAATGCTGGATCGGGCGTGGGTTGTCGGCCGTTCGGAATTTAGCCTCGGGTGAAGAGAAGCGCGTTTCTCGGGACCAATCCGGGACGCATTACTTCCGGCTTGCCCGTCATTCGTAGACGAACAGCGGGCCTGGACATCTGGATGATGCTAGTAAGCTGTTCCGACGTCACTGCTCTGCGATGGCGCGCTGATTCGGGACAGGACCGCGTCCAGAGCCTCAGACACGTTCGTCAGCAAGCCGTGTTCAATCAGGTATCTGAGAAATTGTTCGTTTATACCGCCGGCAGTTGCGTGGTTACCGGTCAATGATTGGAGACTACGCTCCGGCGCGTCGACGGCGGAAGCGGTGAGCCCCCAAAACATTCGCGCGATGTAGTCGCGGGCCTTCGATTCTGGAATCCCGTGTTGAGCCAACCAAGAGCCGATTCTCTCGATAAATGCGAAATAGGCCGCAATACTTGCAGTGACCGTGCACATTGCATCGAACTCGTTTTCGCTTTCCACCGCAAATACGGTTCCGAGAGCGGCGAAAAGGTCACAAGCTGCCGGTTCCGGCGGATATATCCCCGTCGGGCTTAGCCGTTTAGCCGTTGATGGCAGCGGCACGGCTCTTGTGACTCGCACAGCAGGCGCCACGATCTCGGACACGCTTCGCAGTGAGAGAGCAGATACAAGGCTGACTACTTGATGATCTGGACGGAAATGCAATTCCGAAAGGACATCTCGGGCAACCTGAGGTCTGACAGCAATCACGATCGTATCGCAGTGGTCGAGAACTTCCTGGTTGCAGGAAGAGATGGATACCCCGTTAAAACGATTGGCAAGCTCCTTGGCGATTGCCGTGTTGCGCGGGGACAATCGGATAGAGTGCCGCATGGTAAAAGACGAACACAGGCCAGTGACAATCGAGGATGTAATCTCGCCAGTTCCGATGAATCCTAGTTTCATATCAGAGAAAGCCAAATCTGTTGAGATTCGTAGTGTACTGGCAATTGTGGATTCTGGGCGAGTCGTCGGCGACTCGGAAGTTTGACCGCCAGTTCTCTATTTATTAGGAAGGTATATTCTGCGATGGGTGGATCCTTGGCAGTTTTGCTGCAAGTCTGCGCAGATCTTCCGCAACATAATGCAAGTCTAGGCACAACCGCGGATTTTTATAGGCATGAAGAAGCCTTTTATTTTCCAATCTCGGCTCCGCCGCTCGCCGCAATAATTCCCTCCGATACTTGAGCGCATCAATCTTCTGGTTGGCTACGTACGAGCGGAGCCACAGACTTTCGCGCAATTGAGCATAACGGTTGCCGTTCCGGAGACGCTCCTCCTTCTGCTTTGCAGAGTCATTCTCATGGGCTTTGGCCTCTATCCGCAATCGTGCCACCTGCCGGTCGTAGTCGATGAAGGCAGCGTCAATTGTGTTTGCTAGGATCACAGTTCTGTTGTACAACTCAGCGACCGAGCAACTTTCCAAATGATCTTCTCTGCATGCGAATGGCTTTCCGGCGGCGGGCTTCGGCTTGTCGGATAACTCGGCCCCCGAATGCGCTGAGGCCCTATTTTCCGCCTTGCGATCGCCAGACGCTGCACTGGAGCGTTGCGTGGTTACCTGTTTCGAAATCGCGGAAGTTCCCGTATCCATGCGGCTGGCGTTTGTCGGTTCTGTAACTTGCGAATGCATCCGCCACTGCCAGAAGACGATGGCGGTGATTGTGATGATTACGATTGCCGCGTATTTCCACGATTGGCTTTTTTGGTGGGGCGTGCGGAATTCCGCCAACCCCCTCTCTTGTCGCCACCGCCAAGCGTCCAATTGTTGGTCGATGGGCAGTGGGTAAAACTGTGGGGCGGATGTGGTCGTTTGTTGCCCGGGATCGCTATTTTCGCTTGCCGTCAGTGCGACGCCACATAGACCACAGAAGTGTTGATGGGCAAGGGTCTCGTGCAGGCAAGTCGGACAGACGAGCGCCTCATTCTGGCTCTCGGTATGTATTTGTTCCTGATTCTCCGCTGTTACAGTAGGTTCATCTTCGCGCTGAGGCTTCCCTGGGCTTTCCAATTCACGCAAAAGTTCGAATATCGCCCGTTCGCGCTTTTCGGGTGGGGTTGAGTAGTATACGTCTGCCCAGCGCCCGAGATTCCTACCGAGTGTGGGATTTAACATCGGGTTCAATAGCGGGTTGGGAAGATTGTCGCCTACCTCGTGTTCGTCTTTTGTGGGCGGGAGCACTTTCGGTTCAATCCCTATCTTGAAGGTGCTTTATGAGATAGCATTCCAGCCGACCGGAGGTCGCGAGCTTTTCAAAGATGTCGTTGAGAGACGCATTGACCTCGATTTCTTTGATCTCCAGTCGCCGGGCAATGTCCCTGGGACTGACTCCACCGGCGACCATCTGAATAATCCTCCTCTCATTTGACTGAAGCTGGAACTGCGCCGGGCTCGCCGAACATTGACCCTTAGGTTGACAGTCCTGAAGACGTAATAGCAAAACGGTTCGCACCAGATGCCTGCTCCTTCCCAACAGGCGCAGTGTTGCAGCGCGAAGACACGCGGAACACGCTATTTCGAACACCGGCGAGAAATATAAGTTTCGCCCAAGAAGAGAATTTCAATCCCGTAAAGCGTGTGGCTCCGAACCCTAACAACCTTTCGATAGGTCCGCCCACATGTCTTGTGTCGAACATCGGGGAGCCCTTTGCTGGCGATCCGTTCTGTGCCAGCGGACTGGGAAACGCATTCATATTCACAAAGGAGTTCACCATCGGATTGGATCTACTTGCTGCGGCTGACTTGCTTAGAAAATTTCAGATGACCCGGCGACGCGGCACCTGGCGCCTGTATATATTAAGGATGGGAACTGAAATCGAGTTGGTGACAGCGCGCTTTCGGCACTCTCCTGTAAGTTCAGCTTAGATTGGACAGTCGGAAGGTGTTGAAAGTCGAAAGTGTCGATTTGCGGCGCGGGATTTGGCCTTCTCCGAACGGCAGTGTGTTAAGGGCGGAAGGCGAACCTGCGTTTCAGCTGAGATTTCAAAGTGCGATCCGAGTGCGCTAGACTTTTGTGTACCGGATCCGGCGGGTCCATGCGCATGAGCACAGAAGGCGAACTACGAAGTCAAAACGAGCGGCTTCAGTTGCTCCTCAATTTGACGAGCAAAATCACGTCGAGCCTCGACCTGCGAGAGGTCTTGCGCGCGGTTGCGGCAATCATACGCGAAGTCATGCGCGCCGATGCCGTTGCTGTTTCTCTGCCTGACGCAGCATCGGCAAAAGTCAGGGTGTTTGCCATGGACTTTCCGCACGGCAAGGGGGTCATCAAGGAAGAGTTGCTCGTTACGCCAAGCGCTGCCGTTAAAGAAGCGATAGACACCTTGAGACCGGTACTCGTTGACTTACCGAAACCTGATGAGCCTGAGCCATATGAAATCGCGGCTGCGGAGGGCCTGAAAGCCGGTTGCAGTATTCCACTTGTGAATCGTGGCCGAGTTCTGGGAATTCTGTCGATTTTACGCACGACTGAGACTCCGTTTTCGCCGGAGGATGTTGATTTTCTAAGCCTGGCATCAGGGCAGATCGCCATCGCCATTGAAAATGCTTGTACATATCACGAGATTTCACAACTGAAAGACAAGCTCGCCCTGGAGAAGCTGTATCTCGAAGAAGAAATCCGCAGCGAGATGAATTTTGAGAACATTGTGGGGAACAGCTCACCGTTAAAGCATGTTCTGGAATTGGTCGAAACTGTTGCTCCCAACGACTCCACAGTCCTACTGCTTGGGGAGACAGGTACGGGAAAAGAGTTGGTCGCCCGCGCCATTCATGATCGCAGCAGACGTAAAGACCGCACGTTTGTGAAGCTGAATTGTGCCGCCATTCCTACGGGGCTGCTGGAGAGCGAATTATTCGGACACGAGAAAGGTGCTTTCACAGGCGCGATCAGCCAAAAAATTGGGCGGATGGAACTGGCGGATCAAGGCACGTTGTTCTTGGACGAAGTGGGAGACATTCCGTTTGAGATCCAGCCAAAGCTGTTGCGCGCTTTACAAGAGCGAGAGTTCGAACGGCTTGGGAGCACTCACACGCGAAGAGTGAACATCCGCTTGGTCGCGGCAACCAATCGAGATCTGGAAAAAATGATTGCGGACCGCGAATTCCGAAGTGATTTGTACTATCGTTTGCACGTATTTCCGATCCGAATTCCGCCTTTGCGGGATCGGAAGGATGACATTCCACAACTCGTGAGTTACTTTGTCCAAAAGTTTGCCAAGCAAATGCAGAAGAAGATTGAAGCCATTTCCCCGGCCGTCATGAAAGGGCTTACGACTTGGGATTGGCCTGGCAACATTCGCGAGCTGGAGAATTTTATTGAGCGGGCAGTGATCCTTACGCGCGGCAGGTCGCTGGAGCCTCCGCTCGGAGAACTTCGGAGAACGAATACGATAGTGATACCACGCACCGGAGATCGTAAAATCGAGCCAGTGGTTGAAGAGAAAACGAATCACCAAAGCGACAAAGCCACTGTTGCTGACGAGTATGAAGGAAGACAGCGCGATGAGATCATACGAGCGCTGACTGCTTGTAAGGGGAGAGTAGGTGGTGCCGATGGCGCTGCTACTCGCCTAGGGATAAACCGCACGACGCTCCTTGCTCGAATGAAGAAATTTGGGATTTACGCGAAGCAATATGCTTGATCCGCAGTCCTCTAAACCTAGCTCTCTCTTGTAGCTTCGACAGTTTTGACGCTTTCAACTTCTTCGATCTTGATAGTTCGAAGTCCTGGCCTTTCTCTCCTGAAAATTCAGCGACTTACGGCTCGGCAAGTTTGGCGTGCGCCTTGCTTCAATCGCAACTGGGAAGAAGCAATGCTGAAAATCTCGCTGATCGATAGCGCCACGCAGCGTCGGCTGGTGGTTGAAGGAAAGCTCCTCGCACCCTGGGTGGCCGAGCTGAGAAGCGCCTGCGAAAAGGCCAGAGCAGATCTTCGTGGCCGTGAACTGGTTATCGAAATGAAACATATCACGACTATCAGCCAGGAAGGCGAGAACGTAATTCTCGAATTGATGAATGGAGGAATTAAATTCCGCTGCCACGGCGTGTTTACAAAGCATGTGGTGAAACAACTGACTCGGCTGACAAGCAGGAATTCAGGGACACGAGCAGGCGATTGAACCGGCTTAGTTCAAGTTTGAAAGAAGAGGCGATCGATGCGCGGGTCGCGAAGACTTTCGCAGGATTGGGAGAAAAAGAGCATGCCAAGCACATGCGACGTGACGGATGAGCGCGAAGCAGTTGGAGGTGAAGAGGGGGCGGCTCAGCAATTGAATCAGATTCTCGCTAGTGGCCTGCCCCCACTGTACAGAAGGGCATACCGCATCCTGGGTAATACTGCCGATGCAGAAGACGCGGTTCAGGATGCCCATCTCGCCGCCTATAACCACCTGGACCAGTTCAGAGGACAGGCGCAGATCTCCACTTGGCTGACTACCATCCTGGTTAACTGCTCTCGATTGCACCAGAATCGACGGGATATGCTCGCTAAGCGAATGTCGCTCTCGACACTTTTAACAGATTTGCCAACTCAGGTGACTCAAGCTCTTGGGCTCATCTCCAAACCTCAATCACTTAATTCAGGGTGACTTTGGCATCAGGCTTGCCTTCGTCATGAGTAATGGCACGGAGATTCCAAATGGAGGCTGCAGCCATGGCTCACACTCAATCTCTCTCTCTCTGCTGCCGCGAACCGCTCATTTTTTTCCTTTCATCGAGTTGCGACAGTCGCTCCCAAGTAAAGTCGCGGCTATCTCTCCCTTCGTGGAACAACTGATGCGCTTCATTCTGAAGTTTCGAAGCGCCGATGAAACTGAGTCCGACATCGAGATGGCCTTGTACGAAGCCCTCGCGAATGCCGTGATCCATGGCAACGGTGATAACTCCGGCAAGAGAGTGTACGTCACATGCCGTTGCTATATGGACGGAGAAGTCTCAATCACGGTTCGGGACGAAGGAAAAGGATTCGACAGCAACACGGTGGCGGATCCCACCTTTCGCGAAAACTTGCTCTTCACGCACGGTCGTGGAATCTACCTGATGAAAGCATTAATGGATGAAGTCTTCTTCGAAGAGAACGGGGCCGTTGTGCGGATGCGAAAGAACTCCAACTCCTGCGCGAGCTCTCAAGAAAATCAGGATGACAATCACAGTCACAATCAGCATCTTCGGCATCGTGGCTAGCATCATGGACATGCCGGCGAGGCAATCTCCCGAGTACAACCTCGCTGCGCCAACCGTTCGTGTTGCGCGACCTGAGCTCTTCTTTCAAGACACACAAGGATTCAGCCGTGGCGAAACGGAGTTGAATCCTTGATGCTACCGGAATACGATCTCGTCGTTATCGGTAGCGGCCCAGCTGGACAGAAGGGCGCTATTGCGGCCGCAAAGGCGCGCAAGAACGTTGCCGTTGTTGACCGCACTCCGATGATCGGTGGCGTGTCCGTTCATACCGGTACGATCCCCAGCAAGACCGTTCGCGAAGCTATATTTCAGCTCACCAGCCGTGCCGTCAAAGCGCAGTACGGCAACGGGCGGGCAGCGTACGGCGACATTTCTGTTCGGGATGTTTCGGTGCGAGTAAGAGAAATCATCGAGCGCGAAACCGACGTCGTCCGCGCTCAACTGACGCGGAACGGAATCACCATCTATCAAGGTCTGGCACTATTTCTGGACCCGCATACGCTGACGGTGCAGGACGGTGAGGATGGGCACCAACTCAAAGCCAAAAACATTCTGACTGCTTGCGGTACGCGCCCGGCGCACAGCCCCGAGATACCATTCGACGATCATCGCATCGTAGACACGGACCACCTTCACGCTTTGAGTGGCGTGCCGCGAGAAACAATCGTCGTGGGCACCGGTGTCGTGGGGCTCGAATATGGGTCTTTTATGGCTGCTTTGGGCTCCCGAGTTACGTTGATCGACCAGCGACCAGTGATTCTGGACTTTGTCGATCAGGAGATTGTCCAAGCGCTGTCTTATCACTTGCGCCAGCTTGGCATTACGTTTCGTTTAGGAGAAAAGGTGACGCGCGTCGGAACGGAGATGCACCGTGAATCCATATTCGCGGAGCTGGAAAGCGGCAAGAAAATACAAGGTGACGCACTCATCTACGCCGTCGGGCGGCAAGGCAACGCAGATCAGCTTCACCTGGAAGCTGCTGGATTGGTTGCGGACGCGCGAGGAAGGGTAAAAGTTAATGAGCTTTTTCAAACCGCTGTTCCTCACATCTACGCGGCTGGCGACGTCATTGGATTTCCGGCTCTCGCAAGTACTTCCATGGAACAGGGGAGACTCGCCGCATGCCACATGTTTGGGATTCCCTTCGAGCATATGCCTGAGCTCTTTCCGTACGGCATTTATACGATTCCAGAAATTTCCATGGTTGGCCAGACGGAGGAAACCCTGACCTCAAATAAAGTTCCATACGAGGTGGGGATTGCCAGGTATTCCGAGTTGGCAAAAAGCATGATGCTTGGGGATAACATGGGCATGCTCAAACTACTTTTTCACCGAGATACACACAAACTTCTTGGGGTACATGCTTTAGGCCAGCGCGCAACGGAAATCATTCACATTGGCCAAGCCGTGCTTTTTTACAACGGATCGGTGGACTACTTTCGGGATACGGTGTTCAACTACCCGACCCTGGCCGAAGCTTACAAAGTAGCGGCTCTCAATGGGTTGAATAAGCTCTGACATCGGTGCGGCAAGTCAAACTCGGATTCTGCTGTGGAGGGTCGAGGCCTCGGGTAATCATCTAAGCGTCTTCACAATTCTGCAATTCAACACATCGCCTCTCATGCTTCCTCTCTATGCAGCGGCATTTGACGGGCTACATTGAGTTCGGTGCAATCTTTCGTGTTCGACCAATTCCTCAATTGAGCGCACCAGAATCGAAAAGCTACAGGCAGCACACTTCGATTGCAGGAGGAAGACCTCATTCTGCACGACAGGGTTCCGAGCAAAGTCGTACTCCTTAAATTCCATATTCATCCTTTGGCCCGAGGTGAGCAGAGTTAGTTTGTCTCGGGCAGATCGTTCCGCTCGGAGTGCCGCAATACACTCTCCCGATACGCCATAGAGATTCCTCCCGTCGTACGTTCTCAAGCGATTTAGGCACATGCGGCCGGTTGTCTTATTACCGAGTTTTTGGATCGAGTAATCGGCTCTCTTGACAGTTTTGACCTGTTTGACAGCCAGCGTGGATACCGCCTGACAAACTCATTCATTCTGCGAGATCTAGCACGGTCTCGGGTGTGGCATCCGATTTGCCTTTGCGAAGGTTGGAACCATTGAGTCCACCAACAAGGCAGTCGCGTGACTGACGCGCCTGAAATCGAACGAGACGACTCTCAGGGCACATTTCCCTTCAACCGAGCAGCGTCCCGATTCAGGCGCGTCAGTGACGCGATTAAAGCGGAAGTTAAGTAACCACGATTGAGGGGAAAGAAATGATGAAGCAAATATTTACAGCTTTAGTTAGTGCGGTTCTCCTGCTCCATGCACTTGGCTGCAGCAACGGTAAGGTGCGGGCTGCGGCCCCGCCTCCACCACCGGTCGTCGAAGTCGCACCGGTCATTCAAAAAGACGTGCCGGTTCAGGGCGAGTGGGTAGGAACCCTCGAAGGCTACGTCAACGCACAGATCTCTCCGCAAGTGAACGGTTACCTCATTCGCCAGGATTACCACGAGGGCGCATTCGTCAAAAAGGGTCAAGTGCTATTTGAGATTGACCCGCGTCCATTTCAGGCGGTGCTCGATCAGGCCAAAGCGCAACTGGCGCAGGCTGAGGCGCAGATGGCGAACGCCGAAA